>NZ_JBEXLH010000081.1:0-33624 GCF_040609855.1 Nonomuraea sp. NPDC004580 | reverse complement strand
GCCGCGGCGCCGGCCGTGGCGGAGGCCGTGGTGGAGGCCGTGGCGGAGGCCGTGGCGGAGGCCGTGGCGGAGGCGGCCGAGTGGGTGCTGGCCACCCAGCGGCCCGACGGGTCGTGGGGCCGCTGGGAGGGCACCGCGGAGGAGACCGCGTACGCCATGCAGGTGCTGCTGCTGACCGAGGGGCGGGCCGATCCGCGGCGCGTCGCCGCGGCGGACCGGGGGCTCGCCTACCTGGCGGGCGCGACGGGCGGCGAGCACCCGCCGCTCTGGCACGACAAGGACCTCTACGCGCCGTTCGCCATCACCCGCGCGGCGATCATCGCCTCGTCGTACCTGGCGACGCGGACGGCCGTGGTGTCCTAGCCGTGCGACTCCGACCTGGCGTCCTCGGCCAGCTCGCGCACGGTGTAGGCGTGCGTGTCCCTGGCCATGTACCAGGCGCCGTTGAACGCGACGCTCCTGCGCTGTCCCTCGACGACGCCGGCCAGCTCGGCGGGCAGCCGCCGCAGCTCGGCGTCGAACGCGGCGTTCAGCTCGGCGATGTGCGCGCTCACCCGCTCCACGGCGGCCTCCGTGCCCGTCCCCGCGCGTTCGAGGATGAGCACGGAGTTCGGCTTGCCCTCGCGCCGCTCGCGCTCGAACGTCCTGAGGTCGTTGGCCAGGCGCATGCACTCCGCGCCGAGCGCGGTGGCCGGCTCGATCGCGGCCCAGTGCTCGGTACGGGCCGGCTCCGGGCCGCAGACGCCCAGGGCGGCCGCCCACCAGGTGCGGTAGAGGATGGTCAGGCCGCCGTTGGCGAGATAACGGTCGTAGCCGGGCCACGGCTCGCCGCCGATCGCCCACCGGCGCTCCAGCGCCATGGCGGTGCCGGCCAGGTCGAGCTGCCCGAGCAGCGAGGGGGTGTGCGCGGCGGCGCCAGGGTGGGCACGGAAGCGCGCGCACCACGCCCGCCACGCGCTCAGGGCGGCCGCCATCGGGCCGGCGTCTCCAGTGGCGCCACCGGGCCCGGAGCCGGGCTCAGGGCCGGGCTCAGGGCTGGGCTCGGAGCCGGACAGGACGCCTTTGATGCGGCCGAAGAACGCGTCCACGTCGGCGTCGGACCAGTCGCCTGCGACGCTGTCGGCGATATCGTCCATGCCGAACAGGACCGCGGTCAGCGCGCCCAGGTCGGCGATCTGGTCGCGGGTGGCGGAGGGGAAGGTGGCGGCGGCGGACAGGCAGCTGAAGGCGAGCCTGCTGGAGGCGCTGTCGCCGTCGGCGAACAGGGTGGTGTGGGGGCGCAGCAACCGGTCGGCCTCCGGCACGGCGTCGAGCGCCGCCGCCAGAACGGCCGCACGGTCGCGCTCGGGCACCCCGGCGAGCTGATGGGAGGCTTTGAGCAGGCGATCCGCGAGGTCGTTGCGAATGTCGAAGTATGCGGAGGAAGGGTCACTCACCCGCGCAGGATATCCATTTTGCACTATTTCTGACTAAATCTGTCAAAAATCGGATATTTGTGCGCAAAGGGTTTGGAGTTGCTTGAGGGGCACTTTGTCCTGCGCTACAGTTTCGTGATCGACACCGACCGTTGCCACCGCCGAGCGAGCTGGTGGCCAGCACTCGATTAACACTTTCTCAGGGTGGGTAAAATGGGCTTCCGCAATACGAGACTGCGGACCAAAGTCACGGCTCTGCTACTCTCCCTGGTGGCGCTGTGGGTCTTCGCGGCATGGGTCACTCTACGCGAGGGCGTCAACCTCCTGTGGGTCACCCAGGTCAATGACAGCGTGGTCGATCCCAGTGAGCCTCTGCTCGTCGAGTTGCAGAAGGAGCGCCGGATCTCGGCCGTCCACCTGAGCGATCCCACCTCACGTTCCCGCAAGGACCTCGAGGCCCAGCGCAAGCGCTCCGACGGCACGCTCGCCACCTTCAAAGGAGCCGCCACCGCCACGCTCGTCGGCTGGGCCACCGACGAGGAGAGCTCCGAGCGGCTCAACGAGGTCTTCCGCCGCCTCGACACGATCAAGCAGACCCGCCAGGCCGTCGATGCCGGCCGGCTGAACCGGGTGTCGACCACCGACGCCTACAGCGAGGTCATCGACTCGATCTACAACCTCTACGGCGCCCTGGCCACGCTCGACGACAAGGTCCTGGCCAGTGACATCCGTAACCTGCTCGCGCTGAGCCGGGCCCGCGACATCATCTCCAAGGAGGACGCGCTGCTGTCCGGCGCGCTGGTCAACGGGCGGCTCTCGGCCTCCGAGCACGCGCAGTTCGTCGCCACGACCGGCGCATGGAAGGTGGTGGCCGACCAGGCCGGCGCCGAGCTGTCGGACTACGACCAGGGCGAGTACGAGAAGGTCATCAACGGCCAGTCGTTCACCCGGCTGCGCAACCTGGAGACGCTCGTCGCCGAGCAGGGCCCCGACACCGGCAGCGTGCCGTTCAGCGCCTCGACCTGGCGCCAGGCCACCGACCGCGCGCTCAACGACCTCAACACGATGGTCCTCGGCGCCGGTGACCGCCTGGTCGACCGCTCGGTCCCGGTCGCCGTCAACGTCATCGTCCGGCTGGTCCTGGCCGGTGGTCTCGGCCTGATCGCGGTCATCGCCTCGATCATCCTGTCGATCACCACCGCGCGTTCCCTGTTCGCCCAGCTGCAGAAGCTGCGCGACGCCGCGCACGAGCTGTCCGACGACCGCCTGCCGAGCGTCGTCGAGCGCATCGGCCGCGGTGAGAAGGTCGACGTCGCCAGAGAGGCCCCCGCGCTCGACTTCGGTGACGACGAGATCGGGCAGGTGGGCCAGGCGTTCAACACCGTGCAGCGCACCGCCATCGCCGTCGCCGCCGAGCAGGCCGAGCTGCGCCGCAGCATCCGCGACATCCTGCTCAGCCTGGCCCGCAGGACGCAGGGCCTGGTGCACCGCCAGCTGACCGTCCTCGACGTGATGGAGCGCCGCGAGACCGACCCGGAGGAGCTGAAGGAGCTGTTCCGGCTCGACCACCTGGCCATCCGGATGCGGCGCAACGCCGAGAACCTCATCGTCCTGTCCGGCTCGTCCCCCGCCCGTACGTGGCGCCGCTCGGTCCCCATGGTGGACGTCGTCCGCGGCGCCCTGGCCGAGGTCGAGGACTACACCCGCGTCTCGCTGATGCCCATGGGCGACGTGGTGCTGGCCGGCCGGGCCGTCGGTGACGTCATCCACCTGCTCGCCGAGCTGATCGAGAACGCCGTGTCGTTCTCGCCGCCCTACACCAACGTGCAGGTCAGCGGCCAGCTCGTGGCCAACGGCTACGTCATCGAGATCGAGGACCGCGGGCTCGGCATGAAGCCCGAGGACCTCGACGCGGCCAACGAGCGCATCGCCGACCCGCCGGAGTTCCGCCTCTCCGGCACCGCCCAGCTGGGCCTCTACGTGGTCAGCCAGCTCGCCAAGCGGCACGACATCCAGGTGGTGCTCAAGTCGTCCCCGTACGGCGGCACGACCGTCGTGGTGCTGCTGCCGCAGGAGCTCGTCCAGCTCGACCCCTCACCCGAGCCCCGCGACGACGGCCGCGAGCGGCTGCCCCGCCGGCAACCCGGGCGCGAGAACGGCAGGGAGAGCGGCAGGGAGAGCGGCAGGGAGGCGGGCGTCGCCACGGCGGCCAGGCCGATGGCGGAGAACGTCCGCACGCTCAAGTCGGCGCGGTCGGCCGCCCCGCTCGCGGCCCCCACCCCCGTGCGCGAGGTCAAGGAGCCCCGCAAGGCGCCCGAGCCCGCGACCAGGCCGGAGCCCCTGAGCAGGCCCGAGCCCGTGGCCAGGCCCGAGCGCGTGAGCAGGCCCGTCCGCGAGCCCGCGCCCGCCGCAGAACCACCCCGGACCGAAACGCCGGCCGATCCGGAGCAGCAATCCGTGACCGAGTTCACACCGTCGGGGCTGCCCTTCCGGGTGCCCCAGGCCAACCTGGCGCCAGCGCTGCGTGACGAGACCCCCACGCAGCCCGACATCGAGGAGGACGATGACGAGCGATCGCCGGAGGAGATCCGCGCGATGATGGGATCCCTGCAGTCAGGCACCCGTCTCGGCCGCTCCGACGCGGCCAAGATGCTGGATGAGCACACGGGAGGTGAGGAATGAGTCCCACGGCGGGCACCGACCTCAACTGGCTGCTCGACGACCTCGTCGGCCGCATCAAGGATGCGGAGCACGCCATCGTGCTGTCGTCCGACGGACTGCTGATGGCCTCGTCGGCCGCGTTGCAGCGCACCGACGGCGAGCACCTGTCAGCCGTCGCCTCCGGGCTCCAGAGCCTGGCCAAGGGCGTCTCCGACCACATCTCAGGCGGCCAGGTCAGGCAGACGGTCGTCGAGTGGAAGAGCCAGTTCCTCATCGTGACGACCGCCGGTGAGCGGGCCTGCCTCGCCGTCCTGTGCGGGCAGCACGCCGACATCGGCCTGGTGGCGTACGAGATGGCGATGCTGGTCGCCCGGGTGGGCCAATATCTCACCTCCGGCGCCCGCAACGCCGAGGCCGCCGCCAGGAGCGACCGGTGAGAGCCCCGGACGGCGAGCCCACGGACGAACACTGGGTGGATCCGGAGATCATCCGCCCCTACGTCGTGACCCGTGGCCGTACCCAGCCTGCCCACGGCAGGTTCGACCTGATCTCCATGGCCCTGGCGGTGGGCCCGCCGCCCGGGCCCGACGCCGGGCTGGACCCCGAGCACCTGCGCATCCTGCAGCTCTGCCGCGAGCCCAAGTCCGTCGCCGAGATCGCCGCCTACCTGGATCTGCCGGCCGGCACGATCCGGGTGCTGCTCGGTGACCTGTTCGATCGCGAACTCGTCTCTGCCCAGGAACCCCGATCCGAGGTGGACATGCACGACATGAAGATGTACAGGGCGGTGCTCGATGGCCTTCGCTCGCTCTGAGCGTCCGCGCCTCCCGACGGCGATCAAGATCCTGATCGCGGGCGGCTTCGGCGCGGGCAAGACGACGATGGTGGGCGCGGTCTCCGAGACCCGGCCGTTGCGCACCGAGGAGGTGCTGACCGATCGCGGCATCGGCGTCGACGACCTCACCTCGGTGGAGGCCAAGCGCACCACCACCGTGGCGATGGACTTCGGCCGCATCACGCTCGGCAACGACTACGTCCTGTACCTGTTCGGCACGCCCGGCCAGGAGCGGTTCTGGTTCGTGTGGGACGAGCTGGCCGAGGGCTCGCTGGGCGCGGTGATCCTGGCCGACACCCGGCGGCTCGCCGACTGCTTCCCCTCGGTCGACTACTTCGAGCGGCGGGGCACGCCGTTCGTGGTGGCGGTCAACTGCTTCGAGGGCGCGCCGACGTTCGAGCTGGAAGAGGTGCGCCTCGCGCTGCAGCTCGGGCCCGACGTGCCGATCATCATGTGCGACGCGCGCAAGCGCGACTCCAGCCGTGAGGTGCTGATCACGCTGGTCAAGCACTCGGCCCGGCTCCGCGCCGAACCGGTCGGCAGCTGACCTACCCCGACGGCCCCCACCGGCCCCGGTCGGCCCCTGGTTCAGGCCCGTTCCGCCGGCCCGCTCGGCGGACCCGGCCGCTGCGTCCGCCCGTTCGCGTCGCGGGTGGGCTCAGTGGGCGGGCTCAGTGGGTGGGCTCAGTGGGTGGGCTCAGCGGGTGGGTTTCTCCAGGTGGCCGGTCAGGTAGGCGTCGAGCGCGGCGGCGCCTTTGATCATCGCGCGGCCGCGGGCCGAGAGGCGGCCGCGCCACTCCTGCAGGGCGCTCTCCAGCGGCTCCTGACCGCCCGCCGCCCGGACCTGGGCGATCAGCGGGGCGATCTGCTCCAGCAGGTAGCCGCCGCGCCTGAGCTGGTGGGCGAGGCGGGCGTCGCGGACGTCGGCCCCCGTGTAGACGCGGTAGCCCGTACGCGGGTCGCGGCCCGGCTGCACCAGCCCCGCGCGCTCCCACTTGCGCAGGGTGGCGGGACGGATGCCGAGCTTCCTGGCCAGCGGGCCGATGAACGTCACCCCTGACTCGACCGGCTTGGCGGGCGCCAGCGCGCGCAGCGCCTCCTCCACCGCCTGAAGGGTGCGGCGGTCGTCGAGGAGCTGGGCGTGGCTCTCGTCGATCAGCTTCAGCGCCGCGTCCGTCTCGCCCCTGTTGGCCGCCTGCATGATCGCGGTGGCCGTGCGGTGGCCGTGGGCGGGGATCAGCGCGATGAACGCCGCCAGGGCCTGGGCGTGGCGCTCGGTGTAGGCCCGGTAGCCGCTCTCCGTGCGGGCGGCCGGGGGCAGGATGCCGGCGTCCTCGTAGTTGCGCACCGCCTGCGTGGACAGGCCGTGCCGCCGGGCCAGGTCCACCGGCCGCAGTCGGCCACCGGGCATCGACGCCACCTCGCCACGTTTGACGGTGCCGCACCGCCATGCGGCGCGGCACCGGGTCAGAGCTTCAACGGAAGTCCAACCCTACCGTCGAGCGAGCGGAGGCCGGGAGCGCCGGACTCCCTGAGTCGGGTGGGCGTCCGGCGCCGGGCGGACATCGGGCGTCGGGCGGGCGTCGGGGGGTCGCCGGTCGGCCGGCGTCAGGCGGGCGTCGCGCGGTAGGCGTCACCCGGCTTGGCGGCGAGGACCTGTTCGCAGGCCAGCAGCAGCACTCCGGCGCTCCAGGCGTGCGACAGCGTCAGGTACATGCCCTTCGGCTGGAAGCAGTCCGTCTGGTAGTAGCGTTCGGTGATCATGCCACGGTAGGCGTTGAGGTCGCCGTCGGCCGCGGGGAGGAGCTGGCGGAAGCAGTCGAGGGTCTCCTGGGCCCGCTCCGCGTAGTACGGATCCCCCAGCGCCTCCGACAGCTCGGCCAGCTCCGCCGTGCACACCAGCCCGTACGCGTGCAGGTGCTGGTTGGACGGCGACGCCTGGTCGGCGCCCCGGGTGGCGAAGCCGTACACGCCGAGCGGGGTGCGCGGCCCGAAGCGCACGTTGTAGGTGTAGCGGAAGGTGAGCATCCAGTCGGCGGCCCGGCGGGCGAGGTCGAGCCAGCGGGCCGCGCCGGTGCGCCGGTGCAGCGCCATGTACGCCATCACCGCCGCGTACCCGTCCTCGGAGGTGGGCGCGAGGTCCACGTCCTCGGGCGCGCCGTAGATGAACTCGTCCTCGGCGAACCTGGCGTAGTACTCCCCCGCCCGCTCGGCCGCCCGCAGGTCGCCGGGGTCGCCGGACTCGGCGAGCGCGGCCACCCAGGTCAGGCCGGACGCGCCCGACCACGACAGCACCTCTCCGGTGACGGCGTGGTGCAGGGTGCCGAGGTTGCCGTCGGGGCGCTGGCGGGCGACCATGACGTCCAGGTTGGAGCGGGCGGCGGCCGCCCACTCGGCGTTCGGCCGCAGGCGCAGCGCGCGCAGCAGGAACAGGGTGGCCTCGCCGAGCGTGCGCGCGTGCAGGGCGCCCTTGACCGGGCTCCAGCTCTGCGCCCAGCCGGTCTTGCGGTACCAGGTGCCCCAGAACGTCCCGGACGGCGACAGGTTGGCGCAGATGAAGCCGATGACGCGCTCGGCGGCGGCGACGTGCTCGGGACGTCCGGTGCGCAGGCCGTGCTCCAGGAGCGCCGCCGCCCACGGGATGCCGCTCACCCAGCCGACGTGCATGGCCTGCCGGTCCACCCGCTGACCGTCACCGCCGCTCACCTCCCTGTCGAACCCGACGGTCTCCAGCAGCACGCCGGGGTCGGGGTCGTAGTGCCAGCGGTAGAGGCCCTCGGCGGCGATGTCGGCGGCGGTGGTGACGTCCTCCCACGGCTCGATCGGCGCATCGGGCAGCCTCAGGTCGCGGTCCTCGCGCAGCAGCGGCGCGTACGCGTGCCGGTCGGCCGGCAGCGGCGCTGTGGCGAGCGTCAGCGTGCGCGCGTCGCCCGGCTGCCAGACGTGGGTGGCGGCCTGGGCGGGGAGCGGGTCCGCCGAGCCGTAGTAGGTGACCGGGTGCTCCCGGTATGGGAACAGCAGCGCGGCCGTCGCCCGCCCGTCGTCGTAGGAGAGCTCCAGGCCGGTGATGCCGAGCGGCGAGACCTCGTCGGCGATCAGCGCCGCGCCGCCGTCGTCGCCCCACACCAGGACGGCGGGGGTGGCGGCCCGGTCGGCGCGGAAGCCCCACGACGCCGAGACCATCTCGTCGGGACGGTCGGCGCCCGGCTCGAAGCGGGGGAAGACGCGGTGGCAGGCCGCCGGCCGGTTCTCGCCGTAGAACAGGCCGGGGATCAGCCACCACGGCTCGTCCTGCGACGGGACCGACCTGCTGACGCGCACGGTCGCGGCGGCGGGCTCGGCGCCGTCGTACCGGACGTCGAGCCGAAGCTCGCGCCGCCCGCTCGCCAGCCGCTCACCCCAGCCGTACGCGAGCGTGAACGGCCCCGCACCCAGCACCTCGACCCGCACCTCTCCCCCATCGGGGACGGCGATCAGGCTTGAGACGCCCGGGGCCGGCGGCCCCGCCGCTCCGGCGGGGCCGGCAGCGCTCGTCACCACGGCTCCACGGTGAACGCGCCCTTGCGGGTCTCCAGTTCCACCAGGTCGGTCTCCACCGCCGAGATCGGGTCGTCCAGCGGGATGCGGAACGTGCGGATCTGGCTGGGGCCGAAGTCGGCGGTGAGCCGGATGCCGGCGACCGGGATGTTCAGCGTCGCCGTCCCGGGCCGGCCGGTGGTCTCGACGGCCCTGACCACCAGGTCGCGCGGCGCGTCCTCGTGCAGCTTGACGGCGGTGACCATCACCTGGCCGCCGCCGTCGTCCAGGTAGCCGCGCGAGCCGGGCAGCAGACCGTCGTGGAAGCTCTCCAGCATGGCCCGCACCGGCGAGCCGAGCAGCGCCGCGCGCCGGGTCAGCCCGGCCGCGCGCCAGTCGCCGGCGTGCGGCACCAGCAGGTACGAGAACCGCTGCACGCCCTGGTCCTGGAAGGAGTAGAAGCCGTCGGGGTCGAGCAGCCGGGGGTCGTGCCAGGAGTAGACCGGGCTGCGCACGGCGGTGATGCCGATGCTGTGGCTGCGGCCCGGCCCGGGAGGGGCGACGTCGTAGCCGTGCTTGGCGTTGTTGACCACGGCGAGGCCCGCACGGGTGCCGTTGACCGAGCCCGACAGGTCCACCCACGACTGCGCCGGCTCCTCGGCCCCGTCGATGGGCCTGGTGAGGTGGGCGAACGGGATCTCGTACGTCGCCACCGGGCTCTCCAGGCCGACCGGGAAGCGCAGCTTCATCAGGTGCGCCTGCTCCCGCCAGTCGAGCGTGACCCGCACCTCGACCGCGTCGTCGTCACCCGCGCCGAGGATGAACTCCTCGGCCATGGTGGAGCGGCCCCACTCGCGCTCGACGCGGATGCGGGCGCGCAGCGGCCCGTGCTCGCGCAGCACGATGTCGGTGACGGCCATGGGCCGGCCCGGCCAGTCGTAGGAGACGACGCGGTGGCCCCACGTGTCGGTGGGGTCCTCGCAGATCTGCGTGTGCTCGCCGGACGCGCCGGCCACGAGGTCCACGCCGGTGCGCTTGTCGACCAGGCTGGACAGCCAGCCGGTGACCGGGTCGAGCTCCAGGCGCAGCACGTCGTTCTCGAGGTGGTGCTCCGACGCCTGCAGGGTGCCGCCGGGGTTCATGCCGGGGCCCTGGCGCAGCCGGTAGAGGCGGTAGCCCAGCGGCGGCAGCTCGGCCTTGAACACGGTGGCGCCGCGGCCCTTGTCGTCGGTGGTCGCCACGGACTGGGTGCGCTGGCACGGCACGTCCGCGCCGTCCGCGTCCACGACGTGCACGCCGTTGGGCGCGACGCCGTACTGCAGCTCGACGCGGGTGCTGACCGGCCACGGGTGCGGGTTGAACACGATCACCGGCTGGGTGCCGGTCTCCTCGGGCACCTGCACGTCGCGGGCGATCACGTTGTGCGCCCTGGTGATGATGCGCTTGGAGATGGCGACGGCCTCGCCGAGCTGGTCGCGGGCGTCGTCGTAGGCGGGCTCGATGGCCGAGCCGGGCAGCACGTCGTGGAACTGGTTGAACAGCACCTGCTTCCAGGCCCGCTCCAGGTCGGCGCGGGCGTCGTGGCCGGCGATCGCCGCCCACCGCTCGGCCGACAGCACCGCCGCCTGGGCGCGGCGCTGCCACGCCTTGATGCCGGAGTGCGAGGAGTAGCAGCCGGCCGCGTGGTGCTGCAGGTCGTCGCGCCACACGGGCAGCTCGGCCAGGCCCTGCTCGCCGAGCCGCTTGACCATCTCGTCGAAGTAGCGGCGCGGCGAGGACAGGGTCAGTTCGCCGTACGTGCCCATGCGGTCGTAGCGGTGGATGGACTCGATGTTGGCCTTGGTGGGGCCGCCGCCGTGGTTGCCCACGCCGTAGAAGATCATCAGGTCGCCGAGCGAGCGGTCGAGCTGGGCGAGCGCCTTCTCGGTCTGGCCGCCGACGTCACCGGGCGGGCTGCAGTATTCGAACGGGATGCGGTACGCCAGCACGCGGCTGCCGTCCGGCGCCTCCCACCAGAACATCGTGCCGGGCAGCTCGCTCTCGTGCGGTCCGGGGCGCAGGAAGGTGTAGGAGTCCATGCCCTGGCCGCGCAGGATGGCGGGCAGCATGGCGTTGTGGCCGAACGGGTCGACGTTCATGCCTACCGTGGCGGTGACGCCGAACTTCTCCTTGAGGTAGCGCTGGCCGTACAGGCCCTGGCGGACGAACGACTCGCCCGAGGGCATGTTGCAGTCGGGCTCCACCCACCAGCCGCCGGTCATCACCCAGCGGCCCTCGGCCACCTTCTCCTGGATCCTGGCGAACAGCTCGGGGTCGGACTCCTCCACCCACGAGAGCAGCACGACCTGGTCGCAGGTGAAGACGAAGTCGGGGTATTCGTCCATGCGGTGGATCGCCGACCAGAACGTGGCCCGCGCCTCCTGGTAGCCCTCCTGCCACGGCCACAGCCACACCGGGTCGAGATGGGCGTTGCCGATCATGTGCAGGGTGCGGCCCGGGGTGGCCACCGGACGGGGTGCCCGGGGCAGGTCGCGCGGCTGGGCGCCGGAGGGCGCGTTCGCCATGGGGGCACGCGGCCTGGAGGGACGCCTGGTCATGCGGCCGCCCAAGCGTCGACCTTGTCGCTGATCATGTGCAGCATCAGTGTGTGGATCTCCTGGATGCGCGGGGTCTCGGTGCTGGGGGCGAGGAGGAGGTGGTCGGCGTACGCGGCGGCCTTGCCACCGTCGCCGCCGCCGAAGAGTACCGTCACCGCCCCATTGGTCTGTGCGGCCTGCAGGGCGCCGACCACGTTCGGGGAGTTTCCGCTGGTGGTGAAGGCGGCCACCACGTCGCCCCGCCTGGCCAGCGCCTGGACCTGGCGGGCGAAGACGTCGTCGTAGACGTAGTCGTTGGCGATGCAGGTCATGACCGTGGCGTCGGTGGTGAGCGTCACGGCGGGCAGCGGGCGGCGGTCGCGGCGGTAGTGGCCGATCAGCTCGCCGGTCAGGTGCTGGGCGTCGGCCGCGCTGCCGCCGTTGCCCACCGTGTAGAGGGTGCCGCCCCGGGTGAAGGTCTCGATGAGCAGGTCCGCGGTGGCTTCGACGGCGGGCAGCAGCGCGGCCATGCCGCGCGCGGCGGCGAGATGGCCATCGACGTGCTGCGCCAGCAGCTCGGGCATGGGAGATACGTCGGGCATTTGGTCTTTCCTGGTGCTAGGTCTGTGCAGTTCGGGCACCGTCGGAGCGAGGGCCTGTGGTTGCGTCTGGGGGGCCTTCGCCTTGGGTGCGCGTCAGCGGGCGGTGCCGGTGACGAGGTCGTGGGCGACGGCGCCGGCGCCGACCACGCACACGCCGGCGCCGAGCGTGGCGAGCTCGATGCGCGCGCTGCGGGCGGCCGGCGGCATGGCGTCTCTGGCGACCGCCGCGGCCACGGGGTCGAGGAGCCGGGCGCCGGAACGGGTGACGCCGCCGCCGAGCACGACGAGCTCCGGCTCGAACGCGTTCACCAGGTCGGTGAGCGCGCTGCCCAGAGCCCATGTGGTCTCGTCCCAGATCTCGGCCGCGAGCGGGTCGCCTGCCTCG
Source organism: Nonomuraea sp. NPDC004580 (assembly GCF_040609855.1). Lineage (NCBI taxonomy): Bacteria > Bacillati > Actinomycetota > Actinomycetes > Streptosporangiales > Streptosporangiaceae > Nonomuraea > Nonomuraea sp. NPDC004580. Next base: position 21,634 of record NZ_JBEXLH010000081.1, on the reverse strand, counting down.
GCGGCGCGGGAGACGTCCTCGGCGGTCGGTCGTTCGATGGCGGACAGGGACGAGGTGCGGCCGGCGGCCAGCGCCTCCCTGGCGCGCTCGGCAATGGAGGTGCCGGACGCGTACGCCTCCAGGCAGCCCATCCGGCCGCACGAGCAGCGGCGACCGCCCGGGCGCACCATGACGTGGCCCAGCTCGCCGCCGTTGCCGGCCGCGCCGCGGTGGAGCCGGCCGCCGATGACCGAGCCGCCGCCGACGCCCGTGGAGATCGTCAGGTAGAGCATGGTGCTGGTGCCGCGTCCAGCGCCGTAACGGAACTCGCCCAGCGCGGCGGCCGTGGCATCGTTCTCAAGGACCGCGGGGAGGCCGTACGCCTCCGTGGCCAGTGCGCAGATCGGGATGTCGACCCAGCCCGGGAGGTGCGGCGGGCACTCCAGCACGCCGGTCACCGTGTTCAGCGGCCCGCCGCAGGAGATGCCCACGGCGGCCACCTCGGGCAGGCCGGCCTCCGCGATCGCCTTCCTGCCCAGGTCGAACAGCCTGGTCAGGACGGCTCGCGGCCCCTCCTCCCGGTGGGTGGGGGCGAGCTGCCAGCCGTGGATCAGGCCATCGCCTGTGACCACGCCCGCGGCGAGTTTGGTGCCGCCGATGTCGAGCGACAGAACGGGGGGCAAATCGTGCTCCATTGGGCCTCCGGCTGGGAACGACTGACGCACATGTCTATGACATCGTTCCCACATCGGATCCTAGGGCGAGTTTTCCCCGCGGGTCAACGCACGCCACGGGAGAAATGTCAGAACGCAGGGGTCGCGAAGGTGGATGCGGCGTCAGAGGGCCGGGGGGTGGGTGGTGGATTCGCGTTCGATGAGGTGGACGTTCAGCACCGTGGTGACCGAGTCGGACTCGGGCATCTCGATGCGTTCGTGCAGCCGGCGCACGGCCGTCGCGCCCAGGTTGAAGGTGTCCTGGGAGACGGCGGTGACCTGGGGCGAGACCATGCTCATCCAGGGCGCGTCGTCGAAGGCGACCAGGCTGATGTCGCTCGGCACGGCGAGGCCGCGTTCGCGGATGGCCCGCCAGACGCCCTCGGCGAGCACGTTGTTGGCGGCGAACACGGCGGTGGGACGGTCGGGGCCGCTCAGCATGTCGAGGGCCCGGCGGCGGGAGTCGGCGACGTCCCAGCCGGAGGAGACGACCAGTTCGGGGTCGACGGTGATGCCCCCGGCCGTCAGCGCCTCGAGGTAGCCCTGGTAGCGCTCGTAGCCGGTGGTCCAGTCGGTCTCGTCGATGAACAGCGCGATGCGGCGGTGGCCCAGCTTGACGAGGTGGGCGGTGGCCGTACGGGCGCCGACGCGGTTGCCGACCACGACCCCGTCGGTCGAGCCGGCCGCGAACTGGCGGTCCACCTCGACGACCGGGATGCCGTGGGAGGACAGGTAGGTGGACACGGCGGAGGAGTTGGGGGTCACGATCACCCCGGCCACCCTGAGCGCGACGAGCGCCTCTGCGGCCTCGCTCTCGGTCTCGCCGGACAGGCTGGTGTCGGCCAGCACCATGGTGTAGCCGCGCTCACGGGCGGCGCTGCTGGCCCCGGCGGCCAGCTCGGCGTAGAACGGGTTGCGCAGATCGCTCACCAGCACCCCGACCGACCGGCTGACCTGCTGCTTGAGCGTGCGGGCCATGACGTCGGGCACGTAGCCGAGCTCCTCGGCGGCGCGCAGCACGCGTTCGCGTACGTCGCTGGCCGCGTAGCCGCGCCCGGTGAGCGCCCGGGAGACGGTGGAGCGTGAGACGCCCGCGGCCTCGGCGACGTCTTTGATCGTGGGACGGCGGGAACGGCTGACGGGGGTGCTGCGCCGTTCTACGGTCATCGGTTCCCTTCCACGACCACGTCGACCAGCGCCTCGGCGTGCTGTCCGAGGCGCAGGTCGCCGATGGTCAGATCGACTGCCAGGCGTACGCGGCGGCGCGGCTCCGCGGGCGCGCCGAGCCGCAGATGCACCTGCTCCATACCCCCTCCGGGCAGCCTAAGCGTCAAAGATCCGGGCTCGCGCAGCCAGCCGGGCGGCACCACAGGCTCGATGGTGGCCACGGCCTTGTCCGGCCACGGGTTGCGCACGGTGGCCGTCAGCGTGATCTCGCCCCCCGCGGGGACGCTCGTATAGTACGGCGTCAGGCGGCACAGCACCCCGTCGGCACCGAGATCCAACCGCCCGGACGGGAGCAGGTCGTGGTGCAGCGCGACCAGCTCCTCACCTCGTTCGGTCAGCATGTGCAGGTAGTCGTCGTCCACCCAGCGGGGGCGCCAGTGGCCGCTGACCATGAGGTCGGGGCGCAGCCGGTGGTAGAGCGCGGCGCTCTTCCGGTAGTCCTCGATCCGGAACCTATTCTTGTACTGAAAATTCAGGATTTCCTGTCGTTCGCCCGGAACGCCCAATCCGTCCTGCTGGTCGCCGGTCACCAGCACCCGGTGCCCGTCCACCTCGAACGCGTACGCCGCCGCGAACATCGTGTGCCCGGGCAGGTCGTGGACCGTGATCTCGTACTCCCGCCACCGCACGCTCTCCCCCAGCCCCAGCACCCGGTCGGCCGGGATGGGGTCGAACCACGTGCACGGCAGGTCGTGGTGGAGCGGCGTGGCCAGGACGGGCGCGATGTGGGAAGGTGCCCAGATCTCCGTGCCCTCGACGTCGCGCAGCAGCGGCATGCCGGCCACGTGGTCGTCGTGGTAGTGGGTCGGCACGGCCACCTCGACGGCGGTGACGCCGTAGTGCTCGCGCAGCGCGGGCAGCGAGGCCAGCCAGGGCCGCCGCGCCTCGCGCGCGGTGCTCTTCACGAGGCCCGTGCACATGTCGTAGCCGAAGTCGAAGATCATGGCCGCGCCCGACTCCGACAGCAGCACGTAGCTGTAGGACTGGCTGCTCCTGTTCATCAGCAGGTGCGGCGTGACCTCGATGAACGGGTTCTCCAGCAGGCCGCGCACGTCCCAGGGGCGCGGGCGGCGGAAGTCGACGTACCGCTGCATGGCGGACGAGAGCCTGGACAGCGCGTCGGCGGGGTCGCTCATCGGGTCGCCGTGCGAGGGCAGCAGCACGTCGAGGTCCTCGCGCTGGAGCAGCTCGGCGCTGACGACCACCATGGCGGGGCCCTCGTTCTCGGTGTACGACCACTGGGTGGCGGCCAGCGACCACACCTTGCCGGGCGCGTAGATCAGGTCGCCGGTGAAGGCCGTCCTGCCGACGACGTACGTGACCGAGCCGGGCGTGTGGCCGGGGGTGGGCAGCACGCGTACGTCCACCCCGCCGTATCGGGCCGTCCGATATTCGGGCACCACACTGGTGATCTCGACCGGCTCCAGCAGCGAGAACCGGTCGTCGCGCAGGTCGTAGTCGTTGGAGATCTGGCGGCCCGACCACAGCTCGTCGACCTTGTCGAACAGGTCGCGCTCGACCGGCGGCACGCGGATCGCGACGCCCGCCCCGGCCGCCCGATGCAGCCCCTGCACCTGGTCGCGGTGGTGGTGGGTGACCAGCACATCGGTGATGCGGTCGAGGCCGAGCTCGCCCAGCAGGTCGAGCACCCGGCCGGAACCGAAGTCGATCGCGATGCCGGTGCGCGGCTCTCCCGGCTCGCCCGGGGCCTTGATGACGTAGACGTTGCAGGTGTCCTCGACGCGGAGCACCCCGGGCGTGACTTCGGTTACTTCCATACCCACGGGCCAGGAGTCTATCCGGTATCGTTCCCACAATGGATGCCCTGGAGTGGATTGTTCCCTGTCCGAAAAAGGCCACCATCGGTAGCGAACATCTGGTTCTGAACGCCTGCCGGATCACGGGCGACCCCGCCGCCGTACGCGCCGTCGCGGCCCTCACCACCGCCCTGGGCGACGCGGCAGCCGCCTCCCTCACCATCGACGTACGCCTGGACGCCGAGTTGCCGCCCGAGGGCTACACGCTGAGCGCGGGGCCGTCCGGCGTGCTGATCACCGGCGCCGACCCTGCCGGGGCGTTCTACGGCGCGCAGACCCTCCTCGCGCTGGCCGCCGCACCCTGCGAGACGCATGAGCGGTGCGTGCCGGAGTGCGACGTGCGCGACTGGCCCGACCTGCCGCTCCGGGGCACGATCGAGGGCTTCTACGGCGCTCCGTGGAGCCACGCCGAGCGCATGGAGCACCTGCGCTTCTCCGGGCGGCACAAGCTCAACACCTACGTGTACGCGCCCAAGGACGACCCCTTCCACCGGGAGCGGTGGCGGGAGCCGTACCCGGAGGAGGAGCTGGCCAGGCTCGGCGAGCTGGTCGCGGCGGCGGCGGCGCAGCACGTCAGGTTCGTCTTCGCACTCAGCCCCGGACTGTCGATGGTCCACAGCGACCCGGCCGAGCGGGCGGCGCTGCGCGCCAAGGCCGAGCAGGTGTGGGAGGTCGGCGTCAGGGAGTACGCGCTGCTCTTCGACGACATCCCGCCCGAGCTGGGTCACGAGCCCGACAAGGCGGTGTTCGGCACGGCTGAGGGCGCTAGCGCGAGCGCCCACGCGGCGGTGTGCCGCGACTTCGCCGAGCACTTCCTCGCCCCCCACGGCGCCGACCGGCCGCTGACCATGGTGCCCACCGACTACGCGGGCACCGCGCGCTCGGCCTACCGCGACCGGCTGGCGGCCGAGCTGCCCGCCGACGTGCTGGTCTGGTGGACCGGGTCCGACATCGTCGTGGGCGCGATCTCCGCCGACGACATGCGGGCCGCGGCGGCCTCCTACGGGCATCGGGTGGCGTTGTGGGACAACTTCCCCGTCAACGACTTCGACTTCGCCCGGGTCTTCCTCGGGCCGCTGACCGGGCGCTCGACGGAGCTGGACGGCGTGCCCCTCGAAGGCATCACCGCCAACCCCATGGTGGAGGCGGCGGCCTCCCGCATCGCGCTGACCACGGTGGCCGACTACGCCTGGCACCTGGCGGCGTACGACCCGGCGCGCTCGCATGAGCGCGCGGTACGCCTGGTGCCCGGCGCGACCGACCTGCTGCCTTTGGTGGAGGCTTGTTCCTCCTGGCCCCCGAGCGCCGACCAAAGTCCCGAACTGACCGCCCTGTGCGAGGCCGTCCTGGAAGACGGGGCTGCGCCGGAAGGCGGGGCTGCGCCGGAAGGCGGGGCTGCGCCGGAAGGCGGGGCTGCGCCGGGCAGCGGTGCCGCGCCGGAAGGCGGGGCCGGTGAGCGGCTGCGGGCCGAGCTGGACCGGCTGGCCACGCTGCCCGCCGACGCGCCGGGTGCGCTGGCACGTGAGCTGGCCCGCTGGGTGGCGGCCGCCCACGACATGGCCGCCGCCGGCCTGGCCGCCCTCGACCTCCTGGAGGGCGTCGAAGGCCGCACGCCTGCCCAGGTGACCGAGGCGCTGACCCGCGCCGAGGCCCACGAGGCGAACGTCCTGCGCCGCGTCATCCCGCCCTTCGTCCGCCAGATCCTGAACCGCGCCGGCACGCCGTCCTGACACACGAACGCCCGCTCCGGGGTCACCGGAGCGGGCGGGTCGGGATGGAGCGAGGAGGAGGCACCGGGCCGGAGGTGGAGGGCGGGTCAGAGGGAGAGGACCTGGCCGGCGGTTCTCAGGGTCTCCTGGAGGGCGGTGACGTCCACGTCCTGGACCGCCTTGCCGGTGCCCGCGGACTGGCCGGCGGCGAGGCCGGCGGCGTGGCCGAGCATCTGGTACTGGACCTCCATCCGGATGGAGGAGAACGCCACGTGCGAGGCCGACACGCACACCGGCACGACCAGGTTCGCGCACTCCTCCCTGCGCGGCACCAGCGCCCGGTACGGGATCTGGTACGGCGCCACCCCCACCGACAGGTAGCCCTCGGTCACCACCATGGGGAGAGGCTCGGGGTGCTCGTAGACCCAGCGCCAGGTCCGCTGCACCTCGCGGATGTCGAGGTGGTACGACCCCATGGCGACCACGTCGTGCCGCCGCCGCCCCTCGACCAGGTCGTGCTCGGTGAGGTGCACCTCGCCCAGCATGCGCCGCGCCTCGCGGACGTAGAGCTGGTGCGGCAGGTGCCCGGTGTCGGCGAACTCGTCGGCGGGCAGCCCCCACCGGCCCAGCTCGGCCCGCACCACGGCGGGCACCTCGGGGTCGTGCGAGAGGAAGTACAGCAGGTCCTGGGCGTGGTGCAGGTGGTGCAGGCGGATGCGCTCGCGCTCCTCGGGCCCCGCGTCGGGGTAGGCCCAGGCGGAGCGGTCGAGCACGCTCAGCGAGAACGGCCCGAGCGAGTTGCCGTCGGCCTTGCCGTTCGGCAGGTTCGGCTCAAGCCCGACGAGCCGCCCGGCCCGCGGCGAGACGCCCTGCTCGCGCCAGTGGCGGAAGAGCCGGCGGCCGAGCTCCCAGTGCTCGTCGTCGTAGCCGGGCCGTCGCGAGAACGGGATGCGGTCGGGCGCGGTGGACATGCAGACGCGGTAGCCGTACGACATGACGCCGCCGTCGCCCTCGCCCACCTCGGCCATGGGGCCGTCGGCGACCTGCGGCAGCAGCGTGCCGTCGGCGCGGAACGGCGAGATGTACGGGGGGAAGTTGTGCATGCCGGGCACGACCTCGCGCCGCCCGGCGAACCGCTCGCCGTGCAGGGCCCTGTCCTCGCGGCCGACCCGGTAGCTCACCCCGGCGGCGGCCATCAGGTCGCCCTCGTAGCTCGCGTCCACGAAGACGCCGCCCGCGTAGTCGCCGCGCAGGGTGGCGGCGGAGAAGATCCGCTCGCCGGAGGTGACGACGGTGCGCAGGGCGGCGCCGAAGACGACCTCGACCCCGGCCCGCTCCAGCCAGGACAGGAAGATCCGCTCGGCGACGTGCGGCTCGGGGCCCGCGTAGTGGCCCGGCGCGACCCCGTACGCGTCGGCGACGGCCTGGCGGAACTCGGCCGCCATGCCGCCGAGCACGCGGGCGTCGCCGATGTCGGTGTAGCCGAGCCCGCCGGAGGTCATGCCGCCGACGTGCCTGCCGGGTTCGAGCAGCACGGTGTCCAGGCCGCGCCGGGCGGCGGCCACGGCGGCGCACACGCCGGCCGACGTGGCGCCGTAGACAACGACCTCGGCCTGCCTCATCGCCGCCACCACCCGGCGATCCGCCGCAGGTCGTCGCCGGTGATCGGCTCGCGGCTGTTGTCGATGGACTCGACGTAGTAGAGCGCGGGCACGCCCAGCCCGGGCTGCGCCTCGGCGTAGGCGAGCCAGTCGGCCCTGCTCGGCATCGGCCACTGGTCGGTGTCGATGAGGTGGTCCGGCATGGCGGCCGCGGCGACGGCGTGGCGGTAGCGGAGCTGGTCGACGGCGGGCACGGGGTCGCCGGCCGCGTCGACCTCCAGCACGTCGTTGAGCCTGATCATGTCGCTGACGTCGGCGAAGGCCGGGTGCGGGGTGTGGGTGATCATGAGGGCGTCGGGTTTGACCTGCTTGGCGGCGTCGTACATGGTGGCCAGCAGCTCGTGGAGGAGGGCGATGCCCCAGGTGGAGCCGTACTTCTTCAGGTGGGAGCCGCTCGGCGACCACTGCGTGAAGTCGATCTTGAACCCGTCGGCGTCGAGGTCGCCGAGGAGGCGCTCCATGATGGCGCGGACCCGCTCCCGGTAGGCGGGGTTCGACGGGTCGGCGGCCACGGCCCGGCCGCCCGCGTCGGTCACGCACTCCTCGACCGGCAGGCCGTCGGCCGACCAGGCCCGCCACCACAGCAGCACGCGCTGCCCGCGGGCGTGCCTGGCGGCGATCCACGCGCGCAGGTCGGGCCACTTGTCCTCGTCGGTCTCCAGGTCGCCGTAGGTGAGCTGCCAGCGGTCGTCGACGACGATCGTGCCCGGCACCACGCCGTGCTCCTCCAGCCTGCCCAGCCACTCGTCGTAGAGGTCCTGGCGGGACAGCGTGACCGGCGAGACGCCGTCGGCCCTGGCGCACTGGGCGCCCCAGCCGCAGAAGATCGGCTCGCTCCACCACGCGGCCCGCTCCCCCGCCGGGCCCTGCGGGGCCAGGCCGTGCTCGACGAGGTCGGCGCGGTGGTGGCCGATCGCCTCCCAGGGCGAGCCGGCCAGGCGGAACACGACGGCGGGCGAGGTCCAGGAGCCGCGCACCTCGGTGTGGCCCTCGTAGTCGAAGCGCAGCAGGGCGCCGCCGTCGAGCGGCTCGTACGTCAGCTCGGTGAAGGTCAGGCCGGCGATCCCGGCGCGTACGGACGCGCCGAGCCACGGCCCGTCCGGCACCGCGGTCGGCCCGGCGGGCGCGTCCTTGCAGAAGGCCAGCACCAGCGGCGGCGGCGAGAAGACCGCGTGCAGCCGCCCCGGGGAGGCGTCGCCGACGACGGTCAGCGCGACCGGCGCGGACACCGGCCGCACCACGTTCACCGGATGGGCGGGCGTGGGGCTGAACACGCCGCGCGCGTGCACCCCGGAGCGGAACGTGCCGGCCGCCCTGGTGTTGAGCACGGCCCGGCCGCCGAGCAGCGTCACGTCGCTGAGCACGCCGTCGCCCTCGACCCGCACCTCGACCGCGATGGTCTCGGGCGTGCAGGTCAGCCGGACCGTCTTGCTCTGCCACTCGGTGGTGCGCTGGGGGAAGTCGAAGACGGCCACGCCGTCGCGCTCCGCGAGCACGGGCGGCAGCGTCTCGTACGTCTCGTCGCGCCCGCCCCTGGTGTTGACCGAGGCCAGCAGGTTGACCGACAGCCACCCTTCGAGCTCGGCGCTGGCGTCGGTGCGGGAGACGGTCAGGCGGTAGTGGCCACTGTCCACGTAGTGGGCGGTGTCCGTGGTGGTGATCCGCATGGGTTAGCCGAAAGCCTCGATCCTGGGTGTGGCGGGCGCCGTGCCGCCCGCCGCGATGAGCCGGGCGTAGTAGCGCCCGGAGTCCTTGATGGTACGCACGCCGCTCGCGTAGTCGACGTGCACGAGCCCGAACCTGGGCCGGTAGCCCAGGGCCCACTCGAAGTTGTCCATGAGCGACCAGTGCAGGTAGCCGCGCACGTCGGCGCCCGCGTCGATGGCGGCGGCGACGGCTGCGACGTGGTCGCGCAGGTAGGCGATGCGCCGGTTGTCATGGACCCGGCCGTCGTGGGTGGGGGCGTCGCCGAAGACCCCGCCGTTCTCGGTGATCATGAGGGGGACGCCGGGGAAGCGGCGGGACAGGCCGATGAGCAGGTCGCGCAGCGCGCCGGGGTTGATCTCCCAGCCCTCGTCGGTCCGCGCGACGTCGCCGCTCGGGCCGACCACCTTCCAGGGGAACGGGCCCGGCGGCGCGGCGGCCATGACGCGGCGCGTGTAGTAGTTGATGCCGAGGTAGTCGCTGCGCCCGCCGATGGCGGCCTCGTCTCCGTCGGCGATGAAGTCGAGGCCGTGGCCGAGCGCCCGTTCCCAGTGCTCGCGCATGTCGGCGGGGTAGCCGTCGCCGAGCAGCGGGTCGAGGTACCACCGGTTGACGTAGCCGTCGGAGCCGGCGGCCGCCGCGCGGTCCTCGTCACTGTCCGTCGCGGGGTCGCAGGGGAAGAGGCTGAGCGCGCAGCCGGCCTTGACGCCCGGGTGGGCGTGCAGCACGTCGGCGGCGGCGCCGTGGCCGAGCAGCAGGTGGTGCCCGGCCTTGACGGCGGTGCCGAGGTCGGCGACGCCGGGCGCGTGCAGGCCGAGCTGGTAGCCGAGCAGCGCGATGATCCAGGGCTCGTTCTGGGTGATCCACCAGGTGACGCGGTCGGCCAGGCGATCGGCGACGGCCTGCGCGTACGCGGTGAAAGCGTTGACGGAAGAGCGGTCCGCCCAGCTCAGCCCGGCCGGCATGTCCCAGTGGTTGAGCGTCAGCACCGGCTCGACGCCCGCCGCCAGCAGCGCGTCGGTGAACCGCTCGTAATGGTCGAGCGCCTTCGGGTCGGGGTGCGTGCCGTCGGGCATGACGCGGGACCAGCCGGTCGAGAAGCGGTAGGCGGTCAGGCCCAGCTCCTTGATCAGCTCGATGTCCTCGCGCCAGCGCAGGTACGAGTCGCAGGCCCGCGAGCCGTCGCCGCCGCCCTCGATCGCGCCGGGGCGGCGGCAGAAGGCGTCCCACACCGACTCGCCCCGGCCGTGATGTCCCTCGATCTGGTACGCCGAGGTGCCCGCGCCCCAGAGGAATCCGGTGGGAAAGCTCATCCCTTGCTTCCCGTCGTCGCGATGCCCTTGATGAAGTGCTTCTGGCCGAGGAAGAACAGGATGATCATCGGAATGGTGGTGATGACGCTGGCCGTCATGACGATCTCCCAGTGCCACTCACCGCCGAACCCGAACTGGTCGAGCAGCGCCTTCAGCCCGCGCGGCACGGTGAAGGTCTCGGAGTCGCGCAGGTAGATGAGCGGCCGCATGAGGTCGGTCCAGGCGGCCTGGAACTCGAACAGCAGGGTCACGACGACCGCCGGCTTGCACAAGGGCAGGGCGATGCGGGTGAAGATCTTCCAGTTGTTCGCGCCGTCGATCTTGGCCGCCTCGAACGGCTCGCGCGGCAGGCCCATGAAGAACTGCCGCAGCAGGAAGATGTAGAAGGCGCTGCCGAACAGGTTCTGGGCCCACAGCGGCGTCAGCGTGCCGACCGCGCCGAGCGAGTTCCAGATGAGGAAGACCGGGATCATCGTGACCGCGCCGGGCAGCATCATCGTCGCCAGCACCACGCCGAACAACGCGTTCCTGCCGGGGAAGCGGAAGTAGGCGAACCCCCAGGCCACCATCGCGCTGGTGACCGTCACGGCCACCGCCGCCAGCACCGTCACCAGCAGCGTGTTGGCCATCCAGAGGCCGAGCGGGGCCTCCTGCCACACCTGGATGTAGTTGTCGAAGGTGAACGTCTCGGGGATGAGCCGGTTGTCGAAGACCTCGCTGCGCGGCTTGAAGGACGCGCTGAGCAGCCAGATGAACGGGTAGATGAACGCGACGGTGAACGCGCCCAGCGCGACCCAGGTCAGGATCTTCGCGGCGCGCCTCATGGGTTACCCCCCTCGTAGTGGACGTAGCGCCTGGTCACCACGATCTGCACGGCCGTGATCGCCATGATGACGATGAACAGCAGCCAGGCGAGCGCGGAGGCGTACCCCATGTGCAGGAACTCGAAGGCCTGCTGGAACAGGTAGATCGCGTAGAACAGCGCGGCGTCGTTGCTGTAGGTGGTGTTGCCGGCGCCGAAGAAGGCGGTGTACGCCTCGGTGAACGACTGCAGGGCGTTGATGCTGTCCACGATGAACAGGAAGAACAGCGTGGGGCTGATCATCGGCACGGTGATCCGCAGCAGCCGCTTCCACCAGCCGGCGCCGTCCACGAGGGCGGAGTCGTACAGCTCCTGCGGGACGCCGCGCAGCGCGGCCAGGATGATGACCACGGAGGAGCCGACCGTCCACAGGTTCATCAGCACCAGGGCCGGCTTGACCCAGTTCGGGTCGGTGGTCCACGCCGGGCCGTCGATGCCGAAGACGCCGAGGAAGGCGTTGATCAGGCCGTCCTGGCCGTTGAACAGCAGCAGCAGCAGGATGCCGATCGCGACCGGCGGCGTCATCTTCGGCAGGAAGAACGCCGTGCGGAAGAAGCCGGTGGCCTTGCTGGCGCTGTTGAGCAGCAGCGCCAGCCCCAGTGCGACGACGAGGTGGGTCGGCACCGACAGCACGGCGAACACGAACGTGTTCCACAGCGCCAGGCCGACCTTCGGGTCCTCGAAGAGCTGCACGTAGTTGTCGAAGCCGACGTAGTTCGGGTCGTTGATGACGTCGTAGTCGGTCAGCGACAGGTAGGCGCTGTTGATGACGGGCCACGCGGTGAAGACGACGAAGCCGATGATCCAGGGGCTGATGAACAGCAGCGCCGCCCTGGTCTCCAGGAAGCGCGCGCTGCGCCACCGTGGTGACCGCCGTGGTGACCGCCGTGGTGACCGCCGTGGTGTTCGGGTATTGGAAGGGGACATCTCAGTTCGTACGCTTCGTCCAGCCGGCCCATGCCTTGTCCAGTGCCGCCTGGGCGTCCTGCTGGGCCTTGTCGAGGGCGGCCTGCGGCTCGTCCTGGCCGTTGAGCACCCGGTTCACGGCGTTCTGCCAGGCGTCCTTGAACTCCTTGTCGGCCGGGTTGGCGGGGAGGCTGAAGGTGTTCTTGTTGGCCTCGTAGAACGCCTTGACGCCGGCGTCCCAGGTGGCGCCGCCGGAGGTGAGCATCTTCTCGATCTCGGCGTCGGCCTTGACGTTGCCGGTGAGGATGCCGGTGAACGGCTTGCCCTCGTCCTTGCGCTTGTCGAGGCGGGCCTGGGCGGCGGCCTTCCAGGTGTCGACCAGGGTCATCGACTTGGCGAAGCGGCAGGCCGCGCCGGGGTTCTTGGCGCCCTTGGGGATGGCCCACGACGAGCCCGACGAGTAGGCCAGCGCCTTGCCCTCCGGGGTGCGGAAGGTGTCGAAGGCCAGCGGCGCCTTGGGCGAGACGTCGTTGAGCACGTTGACGTACCACTGCTCCATCGGCATGGCGCCGAGGGCGTTCTTGGCGTACTGGTTGCCCTTGCCGAAGAAGTCGGCCGAGTCCCGCACGGCCTTGACCTTGGCGAAGCCGCCCTGCACGTCGTAGACGGAGACGGCGAACTGCAGCGCCTTCACCACCTCGGGGCTGTTGAGCTGGGCGGTCCTGCCGTCGGCCGAGAGCAGGTCGGCGCCGAGCGACTTGGCCCACAGCGGCAGGAACTCCGGCAGTTTGCTGTCGTAGCCGATCACCTTGAGCTTGCCGCCGGGCGCCTTGACCAGTTTCTTGGTCGCGGCGGTGATCTTCTCCCAGCTGGAGCCGTTGACGTCGTCGATGGTCAGGCCGGCCTCCTTGAGCAGGTCGGCGTTGGCCATCGTGATCTGGACCTGGTTGAACTCGGGAATGGCCCAGATCTCGTCGCCGAAGGTCACCTGGGCGAGGGCGTTCGGGTTGTACATCGAGGTGTCGATCTGCTCGCCCTGGATGCAGGCGGTCAGGGGGATGATCGCACCACGTGAGGCGAAAGTGCCGATCTGGTCGCGGTTGGCGTAGATGATGTCCGGCGGGTCGCCGGCCGCAACCGAGGACAGGAACTGCTGGATGTCCAGGTCACCCTCGATCAGCTTCACGTCGGCGCCGCCGAGCGCCTTCTTGGCCAGATCGACGCGGGTGGTCCCGATCTCGTCGGTCGCGCCGAAGCCCATGGCCGAGATCGTGCCCTGATAGGAGGCACTGGGGTTGTACTGGCCGGCTGACGGCGTCGGGTCGGCCGCTCCACCGGTGCCCTTGGCACACGACGTGAGCGCCAGCGCGAGCGACACGGACAGGACGGACCAGCGGACAAGTGGGGTTCTCATTGGGGGTTTCGCCTCCACACTGATCAAGCGGGGCATCAGGCATGCTGATGACGGCCACGTGGCGCCAGGCCAGTGTGGCAACGTTCACACATCTGAGAACGTACCCATACCGCTGAAATCCCGTCAACCACTCCATCCACTGCGTTTCGGTGACGTTAACAACTCCAAGGGTGTGGGACGCCCCACTGGGACACCTGTCGGGAACGACCACAGCCCCTTCCCCGTCGGCGATCGCGTACACGCGCGAGGGCCCGGCCGAAGCGATCGGCCGGGCCCTCTGGTGCAGGCGCCCTGGGGCAGGGGGTCGGGCGCCCTTCTGGGAGGAAGCCCCGTACGGGGGTCAGCCCCGGATCAGTGCGTGCTCGCCTTCTCCGCGCCGACGCCGGTGAGCGAGCGGACCTCGATCTCGGCGTACTTGGCGGCGTTGTACTCCTTGCTGAGGACCGTGCCGATCCAGCCGCACAGGAAGCCCAGCGGGATCGAGACGATGCCGGGGTTGCTCAGCGGGAACCAGGCGAAGTCGGCCCCCGGGAACAGCGCCGTCTTGCTGCCGGAGACCACCGGCGAGAAGATGACCAGCAGCAGGGCGGAGACCAGACCACCGTAGATGGCCGAGACCGCGCCGGCGGTGTTGAACCTCTTCCAGAACAGGCTGTAGAGGATCGCCGGCAGGTTGCCCGACGCCGCCACCGCGAACGCCAGCGCCACCAGGAACGCCACGTTCTGGCCCTGGGCGAGGATGCCCAGGCCGATCGCGATGGCGCCGATGACGAAAGCGGAGATGCGGGCCACGACGACCTCCTGCCGCTCGCTGACCTGGCCGCGCTTGAAGACGTGCGCGTACAGGTCGTGCGAGAAGCTGGAGGAGGAGGCCAGCGTCAGACCGGCCACCACGGCCAGGATCGTGGCGAACGCCACGGCCCCGATCAGCGCCAGCAGGATCGTGCCGCCGACGGAGCCGAAGATCTCCTCACCGATGCGCTGTGCCAGCATGGGCGCCGCGGTGTTGCCCGCCGCGTCACCCGCGGCGATCGCGTCCTTGCCGACCAGGGCCGCCGCGCCGAAGCCGAGGACCAGGGTGAGCAGGTAGAAGACGCCGATGATGCCGATGCCCCAGAGCACCGACTTGCGGGCGTCCTTGGCGGTGGGCACGGTGTAGAAGCGGATGAGGATGTGCGGCAGGCCCGCGGTGCCGAGCACCAGCGCCAGGCCCAGGCTGATGAGGTCGATCTTGCCGGCCAGTCCCTGCGCGTCGGTGCCGTACTTCAGGCCGGGGATCAGGAAGTTGCCGGGGTTGCCCGAGGGGCCGCTGGTGGTGGCGGCCTGGCCGAGCAGCGCCGAGAGGTTGAAGCCGAACTTGCCGAGCACCAGCAGCGTCACCAGCGCGGCGCCGCTCATCAGCAGCACGGCCTTGACGATCTGGACCCAGGTGGTGCCCTTCATGCCGCCGAAGACGACGTACACGATCATGAGGGCGCCGACGCCGATGATCGTCCACGCCTTGCCGGCCTCGCCGGTGATGCCGAGCAGCAGGCCGACCAGCGCGCCCGCGCCGACCATCTGGGCCAGGAGGTAGAAGATGCTGACCACGATGGTGGAGACGCCCGCCGCCGTGCGGACGGGCCGCGGGCTCATCCGGAAGGCCAGCACGTCGGCCATGGTGAACTTGCCGGAGTTCCGCATCAGCTCGGCCACCAGCAGCAGCGCCACCAGCCAGGCGACGAGGAAGCCGATCGAGTAGAGGAACCCGTCATATCCGGACAGGGCGATGATGCCGGCGATGCCGAGGAACGAGGCGGCCGACATGTAGTCACCGCCGATCGCCAGGCCGTTCTGCACGCCGCTGAATGACCGGCCGCCCGCGTAGTAGTCGGCGGCCGTCTTGGTCTGGCGGCTCGCCCAGACGGTGATCGCCAGGGTGGCGGCCACGAAGGCGAGGAAGAGGATCATCCCCAGGGTCGTCGAGCTCACTGAGTCTTCTCCTCCACCTCGTGCCGCAGCTTGTCAGCGATCGGGTCGAGCTGCTTCTCGGCGTGCCTGGAGTAGGCCCACGCGATGAGGAAGGTCGACACGAACTGCAGCAACCCGAAGATCAGCCCGACGTTGATCTCGCCGAACAACTTGATGCCCATGAAGTCGCGCGCCCACCCCGACAGCACCACGTACAGCAGGTACCAGACGAGGAACGCCACGGTCATGGGGAACGTCCAGCGGCGGAAGCGCCGCTTCAGGTCCTGGAACTCACTGCTCTCCTGCACTTGCTCATAGACCGATGCGTCATGTTCTTGTGTCGTCACGAGACCTCCACTGTGATGCGGATCACGCCCAACGTAAGAGCGCAACCTACCCGTCGTGGAGACGCCCGGGAGGGGTGTTCGGCGAGCCGCTGATGCACCGCGCTTAGTTGGAACGGGCTTGCGGCGAAAGGTCCGTCTGGCGCGATGAGCGGTCGGTTATCCCTTTCACCCCCTTGCCGATCATCCCTTCACCGCCCCCGCCGTCAGCCCCTCCACGATGTATCGGCGGACGGCGGCGAACAGCACGAGCGTCGGCAGCACCGAGACGACGGTGGCGGCCGCCATCGAGCCCCAGTCGATGTCGTACTGGGTGATGAAGGAGTTCATGGCGACCGGGATCGTCTTGGCGTCCTCGCTGTCGATGAACGTGATCGCGAGGAACAGCTCGTTCCAGCACTGCACGAACGCGAAGATGAACGTCGCGGCGATGCCGGGCAGCATGACCGGGATCACCACGCGCACCATGGCCACGAGCCGCGAGGCGCCGTCCACCTGGGCCGCCTCCTCCAGCGCCACCGGCACCCGCTCGTAGAAGCCGCGCATGATGATCGTCGAGAACGGCACCAGCATGGCGACGTACACCAGCATCAGCCCGGCCAGCCGGTTGAGCAGGTCGAGGTCGGACATCAGCAGGTAGAGCGGCCCGAGCGCGATGAACAGCGGGATCATCTGGGTGACCAGGAACGCCAGCATCAGCGCCCCTCGCCCAGGAAAGGCGAAGCGGGCCAGCGTGTAGCCGCCGAGCACGCCGATCGCCGTCACCACCCCGGCGGAGACGATCGACACCAGCAGCGAGTTGAGCAGGTAGGTGCCGAAGTCGGCGAACGAGAACAGCTCCTCGTAGTGCTCGAACGTCACCTTCGACGGCCAGTAGCGCAGCGGCACCGAGAAGATCTCCGGCTGCGGCTTGAGCGAGGTGACGACGATCCAGTACAGCGGGAACAACGTGATCAGCAGCCAGACGCCCAGCACGAGCACCTTGGCGGCCGTGGCGAGGCGCCGCAGCGGGGTGCGCGCGTTCATCGGGCCTTCTCGAATCTCGTGGCGTTGAGGTAGAACACGCTGAACGCCAGCAGCAGCCCCAGCACGAGCAGGCCGACCGCGCCCGCCCTGCCGTAGTCGCCGCCGATCACCTGCTGGATGAGGAACGTGGTGACGATGTCGGTGCTGCCGGCCGGGCCGCCGCCGGTCATGGAGTAGATCAGGTCGGGGAAGTTGAGTATCCAGATGATCCGCAGCAGCACGATCAGCGCCAGGGTGGGCCTGATGTGCGGCAGCGTCACGTGCCAGAACCGCCGCCACCGCGAGGCGCCGTCCACGGCCGCGGCCTCGTAGAGCTCGCCCGGCACCGACTGCAGCGCGGCCATGATCATGATGGCGAAGAACGTGACGCCGTACCAGATGTTGGCCACGATCACCGACGTCATCGCCCAGCCGGGCGTGGCGAGGAACCCGATGCGCTCGTCGATGATCCCCGCCTTGAGCAGCAGGTCGTTGATCACGCCGAACTGGCCGTTGAACAACCACCGCCACAGCAGCCCGATCAGGAACCCCGACATCGCCCACGGGAAGAACACCCACGCCTGGTAGAGCCCGCGCCCCCGGAAGTGCCCGCGCAGCAGCAGCGCCAGGCCGAAGCCGAGGAAGAACTGGAAGAACAGCGAGACCGCCACCCACGTGCCGGTGTTGCGCAGCGCCGTCCAGAACCGCTCCTCCGCCAGCACCGCGCGGAAGTTCTCCAGGCCGGTGAACGGGGTCGCGGTCAGGTCGAACAGCGAGTACCGCTGGAACGCGATGACCGCGCCCCTGATCATCGGGTAGTACGTGAACAGCGCGACGAACACCACGCCCGGCAGCAGGCACAGCGCGATGAACCGGGCCCGCCGGACGGTGAACGTCCTCAAGAGACCTTCTTGGCCTGGCCGGCCCAGAACGCGTCCCAGGCCTTCAGCACCTCGGCCGTGCTCCTCTTGCCGGTGATCAGGGCCTGCACGTCACGGTCGGAGTCGACCAGGAACCGGCTCCAGCCCGGATAGTCCACCGGCCTGATCGTGATCACCTGCTTGGGGTCCTGCTGCGCCTCCAGGTACGCCTTCCACGCTCCCTGCGAGAACCGCGGGTCGCTCTGGGCCTGCTTCGAGATCGGAATCAGCGAGTTGCCCTTGGCGAAGGCGATGCTCTGCTCCGCCTCCGACAGGTACTGCACCAGCTTGACCGCCTGCTCCGGGTGCGCGCTGAAGGAGGTGACGCCCCAGCCGGCGTAGCCGACGGGCTGGAAGGCGTACCCGGTGGGGCCCTTCGGGATCGGGGCGGTGGCCCAATTCGTCAGGCCGCTCTCCTCGACCGTCTTGATGACCTCGGGGTCCTGGATGAGCATGCCGGTGACGCCCGAGGTGAAGCCCTGCACCATCTCGGGGAAGCCCCAGGCCACGGAGTCGGGCGGCGACGCCTCACGGTAGATCTTGACGAACAGGTCGAGCGCCTGCGCCGCCTCGGGCGTGGCGAAGATCGTCCGCTTGTCCTTGAGGAAGAACGACTTCTCCGGGTCGAGCGCCTCGCCGTTGTACGCGCTGATCATCATCACCGCGTAGTCGGCGCCGCCCTTGCCGCCGCGGAAGGAGTAGCCGTAGCGGTCGCCGGTGGTCTGGGCCCTGCCGGCCTCGTACAGCTCCTGCCAGGTGGCGGGTGGCCGCGTCAGGCCGCGGTCGGTGCGGTAGAACAGCGTGCGCTGGTAGAAGCCGTACGGGATGAGGTACGCCTTGCCGCCCACCTCGACCGCCTTCTTCTGGGCCAGCTCGGTCAGGTTCGCCCAGCCGGCCCAGCCGGTCGTGGGCAGCTCGGCCAGCCAGCCGTTGTTGGAGAAGGACTTGGCGGTGTGGTCGCGCACCTCCAGCACGTCCAGGTCCTTCTTGGTCTGCAGGATCTGGGTGATCTTCTGGTCGGCGCTGTCGAGCGGCGGGGAGACGAGCTCGACAGTGACACCGGGGTTGGCCTGCTCGAAGCCGTCGAGGAGGGACTTGATGAGCTTCGTACGTTCTGGACTGGTCAGGCTCTCGATCATCCGGAGCCGCACCTCTCCCCCGGACCCGGAGGATCGGGAGGAGGAGCCGCACCCGGCCAGGACGAGCGTGGCGGCGACCGTAGCCGCTAGGAGGGGATTTCTCACGACGAGCCTCCCGCGAAGGGCAGACAGCGCTGTCAATCACGTTGCTGTCCTTCACGTTAGGCGGACATGCCCTCCAGCGCCAGACCGAGATCCTTGATCAGGGCGTCCGCGGGCTCCAGGCCGACGGACAGGCGGACGAGGCCGACGGGGATGCCCATCGTGACGCGGACGCTCTCCTCGGTGGTCAGCGCGGGCGCGTTCACCAGGCTCTCGAATCCGCCCCACGACACCCCGATCCGGAACTGCCGCAACTGGTTGATGAACCTGCCGACCTGCTCCCGCGACTCGGTGTCCAGCACGAGGCTGAACAGGCTGGAGAAGCCCGACATCTGCCGCAGCGCGATCGCGTGCCCGGGATGTGACGGCAGGCCCGGGTGGTTCACCTCGCGCACCGCGGGATGGCCCTCAAGGAACGCCGCCACCGCCAGCCCGCGCTCCTGGTGCGCCGCCATCCGCACCGGCAGCGTACGCAGGCCCTTGATCACCTTGGCCGCGTCGTGCGGCGACATCGCGGCCCCGTAGAGCTGGTACTCCTGCAACGCCAGCGGTCTGACCAGCCGCGACGGTCCGACCACGACACCGCCCACGAGGTCGCTGTGCCCGCCGACGTACTTCGACAGCGAGTGCACGACGAGGTCCACCCCCATCGTCAGCGGCTTCTGGAACAGCGGCGTGGACCAGGTGTTGTCCATCACCGTCAGCAGCCCGCGCTCGCGCGCCCAGGCCGTCACCTCCGCGATGTCCACGACCTGGTAGGCCATGTACGACGGCGACTCGAAGTACAGTATTCGGGTGCTGGGCCTGATAGCGCTATCACCTGCCGCGAGGTCGTCGACGTGCGTATGCGACACCCCGAACTTCTCCAGATAGCGCAGGAACTGCGTGGTGGGCCCATAGACCGCACCCAGCACCAGCACGTGATCGCCGGCCGACACGAGCGAGGAGATGGTCGCCGAGATCGCGCCCATGCCCGAGCCGAAACACTTCGCGCGCTCTCCCCGCTCCAGCGCCGCGAGCTTACGCTGGGCGAGATCCACCGTCGGGTTGGTCCCCCGCCAGTAGACGTAACGCTCGTCCTCGTCCTTGACGGCCGCGCCCAGCTCCTCCGCCGTCTCGAACGTGAACAGCGAGTTCTCGAACACCGGCGGGTTGACCGCGCCCAGCACCCAAGGCTCGTCCTCACCCAACCGGCCACAGATCCATTCGTCATCCATGGGGGCACACTATGACAGCGCGGGAGAACGGCGACCTCGTGGTCTCGCTGAACGACGGTCAGGAGGCCGCCACGCGCAAGCCCACCATGGCCGACGTCGCGCGGCACGCGGGGGTGAGCCTGAAGACCGTCTCCCGGGTCGTCAACCAGGAGCCGCACGTGCGGGCCTCCCTGCAGCAGCGGGTGCAGGCCGCCATCGACGCGCTCGGCTACCGCCGCAACGAGGCCGCCGCCCGGCTCGCCAGGGGCGCCTCCATGCTGACGCTGGGGCTGGTCATGGAGAACATCTCCAACGAGTTCTACGGCCGCCTGGCCGCCGCCGTGGAGGCCGCCGCGGCCGAGCACGAGGCGCTCGTCGTGTTCGGCTCGTACGAGGAGAGCGCCGACAAGGAGCGCATGCTCATCGAGTCGATGTACGCCCGCGGCGTCGACTCCCTCATCGTCGTGCCGTCGGCCGCCGACCACGGCTGGCTGGCCAGGCACGCCGGGCTCACCACGGTGTTCGTGGACCGGGTGCCGCCCGGCCTGGCGACCGCCGACGCGGTGCTGCTCGACGACGTGCGGGGCGGTCAGGTCGCCACCGAGCACCTGCTGGCCCACGGCCATCGCAGGATCGCGCTCATCTCCGACGACGAGGACATCAGCTCGGTGCACGACCGGGCCGCCGGTCACCGTACGGCGCTGGCCGCCGCCGGGGTCCCCGCCGACGAGACGCTCGTGGTGCACGCGGTGTACGACCCCGCCCGGGTGGCCCGCGAGGTCGCCAGGCTGCTCGACCTCGCCGACCCGCCCACCGCGTTCTTCGCCACCAACAACCGGGCCGCGATCGGCATCCTCCAGGCGCTGCGCGAGCGGCCCGAGCGGCCCGCATACGTGGGGTTCGACGACTTCGCGCTGGCCGGAGTGTTCAACCCGGGCGTCACCGTGGTCCGCTACGACACCGCGCGGCTCGCCAGGGCCGCCGTGGACCTGCTGCTCAACCCCTCGCGCACGGGCCGCAGGGTCAAGGTGCCGATCGAGCTGGTGCCGCGCGGCTCGGGCGAGCTGCCGCCCCCATGCCGCCCCCATGCCGCCCGCCTGACGCCGCGTGGCCCCGCGTGACGCTCAAAACCCGGTCACGTCTCCACAAGCCCGGCACACCCGGCGGATGAGCGGGTACCCCTGTCTCGACTGACGGGGAGCAGAGCATGTCCGAGGGCGCCGAGGAGGCCAGGGTCACCACCGACCCGGACGTCTACCTCGACGTGCCCGAGGTCAAGGTGGACGAGATCACCCTCGACGTCCAGGACCTGCGGGCCAGGGTGTCGCTCCAGGCCGAGGTGCTCGACCTGCTCAAGCTGAACGTCGGCGCGGACGTCTTCCTCGGCAGCGTCAACCTCACCATCAAGGGGGTGGAGGCGCAGGCGCTGCTGAAGGTCCGGCTGGACAACGTGGCCCGCATCATCGACCGGGTCCTGCAGACCATCGACACCAACCCGCAGCTCCTCGAGCACCTCACGAGGGGCGTCGGCCGCGCGGTCGAGGACGTCGGCCTGGGCGCCGGCCACGCGGTCCGCGACGTCGGCTCCCGCAGCGCGTCAGGCCGGTGCGAGAGCGGCTGCTCCAGCAGGGACGCCATCGGGGTCAGGGTGTCGTGAACGGTGAATTCCATGG
>NZ_JBEXLH010000080.1:0-34679 GCF_040609855.1 Nonomuraea sp. NPDC004580 | reverse complement strand
GGCCGAGGCTGAGCCCGCCGTCGCCGGGTGGCACGCGTACGTGCCGCAGGACCCGGAACCCGGCCGCCCGCAGCCGCTGCAGGGTGCGTTCGAGCAGGAGCGCGTTCTGGAAGAGCGCGCCGGTGAGCGCGACGGCGGTGAGGCCGGTGGCCTGCCTGAGGGCGGCGCAGGTGCGGGTGACGGCGGCGGCGAGCCCGTTGTGGAAGCGTCCGGCGATGACGGCGGGGTCGGTGCCGGCGGTGAGGTCGTCGGCGGCGGCCCGCACGAGATCGGCCGCCTCCAGGACGAGGAGACCGCCGACGGGGGCCGGCGCAGCATGGGCCTGCTCAGCACGGGCCTGCTCAGCGGCGGTCAGCCCCGCGGCGGTCAGCCCGCCGGGGGTCGTTTCAGCGGCGGTCGGCCCGGCCGGGGATGGCCCTGCGGCCACAAGCCCGGCGGTCTGTCGCAGGGCGGCCGGGTAGGCGCCGGTTTCGCCCGGGTCGGTGAGCTGTTCGAGTTCGGCCGCGGCTTGCCCCTCGTACGTGATGGTGCCGAGCAGGCCGAGCAGGGCGGCGACGGCGTCGAACAGGTGGCCCGCGCTGGACGTGAGCGGCGCTTCCTGGCCGGTGCCGGCCTGCTGGAGTGCGCCGGCGAGCCGGTCGCGCAGGTCGGGGCTGCAGGGGTGGTCGCGCAGGTAGGCGGCGGCCATGCGCCAGGGGCGGCGGGCGGCGGCGGGCCCGCCCGGCATGGGCACCGGGGCGAGGTGGGCGAGGCGCTGGTAGCCGGTGAGGTCGGCGCGCAGGAACTCCCCGCCCCACAGGGTGCCGTCGGGGCCGTGGCCGAGCCCGTCGAGGACGACGCCGATGACGGGGCCGAGGTCGCCGTTGTCGGCCAGGCAGGCGGCGACGTGGGCGTGGTGGTGCTGGACGGCGACGTGGTCGACGCCGGTGAGCTCCAGGGCGTGGCGGGTGGCGAGGTGGCCGGGGTGCGCGTCGTGGGCGACGATCTCGGGGTGGATGCCGAGCAGGGCCTGGTAGTGGTCGATGGTCGCGGCGAAGGTGCGCAGGGTGTCGTGGTCGTCGAGGTCGCCGAGGTGCTGGGAGAGGTGGGCGCGGCGCCCTTGCAGCAGGCAGAAGGTGCCGGCGACGGTGGCGCCGCAGGCGAGGACGGGGCGTGGGGCGGGGCGGCGCAGGGTGATGGGTTCCGGGGCGTGGCCGCGACCCCGGCGCAGCACGGTGATCTCCCCGGCGATGGGGCGCAGGACGGTGTCGTCGGCGCGGCTGTGAATGGCGCGGTCGTGGGTGAGGAAGGCGTCGGCGATGCCGGACAGCCGGGTGAGCGCGTCGGCGTCCTCGTACGCGAGGGGCTCCCCCGCGACGTCGCCGCCGGTGAGCGCCAGGGGCGCGCCGAGTTCGGCGAGCAGGAGGTGGTACAGCGGCGTGGCGGGGAGGGCGATCCCGAGCGTGCGGCGTCCCGGCGCGCCAGCGGACGCGACCCCGGGCACAGCCGACGAGGCGACGGGTGGGGCGGCTGAGGGGGCGATGGGGGCGTCTGGGCGGAGGGGTAGCAGCACGACGGGGCGGGCGGGGCCGGTGAGGAGGGCGGCGGCGGTGTCGTCGAGGTCGCAGTACTGCCGGGCCTGGGCGAGGTCGGCGGCCATGACGGTGAACGGCTCCTCCGCCCGGTGCTTGCGGCCGCGCAGGGTGGCGGCGGCCCGTTCGCCGGTGGCGGCGACGGCGAGGTGGTAGCCGCCGAGCCCTTTGACGGCGACGACGCGGCCGACGCGCAGGAGGGCGGCGGCGCAGGCGATGGGGTCGCCGCACAGTTCGGTGCCGCGCGGGTCGCGCAGCGTCAGGGTGGGGCCGCAGGCGGGGCAGCAGGCTGCGGGGTCGTGGTGGCGGCGGCTCGCGGGGTCGTCGTGTTCGCGGGCGCAGTCGGCGCACATGGTGAAGGGCGCCATGGTGGTGTGGGGCCGGTCGCCCGGCAGGGCTCGGGTGATGCTGAGGCGGGGGCCGCAGTTCGCGCAGCCGGTGAAGGGGTAGCGGTGGCGGCGGTCGTTGGGGTCGGTCAGTTCGCGCAGGCAGTCGTCGCAGGTGGCGGTGTCGGCGAGGGTGGCGGCGGCGCGGGGCCTGGCGGGGTCGGTCGTGGCGATGGTGAAGCCGTGGTGGCCTGCGGGTTCGCCGCTGACGACGGTGACGCGTTCGATCTCGGACAGGGCGGGGGCGTCGCGTTCGAGTGCGGTGAGGAAGTCCTCGACGCCTTGGCAGGCGCCCTCGACTTCGATGTGCACGCCGGTGACGTCGCCCCGCACCCGGCCCGACAGGCCCAGGCGGTTGGCGAGCGAGTGGACGAACGGGCGGAAGCCCACCCCCTGGACGATGCCTTCGACGTGCACGTCTACCCGTTTGAGCGTGGTCACAGGGCCAGTGTGCGCCTGTCGGGGGTGGCGTGCATGCGTATCGGCTCGTGTCGGCGCGCCGCATGGACGGACGTTTCCGTCCTTCCTGGACGTACGGGACACGCGTGAGGGCTGGGCGCGGTCCGAAACCCACCGGCAGGTCCGAAACCTGCGTCGCGTCCGAGGCGCTACGACCTGTCCGAAATGGCCCACCGCTCCCCCCTCGGCGAGGACAGCCCCGCCGTGGGCGGGCGGTCGCGTCACAGGCAGCAGAGTCGCGAGCAGCGCGAGTCGCGAGCAGGGCGGGAACATGCGGCAGGGCCGCGCGGTGGTGGCCGCGCGGCCCTGCCGTCCGAGAGGTTCTACAGGTATTGGCCGGTGTTGGCGACGGTGTCGATGGACCGGCCGGCTTCTGTGCCCTGCTTGCCGGAGACCAGCGTGCGGATGTAGACGATCCGCTCGCCCTTCTTGCCGGAGATGCGGGCCCAGTCGTCGGGGTTGGTGGTGTTGGGCAGGTCCTCGTTCTCGGAGAACTCGTCCACGCAGGCCGTGAGCAGGTGCTGCACCCGCAGGCCCTTCTGGCCGGTTTCGAGGAACTGCTTGATGGCCATCTTCTTGCCCCGGTCGACGATGTTCTGGATCATCGCGCCGGAGTTGAAGTCCTTGAAGTAGAGGACTTCCTTGTCGCCGTTGGCGTAGGTCACCTCGAGGAAGCGGTTCTCCTCGCTCTCGGTGTACATGCGTTCGACCACGCTCTGGATCATCCCCTGGATGGTGGCCTCGCGGGAGCCGGAGTGCTCCGCGAGGTCGTCGGGGTGCAGAGGCAGGTCGGAGACGAGGTACTTCGAGAAGATGTCCTTGGCCGCCTCGGCGTCGGGCCGCTCGATCTTGATCTTGACGTCCAGGCGGCCGGGCCGCAGGATCGCCGGGTCGATCATGTCCTCGCGGTTGGAGGCGCCGATGACGATGACGTTCTCCAGGCCCTCGACGCCGTCGATCTCCGACAGCAGCTGAGGGACGATGGTGTTCTCCACGTCGGAGGACACGCCGGAGCCTCGGGTGCGGAAGATCGAGTCCATCTCGTCGAAGAACACGATCACCGGGGTGCCCTCTGAGGCCTTTTCGCGGGCCCGCTGGAAGACCAGGCGGATGTGCCGCTCGGTCTCGCCGACGTACTTGTTGAGCAGTTCCGGGCCCTTGATGTTGAGGAAGAAGCTCTTGCCGGACTGGCCGGTCTTCTCCGCGACCTGCTTGGCCAGGGAGTTGGCGACGGCCTTGGCGATGAGCGTCTTGCCGCATCCGGGCGGGCCGTAGAGCAGCACGCCCTTCGGGGGACGGAGCTTGTGCTCGCGGAACAGGTCGGAGTGCAGGTAGGGCAGCTCGATGGCGTCCCTGATCTGCTCGATCTGCCGCATGAGGCCGCCGATCTCCTCGTAGGAGATGTCGGGGACCTCTTCGAGCACGAGCTCTTCGACTTCGGACTTGGGTATGCGCTCGTAGACGTAGCCGGAGCGAGGTTCGAGCAGGAGCGAGTCGCCGGCCCTGATGGGCTGGCCGACGAGCGACTCGGCCAGTCGCACGACGCGCTCTTCGTCGGCGTGCGAGATGACCAGGGCCCGCTTGCCCTCGTCGAGCAGTTCTTTGAGCATCACGATCTCGCCGACCTCTTCGTAGCCGAGGGCTTCGACCACGTTGAGCGCCTCGTTGAGCATGACCTCCTGGCCACGCCGCAGCGAGTCGACGTCGACGGACGGGCTGACGTTCACCCGGAGCTTGCGGCCGCCGGTGAACACCTCGATCGTGCCGTCTTCTCTGGCCTCGAGGAAGGTGCCGAAGCCGGATGGCGGCTGCGCCAGCCGGTCGACCTCCTCCTTGAGAGCGACGATCTGGTCCCGGGCCTCCTTGAGTGTGGCGACCAGGCGCTCGTTCTGGCCTGTCACGGCCGCGAGATTCGCCTGTGCCTCATGGAGACGTTCTTCGAGGACCCTGGCCTGACGGGGTGACTCGGCCAGCTTCCGCCTCAGCGCGGTGATCTCCTCCTGGAGGAAGGAGACCTGTGTTGAAAGATCAGCGACCTCCCGTTCGCGCTGCGCGGCTCGAGCCTCAGCATCATCGCGAGCTGCCACGCCCCGTCACCTCCTTCCCAGTCGAGGGCGACTACTAAGGACCTTACCTATCTCGGGCCCCTCCGTAACCTGGCCGGGCAGTGTTCGTAGAGTGACATTCAGTATTCGGCGAATAATCCCCAATAGTGCGTTTAATACTCCCAGCATAGGAACACGACGATCTGTTCCCGTGTCACGCACCAACGCGCCCTCGTGGCCAAATTGTCATAGTTCTTCAGTCGTCCCCTTCGGTCGGCGGCGGCGCGGCGGCGGGGTCACGCCGTCGGCCATGCGGCGGGCGGAGACGAGGAACCCGGTGTGGCCGATCATGCGGTGATCAGGCCGTACGGCGAGCCCTTCGACGTGCCAGTCGCGAACCAGGGTCTCCCACGCATGCGGCTCGGTGAAACACCCGTGATCGCGAATGGCCTCGACCGTCTTGGACATCTGCGTGGTCGTGGCGACGTAGCAGCAGATCACGCCGCCCGGCGTGAGGGCCTTGGCGGCGGCGTCGACGCACTCCCACGGGGCCAGCATGTCGAGGATGACGCGGTCGACGTCGGCCTCGTCGATGGAGGCCACGAGGTCGCCCACGACCAGGCGCCAGTTGTCGTCCATCGGGCCGCCGTAGAACTTCTCGACGTTCTTGCGCGCCACGTCGGCGAACTCCTCGCGGCGCTCGTAGGAGGTGACGTGGCCGTCGGGGCCGACCGCGCGCAGCAGGAAGCAGGTCAGCGCGCCGGAGCCGACGCCGGCCTCGATGACGCGGGCGCCGGGGAAGACGTCGGCCATGCCGACGATCATCGAGGCGTCCTTGGGGTAGATGACCGCCGCGCCGCGCGGCATCGCGAGCGTGTAGTCCTGCAGCAGATGGCGGAAGGCGAGGTATTGGGTGCCGCCGGACGAGCGCACCACGGAGCCCTCGGGCTGCCCGATCAGGTCGCTGTGGGGGATGGCGCCCTTGTGGGTGTGGAAGACGCCGTCCTCTTTGAGCGTGATCGTGTGGCGCTTGTTCTTGGGGTCGGTGAGCTGCACCTGATCCCCTGCCTGGAAAGGCCCATGCCTGCGGAAACCCATGGCGGCAAGGTTATAGGGCTTTCGGGCGCGTCAGGACGCACGATATCTATGGGGGATGCTCCCTCGCGACGTGATCTCCACCGGCCCGCTCATCCTGCGTCCCCCTGTGGAAGCGGACGCGGCGGCGATCGCCGAGGCGTGCGGCGACGCGGTGACGGGGCGGTTCCTGCCGTGGCTGCCCCGGCCGTACGCCGTGGAGGAGGCGCTGGCGGAGGTCAAGCGGGCGGCGGTGCGGTGGGAGGACGGCGGTGCGGCGTACGCGATCGTCCGCGACGGCCGCTACGCCGGCGGCGTCTGGGCGAGCCCGCCCGACCACTACGAGACGTCCGGGCTGGGCTGCCTGGTGGCGCCGCGGGCCCGGGGCGGCGGCGTGGCGGCGACGGCGGTGCGGGCGGTGACCGACTGGCTGTTCGACCACGGGGTGCGCAGGGTCGAGGTGCAGGCCGAGGTGGAGAACGTGCCGGCGCTGCGGATGGCCTACCGTGCCGGGTTCGTCGAGGAGGGCCGGCGGCGTGACGCGGTGCGGCTGCGTGACGGGCGGTGGGCCGACGTCGTGACGTTCGCCAGGCTGCGGGGCGAGGGGGTGGCGGGCACTGAGCCGTACCTGCCGTTCTTTCCCGGCGGTGAGCTGAGCGACGGCGTGGTGCGGCTCGCGCCGATGGGACCGGGCGACGCGGGCGACTTCCACCGGATGATGGCCGAGCCGAGCGTGTCCGCCTTCTCGGTGGGGCCGCCGACCTCGCTGGAGGACGACGAGCGGCGCTGCCGCTACACCGCCTACTGGTGGCGGTCGGGGCAGCGCATCGAGCTGGCGATCAGGGACGCCGCCTCCGACGCCTTCGCGGGGCATCTGCAGCTCATGCAGGTCACGCCGGCGCTGGGGCAGGCGATGATCGGCTACTCGCTGGTGCCGGAGTTCCGCGGGCGCGGGTTCATGACGCGGGCCGTGCGGCTGCTGGTCGATTGGGCGTTCGCGGCGACGCCGCTGCACCGGATCGTGGCCGGCACCGACGCCATGAACACGGCCTCGCACGCGGTGCTGGAGCGGGCCGGGTTTCAGCGGGAGGGGCTGCACCGGGAGTTGCTGCCGAAGCGGGACGGGACGCGGGCCGACGACGTCTACTGGGCGGTCGTCCGCTCCGGGTGCTGAGCGGCGATGAGGCGCGGCCGGCGAGGGCCGTCGGCCGCGCCGATTCGGGGACGGATGGGGCCTCCGTGACGGGACGAGCGTCACGAGTGAGCAAAAATCCCGATTTCCTGTTAGAGGCTGGTCAAGAGCCGCGTCGGGGGCGATAGTCAGGGCACCCGCAGGTGAGTTTCGTGCGAACGGGCTGCGCGAGCTCGCCCCCTCCCGCCTCGAGGGATCACCGCGATGCCATACAACCGTGTCGATGTCGCCGTGCGTGAACTCATCACCGTGTTCTCCGGCGTGGAGCTCACGGATCTGATCGATCGGCTGGCGCGTGCCGCCGCCGCGGTCGCGGGCACCGCGTACGCGGGGTTCGTCCGCGTGGACCCGCTGCGGCAGGACGCGTGCTGCGTCCACGTGCACGGCCCGCCCGGCGACCCGCTGCGCGTGCGGGCGTGGCTGCGCGAGTCGGGCGTGCTGAAGGAGCTGGCCACCTCCCGGCAGGCGCTGCGCCTGGCCAGGGACGAGTCGGTGGGCGAGCCCGGTTTCCTGGCGGCGTCCGTGCCGGTGTCGGCGCGGGATCACGCGTTCGTGTGGGTCGCGGGGCGGGAGTTCTGCGACGCCGACGAGCATCTGCTGAGCCGGTACGCGACGGCGGCGGGCCGGGCTCTGGAGGCGGCGAGCGGGATGGAGGCGGCGGTGCGGCTGTTGCGCGGCGTACGGGCCTTCCGGCCTTCTCCGCTCTGATCCTCCGCTCTGATCCCCCGCTCTGATCCCCCGCAGTGATCCCCCGCAGTGATCCCCCCGCTGATCCCCGGCTGCTTCGGGACAGGCCGGATCGCGAGGATCGGGACGACCGGTCCCAGGGTGCTTTTCCCCGTGGAGGGGGCCGGTGATCGCGTGCCCGTAAGGAAAGATGTCCCTATTGGGCCGGATGGAGAGAGTAATTCGAATTTCCGGGAGTTGTGGATTTCGCCGGTCATTCCGCCGCTCCCCGCGGGCAGCCGGATCCCCGACCGCGCCGGGGATCCGGCCTCCTCCTGAGGAGGTTGTAGCGTGGCCGCTCATGAGGGTGCTGATCGTGGGTGGCAGCGGGTTCCTGGGCGGCGAGCTGGTCCGGCTGTGCGCCGGGCTGGGCCACGTGGTGGGGGCGACCCGCTTCAGCGGTCCGGCGGGCGGCGGGGCCGGGCCGGCCGAGTGGTTCCCTGTGGATGTGCGGTCGCGGGCGGCCGTGGCGGAGGTGGTCGGCGGGTTCCGTCCCGATGTGACGATCAACGCGGCGTACCGGTCGGGTGACTGGGCCACCACGGCGGACGGGGCGGCGCACGTGGCGGCGGCGGTCGCCCGCTCGGGTGGCCGGCTGGTGCACGTCTCCAGCGACGCCGTCTTCTCCGGGGACGCCCCCTCCTATGACGAGACGTGCCCGCCCGACCCGGTCAACCCGTACGGGGCGGCCAAGGCGGCGGCAGAGACCGCCGTGCGGGCCCTGGTGCCGGGGGCGGCGATCGTCAGGACGTCCCTGATCGTCGGTGGCGGCGGCTCGGCCCAGGAGACGTTCGTGCGCGCGCTGGCGACCGGCTCGGCCTCGGGCGTGCTGTTCACGGACGACGTACGCTGCCCCGTCCACGTCGCGGACCTGGCGGCGGCCCTGCTGGAGCTCGCCGGGCGCGACCTGCCGGGCGTCCACCACGTGGCGGGCCCCGAGGCCGTGAGCCGCTACGAGCTGGGCCTGCTCATCGCCCGCAGAGACGGCCTGCCTGAGGAACGCCTGCGCCCCGGCCTCCGCGCCACCGCAGGAGTACGGGGCCCGCTGGCGGTCCACCTGGACTGCTCGGCCACCCAGCGCCGTCTCCAGGTCCGCCTCCGCGGCTTCTCGGAGTTCCTCGAACCCACCCGGTCCTGACAGCAGGCCGCCTCGACGGCACGCGGCTCCGCCCGCACCTCGACCCAACGCGAGGCGCCCGTCCCTCCGGAACGAGTCCGGAGGGGCGGGCGCCTCGGCGTTGGGAACGGGGGGTCAGCCGCGGTGGGCCTCAAAGCGCAGGGTGCGGGAGACGCCGACGCGGACGGTGGTGCCCGGCGCGATGGTGACGGGTTCGTTGGGCGGGATGTCGTAGAAGTTGGGGTCGCCGGGCGGCTGGATCTGGGTGCCGTTGACGGAGCCCAGGTCGACCAGGTTGACGTCCCAGCCGTCGAGGGCGACGCGCAGGTGGCGCCGGGAGACCGAGCCGTCGGGGCTCGTCACCTTGGCGGGCCTGGCGCTGCCGCCGGCCACTTCGGGGGCGCGCTCGGGGTCGCGGCCGAGCAGGTAGTCGCTCTCGAGGGGCAGCGCGGTGCCGTCGTCGAGGATGAGGACGCCGAGCGAGGGGCGCGGGCCCTTGTAGGGGACGAGGGTGCGCTGGACGAGGGCGATGCCGCAGACCGCGCAGTAGGGCACGCGCGGGTCGTTGAAGTGGTCGTTCTTGCAGTCGACGCCGTAGACCATCGGCCGGTCGCCCTGCTCGGGCTGCTCCTGCTGCGGCGGGCCCGGGTGGTCGAACTGGTCGGGCGGGCCGAGCACGGGCGGCGCGGGCTGGTCGTAGTGGTCGGGCGGGCCCATGTGCTGGGGCACCGGGTGGTCGCCCGAGCCGTTGCCGGAGGGCTGCGGCTCGTCGTAGGTGGGGAACTGCTGCTGCTCCTGCGCCGGCGGGTAGGGCGGCTCGGGAGGGGTGAGGTAGGCGGGCGGCTCGTGGTAGCCGGAATCCTGCTGCTGGTAGGAGGGCTCGGGCTGGTAGGAGGGCTCGGGCTGGTAGGGCGGCGGCTCGGGGGCCGGGTGGACGGGCTGGGGACCCGAGTGGGCGGGCTGGGGGCCCGACTGCGGCCCAGGCGTGAGCGGGGGCTGGTCGGCCAGCGGGTAGGGGGGCCGCTGCTCGGCGGGCTGCTGCACCGGCTCCGGCGGGGCGGGCGGCGGCTGCTGGGCGGGCGGCTGGATGAGGTCGGGCTCCATGTGCAGGCCGGTGGCCGGCATTTCGCTGGTCAGCATCCTGGCCGGGGCCGGCGGCTGCGGGGCGGGCTGGTCGGTGAGGTCGCCGATGAGGCCGCCGCCGTGGACGACGCCGCCGTCGAAGCGGACGGCGTGGTGGGGGCTGCCGGCGCCGGGCAGGCTGAGCTCGACGCGGTCGACGGGGCCGGTGACGAGGCGGTCGGCCCAGGTCAGGGAGTCGCTGCCGGCCAGCCGCGTGTCGCCGCCAGGAGTGGTGACGGTGGCGGAGGCGGAGCCGCTGACGAGGACGGCGACGCCGTCGCCGACGGGGCCCGCGACGGCGCAGGCGGCCGGGTCGCCCGCCATGTTGGCCGCCAGCACCTGCGCGGCGCGGCGGGCCAGGGCGCGGCCGTCGCCGCCTGATTCGGCCGTCTCGCGCAGCGCTTCGAGCAGCGCGTCGGCGGCGGACTCGGCCGAGTCGCACACCAGCAGCAGGCCGCCGGTGTAGGCGACGAGCCCGTTTCCAGGAAGCGGACGCACCACTCCGAATCCATGGGCGGTCATGCGTCCTCCCTCAAGACGACCGTGCTGCGCTCATCGGTGCCCTCGCTGCGCTCGGTCACTCAACTCTCCTCCCCGGAAGCCGGCGATGTTACGGCACCCCGCACTGCCGTGCTGGCCACCAGCCATACGCATACCCAGACGCGGAGGCCGTGTCGCGGCCCCGTCGTCTCGATTCGATGAACCGGTGGGCCGCAACAAACCTCTTAACTGTGCAAGTTTGGCCAAACAGAACACTATCGGCCAGTCGTCGCATCGCAGAAATCGCATGGGGACCGGCGGCGGCCGGCGCGAAACTGCTGGACACGACCCTATCGATGGGCCGCCGCTTAAACGAGTGGGACAAATCAGACGCCGATGAAAACCTTGTTCACATCGGCGGTGGCGAGCACCCCGTAGATCTCGCCGCCGGGCTCGACGAGCAGGTATTCGCTGCCGGGGGCGTCGCGCATGGCCTCGATGAGCGCCTCGCCCGCCAGGTCGGCGCCCAGGATCATGGTGCGCTCGAGCGACTTGGCCAGCGAGCCGACGTTGACCCAGGGGCGGCGGTGCTCGGGGGTGGCCTGGACGGCCGCCTCGTGCACGATGGCCACCGGCCTGCCCTCGTGGTCGACGACGACCATGGCGCCCGCCCGCTGCTCGCCGGCCTGGCGCAGCGCCTCGGAGAGCGGTGTCTCGGCGGTGACGGGGATCGCCCTGCGGGCCAGCGTACGGGCGTTGACCTGCGGGATCCGGGCCCGGATCTTGGCGACGCGCAGCGACTGGCTTGCTCCCATCCAGATGAACGAGGCCAGCACCAGCGGCCACACCAGGTCGGCGAAGTCGAAGTCGCGCTCGCTGGTCAGCGCGGTCACCAGCGGGAAGGCCACGAGCGCCACGGCCAGCACCCGCCCGCCCCAGGCGGCCACGACGGTGCCCGAGCCGGGGTTGCCCGCCAGCTTCCACACGCCGGCGCGCAGCATCCTGCCGCCGTCGAGCGGCAGCCCCGGCAGCAGGTTGAAGACGCCGACGATGAGGTTGGCGAACCACAGCTGCCAGGTGAGCACCTCGAGGATGCCGCCGTCGTTGATGAGGAAGAGGTCGGCGAGCCCGCCGAGGCCGGCCAGCGCGAGCGACAGCGCGGGCCCCGCGGCGGCGACCGTGAACTCCTTGCCGGGGGTGGGCGGTTCCTTCTCGATCTCGGAGACGCCGCCCAGGAGGTAGAGGGTGATGCGGCGGACGGGCAGGCCGTAGGCCTTGGCGAGCACGCTGTGCGCCAGCTCGTGCAGCAGCACGGAGACGTAGAGGAGGACCGCGAAGACGAACGCGACTCCGTAGGCGGCGAACTCGTCCAGGTACGGCAGCATCTGCCGCATCTGTGGCCCGAACATCACGGTGATGAAGCCCGCCACCAGGAACCACGTCCAGGAGACGTACACCGGAATGCCGAAGGGTCTGCCCATGCGTAGTCCGGAGAACTCCTGCCGCGGGCTCTGCTCGCTCACCGCACTCCTCGTCCAATACGTGCTGTTGCTGCCTTGATGCTACGCGCCGGATCACGTGATCCTGGTTCCGCGAAGGTTATTCTGTCGGCGTCTTGACCTAGAGTGCGGTGCATGACGTTGACCGAGCCGGTGATCATCGGAGCTCTCTCCCCGTCCCGGGCGGGCGATTTCATGACCTGTCCCCTGCTCTACCGCTTCCGGGTGATCGACCAGCTCCCCGAGAAGCCGTCGCAGGCGGCGGTGCGCGGCACGGTGGTCCACGCGGTGCTGGAGCGGCTCTATGACCTGCCCGCGCCGCGCCGCTCGGTCCAGGCGGCGCTGGAGCTGCTGGAGCCGCAGTGGGAGCGGCTGCTGGCCGACGACCCCCAATACGCGCAGATGTTCGCCGACGAGGCGGAGCAGGCCGAGTGGCTGGCGCAGGCGCGCGGCATGCTGGAGCGCTACTTCACGCTGGAGGACCCGACGCGGCTGGAGCCGGCCGAGCGCGAGCTCTATGTGGAGGCGGTGCTCGACGGCGGGCTGATGCTGCGCGGCTACGTCGACAGGATCGACGTGGCGCCGACCGGCGAGGTCCGGGTGGTCGACTACAAGACGGGCAGCGCGCCCGGGCCGGACTTCGAGGCCAAGGCGCTGTTCCAGATGAAGTTCTACGCGCTGGTGCTGTGGCGGCTGCGCGGCGCGGTGCCGCGGCTGCTGCAGCTGGTCTATCTGGGCGGGCAGGGCGAGGTGCTGCGGTACGCGCCCGACGAGGCCGACCTGCTGGCCACCGAGCGCAAGGTGATGGCGCTGTGGGCGGCGATCGAGCGGTCGCTGGAGACCGGCGAGTGGCGGGCGCGGCGCAGCAGATTGTGCGACTGGTGCGACCATCAGGCGCTGTGCCCCGAGTTCGGCGGCACCCCTCCCCCGGTGCCCGACCGGCAGCCGGGCGACACCGTGCGCAGCAGCCGGCGGTCGGCGACCGACGAGCTCTGACCGCCCACGGTTCGGGGATCAGATGGGTGCTTTTCCTCCCGTGGGAGGAGGTTGCGGGCTCTCACCTGGTCTTACAGTGAAGCGGTGCGCATGGATCGGAGCAGGCTCCACGACACGGTGCTCGCCGGGGTGGTGGCCGTGGCCTCCGTGGCGCTGTTCGTGCTCTACGGGCCCGAGCGGCTGCAGGCCGAAGGGCTGCCGGTGCACGGCATGCGGCCACCGGACGCGTTCGGCGGGCTGCTGGTGGTGCTGGCCTGCGCCCCCATCGTGGTGCGGCGGCGCTGGCCGCTGAGCGCCCTGTGGGCGGGCCTGGTCCCCGAGACGCTGCTCAGCTCGCTCGGCTACGGCACGGGCACGTCGAGCCTGTCGGGGATGGTGCTGCTGTACTCGGTGGCCTCGCACCGGGGGCTGGCGATCTCGCTGGTGGCGCTGGTGGTGTCGCTGGTGGCGTATCTCGCGGGCGCGGCGGCGGGTCCCGTCGGGCCGGTGGCCTGGAATCAGTACGTCATCGTCGCCGTGGTGCTGGTGGCGGTGTGGGGGGCGGGCAGGAGCCTGCGGCTGCGCCGGGCGTACATGGAGGAGCTCAAGGACCGTGCGGCGCGGCTGGAGCGGGCGCACGCGGCCGACACCAGGGCGGCGCGGGCGGAGGAGCGTTCGCGCATCGCCCGCGAGCTGCACGACGTGGTGGCCCACCACGTGAGCGTGATGACGGTGCAGGCGGCGGCCGCGCGGCGGGTGCTGGCCACCGATCCCGAGCTGGCGCGTGAGGCGCTGTCGGCGGTGGAGCACACCGGGCGGCTGGCGATGACGGAGATGCGCAACATCGTGGGCGTGCTGCGCACGGACGCGCAGGCGGAGCTGGGCCCGCAGCCGGCCGTGCGCGACCTGCCCGCGCTGGTGGAGCTGATGCGGGAGGCGGGCCTGCCGGTGCGGCTGCGGGTGGAGGGCACCGAGGTGGCGCTGCCGGCGGGGGTGGACCTGGCGGCGTACCGGACGGTGCAGGAGGCGCTGACCAACAGCCTGCGGCACGCGGGCGCGGGCGCGAAGGCGACGGTGACGGTCCGCTACGAGCCGGGCGAGCTGGACGTGCGGGTGGAGGACGACGGCGTGGGCGCGGCGGCCGGGGAGCCCAGGTCCGAAGGGCACGGCTTGGTCGGCATTCGCGAACGTGTCACGCTCTATGGTGGAATCCTGAACATCGGTCCGCTGCCGGGGGGCGGTTTCGACGTGCGGGCCCGGTTCCCGTTGAAGGACGGCCAATGACGATCAGAGTGCTGCTGGTGGACGACCAGCCGCTGCTGCGCACCGGTTTCCGCCTGATCCTCGAGGCCGAGCCCGACATCACGGTGGTGGGCCAGGCGGGCGACGGCAAGGACGCGCAGGAGCAGACGAGGGCGTTGCTGCCGGACGTCGTGCTGATGGACATCCGCATGCCGGGGGTCGACGGCATCGAGGCGACCCGCCGCATCGTGCGGGAGGCGGCGCCCGCCGCGCACGTGCCGAAGGTGCTGGTGCTGACCACGTTCGACCTCGACGAGTACATCGTGGAGGCGCTGCGCTCGGGGGCGTCGGGGTTCCTGCTGAAGGACGTGCCGCCCGACGAGCTGGTGCAGGCGATCAGGGTGGTGGCGGCGGGCGACGCGATCGTGGCGCCGAGCGTGACGCGGCGGCTGCTCGACAGGTTCGCGACGCGGCTGCCGTCGGCGTACGAGCAGGCGACGCCCGCGCGGCTCGACCGGCTGACCGAGCGGGAGCTGGAGGTGCTGCGGCTCATCGCCAAGGGCATGTCCAACGCGGAGATCGCGGCCAAGCTCGTGGTGAGCGAGACGACGGTCAAGACGCACGTCGGCAACGTGCTGACGAAGCTGGGGCTGCGTGACCGGGTGCAGGCCGTGGTGCTGGCGTACGAGACCGGGTTGATCACGCCGGGCGCCATCTCCTAGGGCAAGGAGGCGCCCGGCGCGCGGAGGTGCGCCTAGCCCGCCTTGGCGGCGGGCGTCCCGGGCGTCCCGGGCGTCCCGGGGGCGTTCTCCGGGAAGTGGCAGGCCACCTGGTGGCCGGTGGCCAGCTCCTGCAGCGGCGGCTCGACCGTCTTGCAGATCTCCTGCGCCTTCCAGCAGCGGGTGTGGAAGCGGCAGGCGGGCGGCGGGTTGAGCGGGCTCGGCACGTCGCCGGTGAGGCGGATGCGCTCGCGTCCCTTGGCGCCCTTGGGGTCGGGCACGGGCACGGCCGACAGCAGCGCGTTGGTGTACGGGTGCATCGGCGAGGTGTAGAGCTGCTTGCGGTCGGCCACCTCGACGATCTTGCCGAGGTACATCACGGCGACGCGGTCGCTGATGTGCCGCACCACCGACAGGTCGTGGGCGATCACGACGTAGGTCAGGTCCAGCTCGCGCTGCAGGTCCTCCAGCAGGTTGACGACCTGGGCCTGGATGGACACGTCGAGCGCGGAGACCGGCTCGTCGGCGATGATCAGCTTGGGCTTGAGCGCGAGCGTGCGCGCGATGCCGATGCGCTGGCGCTGCCCCCCGGAGAACTCGTGGGGGTAGCGGTTGTAGTGCTCGGGGTTGAGCCCGACCAGCTCCAGGATGTCCTGGACGGCCTTCTTGACGCCGTGCTCGGTCTGCACGCCCTGGATGCGGAACGGCGCGCCGACGATGGCGCCGACGGTGTGGCGGGGGTTGAGCGACGAGTAGGGGTCCTGGAAGATCATCTGCATGTCGCGCCGGAGCGGCCGCAGCCGGCCCTGGCTCATGTGCGTGATGTCCTGGCCCTCGAAGACCACCTTGCCGGCGGTGGGCTCCAGCAGGCGGGTGACCAGGCGTCCCGTGGTGGACTTGCCGCAGCCGGACTCCCCCACCAGGCCGAGCGTCTCGCCCTTGTACACCTCGAAGCTGATTCCGTCGACCGCCTTGACGGCGCCGACCTGCCTTTTGAGCAGGCCCTTCGTCACGGGGAAGTGCTTCTCCATGTCCTGCACGGAAAGAAGCAGCTCGTTGTCGCTCACCGGGTCTCCAGCACTGGCTTGATCTCGTTAACCCACAGGCTCTGCCGCTCGTCCCTGCTCATGTGGCAGCGCACCAGGTGGCCGCCCTCGGTCTCGGCGAGGGCCGGCACCTCGGTCGTGGCCTTGCCCGCGGTGCGCTCGGCGTACGGGCAGCGGGGGTGGAAGGCGCAGCCGGGCGGCACGTTGATGAGGGACGGCGGCGAGCCCTTGATCGGCAGCAGCCGCTCGGTGGGCTCGCGGTCGAGCCGCGGCATGGAGCCCAGCAGGCCCCAGGTGTAGGGGTGCTCGGGGCGGTAGAAGACGTCGTCGGTGGTGCCGTACTCGACGCACTTGCCGGCGTACATGACGAGGATGTCATCGGACAGCTCGGCGACCACGCCCAGGTCGTGGGTGATGACGATGAGCGCGGAGTTGAACTCGCGCTGCAGGTCGCGCATCAGGTCGAGGATCTGCGCCTGGACGGTCACGTCGAGCGCGGTGGTCGGCTCGTCGGCGATGAGCAGCTCGGGGTCGCACGACAGCGCCATGGCGATCATGGCGCGCTGGCGCATGCCGCCGGAGAACTCGTGCGGGTAGCTGTCGACGCGCCTGGCCGGCTCGGGGATGCCGACGCGGCCGAGCATGTCGACGGCGTGCTTGCGGGCGACCTGCTTGGAGACGTCGTTGTGGATCCGGTACGCCTCGATGATCTGGTGGCCGACCGTGTAGAAGGGGTGCATCGACGACAGCGGATCCTGGAAGATCATCGCCATCTTCTTGCCGCGCAGCCTGCGCACGTGCTCGGCGGAGGCGCCGATGAGCTCCTCGCCGTCGAGCCAGATCTCGCCGGAGATGCGGGCCCGGCCGCCCTTGTGCAGGCCGAGCACGCCGAGGCTGGTCACGCTCTTGCCGGAGCCCGACTCGCCGACGATGCCGAGGGTCTTGCCCCGCTCGACGCTGAACGACAACCCGTCGACGGAGCGGACGAGGCCGTCGTCCGTCGGGAAGTGGATCTTCAGGTCCTTGACGTCAAGGAAGCTCACGACAACCTCACCCTCGGGTCGACCACGGCGTACAGCAGGTCGACGACCAGGCTCGCGACCACCACGAATCCGGCGGCGACGAGCACGACACCCATGACCTGCGG
The DNA here is from genome assembly GCF_040609855.1 of Nonomuraea sp. NPDC004580. Classification (NCBI taxonomy): domain Bacteria; kingdom Bacillati; phylum Actinomycetota; class Actinomycetes; order Streptosporangiales; family Streptosporangiaceae; genus Nonomuraea; species Nonomuraea sp. NPDC004580. The sequence goes on along the minus strand of NZ_JBEXLH010000080.1, from coordinate 17,879 downwards.
CAGGTCCTGGTTCCTGATCGCCAGGATGGCGAACTGGCCGAGCCCGGGCAGAGTATAGGTGGTCTCGGTGAGCACGGCGCCGCCGATGAGCAGGCCGAAGTCGATGCCGAACAGGGTCAGGATCGGGGTGAGCGCGGCGCGCAGGCCGTGCTTGACCACCACCTGGTTCTCCCGCAGGCCCTTGGCTCTGGCGGTGCGGATGTAGTCCTCGCCCATCGTCTCCAGCATGCCCGCCCGGGTGAGCCGCGCGTACGTGGCGGCGAACAGGAACGCCAGCGTGATCCACGGCAGCAGCAGGTTGTACGCCCATTGCAGCGGGTTGACGGTGAAGTCGGTCCAGGCGCCGCCCGGCGGCGTCCAGCCGAGGCCGTAGCTGAAGACGACCAGGGAGATCATGCCGGTGAAGAAGATGGGCAGCGAGACGCCGGCCAGGGCGGTGCCCATGGAGATCCGGTCGAAGAAGCTGCCTCTTCGCAGTGCCGACAGCACGCCGACGCTGACGCCGCCGATCACCCACAGCAGCGCGGCGCCGATGGCCAGCGAGAAGGTGGTCGGCATGCGGTCGAGCAGGTCCGGCCAGACGGGCTGGCCGGAGATGAAGGAGTAGCCGAAGCAGGGCGCGGGGCACTGCTCGACGCCGGCGCCGTAGTCGTACTCGGCTCCGGCGACCAGGCCCTTGACGAACCTGCCGTACTGCACCACGACCGGGTCGTTGAAGCCGAGCCGTTCGGCCACCAGGTGGACGGTCTCCGGTGTGGCCGCCCGGCCGACGTACCGCGACGCGAGGGCCTCGGGTGTCGCCCCGGCCCACTGCGGCACGACGAAGAAGATGCCGAACGTGACCATGCTGATCAATATGAGCATGGCGATCGCGCCGATCAGACGCCTGATGATGTATGTGACCACCGCTACCGGCCGAGTGGCCCGCCCGCCGGGGCGGGCGGGCCACTCCTGCCTTCACCTGCCTTCGCTAGATCCCCGAACCTCGCCTGGTCACTCGACGCCGAGCAAGATGTAGTCGTACATGCTCTGGCCCTCGTTGTAGGCGACGTTCGTCACGCCCTGACCGCGCATGAGCAGCGACTTGGCCCACACGACCGGCAGGAGGGACGCGTCCTCCATGACCTTCTTGTCGACCTCGACCCACAGCTTGGCGCGGGCGGTGTCGTCGAGCTCGGCGGAGGCCTGGTCGATCAGCTTGTCGACCTCCGGGCTCTTGACGCTGAGGTTGTAGTTGCCGGCCTTGCGGATGGTGCGGCTGTCGACGATGGCCTGCATGAAGCCGTAGCCGTCGGGCCAGTCGGAGCCCCAGCCGTGCGTGGCCAGGCCGATCTTGTTGTTCTTGACGTAGTCGGTGTTACCGGCGTAGTCGGAGAAGTAGCTGGAGGCCGGGAAGCCCTTGAGGTTGAGCTTGATGTTCACCTTGGCGAGAGCCTGCTGCGTGGCCTCGGCCAGCGCCTTCTCGCGCGGGCGGTCCGAGCGGAACGCCATGGTGGTCTCGAAGCCGTTCGGCTGGCCGCAGGCGGTGAGGGCCTGCTTGGCCTTGGCGACGTCACCCTTGTTCTCGGGGGTGGCGTACAGGTCGAACTTCTCCTGGCCGACGATGGGCGGCGGCATGACGTTGGTGGCGATGTCGCCACCGGCCAGCGGGCCTCCGTAGGCGGTCTGGTTGGCGACGCGGTCGGCGGCCCACATCACGGCCTTGCGGCACTCGACGTTGTCCAGCGGCGGGGTGTCCGGGATGACCGAGACATACCAGAGCCTGGGGATCGTCGGGTTGTCCGTACGGGCCTTGAGCGCCGGGTCCGGCAGCACCTTGCCCAGCGCGGCCGGCTGCATGCCGGTGCCGGGGATGTCGAGGTGGATGTCACCCGCGATCAGCTGGTTGTCGAGGTCGTCGGCGTTGACGTTCAGCTGGACCTCGATGCGGTCCGGCAGGGCCGGCCTGTTCGGGTCGGTCGCCGGGTCCCACTGGTCGTTGCGGACCAGGGTGAAGCGCTTGCCGATCTCGTTGGTCTCGAACTTGTACGGGCCGGAGGAGACGACGTGCTCCTTGTACTTGGCGCCCGTGTCCTTGTCCTTCGGCACCGGAGCCGTCATCGGCATCTGGACGATGTAGTCCATCGACGCGAACGGCTTCTTCAGGTGGAAGACGACGGTGCTGTCGTCGGTGGCCTCGACGGCGGACTTGTAGTCGACGTCCGGGGTCTTGTAGACGCCCTTGAAGTCCTTCGGCCAGTCGAGCAGCTCGTTGAGGTAGGAGGGGCCGTGCGCGAAGGTCTCCTTGTCGAAGGAGCGCGCCACCGCGTAGGCCACGTCCTTGGCCGTGATCGGGGTGCCGTCCTCGAACTTCAGGCCGCTCTTCAGCTTGTACGTCCAGGTCTTGCCGCCGTCGCTGGCCTCGCCGAGCCCTTCGGCCAGGTCGGGGATGACGGTGTTGCCCTCGGGGCCGGGACCCGGCTTGTACATCGTCAGCGTCCGCCAGTAGAGGCGGCCGAAGTTGAACGAGTAGCCGTAGTAGGTGTCACCCGGGTCGAGGCTGTCCCAGTCGGAGGAGTGGGCCGCCTTCAGCGTCCCGCCCTTCTTCGTGGACGGGTTGTAGACCGAGGTGAGCGCGGCGTTGAACGCGGGTTGCGCGGCACCGCCTGACGCCGACTGGGCGGGCTGCTGTGAGGTACTCCCACCTCCGCCGCCACAGGCGGAGAGCACCAGGGCGAGGGCCGCTGTCGCGGCTCCGGCCAGTGCGTGTTTCCTTCTCATTGACTAACCCCTTGATGAGTGAGATGCGGGGGATGAAGCGTTGGCGGGACTCAGTGCGCCCGTGGGTCGAAGGCGTCGCGCAGTCCGTCGCCGAACAGGTTGAACGCCAGGACCGTGATGAAGATCGCCAGCCCCGGGAAGAGCACGAAGTGGGGCAGTGTGTAGAAGCGGACCGCCTCGGACAGCATGCCACCCCAGGTCGGGGTAGGCGGGCTGACGCCGACGCCGAGGAACGACAGCGCGGCCTCGAAGAGGATGTTGGTCGGGATGAGCAGGGTCGCGTAGACCAGGATCGGTGCCAGCAGGTTCGGCAGGATCTCGCGGAAGAGGATGTAGCCGTGGCGGGCGCCGAGGCTCTTGGCGGCGTCGACGAACTCGCGCTCGCGCAGCGACAGCGTCTGGCCGCGCACGATGCGGCCGATGCTGGGCCAGCTGAAGAAGCCGATGATGAAGATCAGCATGGCGATGCGCAGCCCGTTGCCCTGCAGGCCGAACCCCTCGTCGGGGATGACTCCGGCCAGCGCGATGGCGAAGACCAGGAGCGGGAAGGCGAGGAAGACGTCCATGAGCCGGCCGATGATCTGGTCGACCCAGCCGCCGAAGTAGCCGGCGATGACGCCGAGCGTGGTGCCGATGATGACCGACAGCAGCGTGGCCACGAAGCCGATCAGCAGCGAGATCCACGCGCCGGCGACGATGCGGCTGAAGATGTCGCGGCCGTTGACCGGTTCGACGCCGAGCAGGTATTCGCCGCTCACGCCGCCGAAGGCGCCCTTGGGCAGCAGCGTGTTCGGGTCGATCTCGTCCTGGTGGAACTCCAGGGGCGGGTGGCCGAACACGGAGATGATCGGCGAGGAGAAGATCGCGACGAGGATCAGCAGGATGACGATGATGCCGCCGGTGAGTGCGACCTTGTCGCGGCGCAGCCGCATCCAGGCGATCCTGGTGAGGGATCGGCCTTGGATGGCCTTGCCCGTCCCGGCGAGGACAGCCTCCGGGTTCGCCTCGGCTGCTGAACCGGGAACGTCGAGCGGTGCGGTCATTCCGTAATGCCCCCTGCTGACAAGACGACGCAGTCATTGCGTGCTGACTCTAGACCGCTTGTCGCGACCTCATGGGGCAGAATCTATGGCCTGAGCTGCGCTGACTAGTCCCTCAGGCTGCTATGTGGCCAATCCGTGATTGTTGCGAAACTCATTTGTATTGATCTTGAACGGATTGTCTAGAGCGAGTTCCGGTTACGTCTCGGAACCGTGACATAGTCACCCCGGCGTGGCCGGTTCAGCTGATGCCGCGCCGCTTGAGGAGCTCCTCGATGTCGGAGAAGTCGTCGTCGCCCTTGCTCGCCGGCTTCTGGCTGACGGCGGGTTGCGGCTTGGCCGCCCCGGCGGGCTTCTGGGCGGGCTTCCGTGCCGCCTGCCGTCCCGCCTCCGGCGCGCCTGCCTGCGGCGTCTCGGCGGCCGGCTTCTTCCGCCCCGAGGACAGCTTCCTGCCGCGCATCACCCCCGACGCCACGAACAGCACGACCGACAGCCCGGCCAGCGCCACGCCCGCCCACACGGCGGGGTTGAGCACCAGCCCCGTCACGAAGCCCACCACGGTGGTGCCGATCGTCCACAGCGACTGCAGCGCGCCCGTGAGGTAGGCGGCCAGCGGCAGCAGCGCCCACGCCGTCACCCGCATGCCGGCCGCCGCGCCCCGGCGCCGGAACGCCAGGAAGGCCAGCACCAGCCCGGCTATGGTCACACCGGCGCACAGCGGCAGCCAGGCGATCGCGTTGAAGGTGTCCATCTCGCCGCCCCCTAGTCCGTGGCTCTTGCTTTACCATCCTGGCACGCGAAGGCCCGTGCGCCTCCTCCGTGAGAACCACTTCTCCCTTAGGGGAACGTGTCTACGGCCCCAGAAGTGCCCTCAGGTCCGCGACCCCTATGTCCGTCAGGGACGTCACCACCAGCCGCCCCGGCGCCTGCTCGACGGGCAGCAGGCTGGGCACCGCCACCACCGCGCAGCCGGCCGCCGTCGCCGCGGCCACCCCGTTCGGGGAGTCCTCCAGCACCACGCAGCGCACCGGCTCGGCCCCGAGCCGCCGCGCGGCCGTCAGGTAGGGCTCCGGATCCGGCTTCGTGCGGGTGACGTCGTCGGCCGTCACCACCAGGTCGAACCGCTCCTTGCCGACGCTCTTCAGCACCGCGTCGGCGATCGGCCGCAGCGAGGAGGTGACCAGCGCCACCGGCACCCCCTCGTCGCGCAGCGCGTCGAGCAGCTCGGACGCGCCCGGCATGACGGGCACGCCGTCCTGCAGCCGGGCCACCATGCCGTCGATCATCCAATCCCGCACGGCCTGCGGCGCCACCTCGGCGCCCGAGACCGCCAGCATGTAGTCGACCGTGCGCTCCATGGAGCCGCCCACCAGGTGGGCCTGGTGCTCGGGCGTCCACACGGCGCCGAGCCTGGCCATCACCCCGGTCTCGATCTCCAGCCAGACGCGCTCGCTGTCCACCAGCAGGCCGTCCATGTCGAAGAAGACGGCGTCCATGAAATGCTCTCCCCGATCGGTCGGCGGTTCTCTCCGTGTCACGCTGCCGCCCCTGCGCGCACGGCGAACCGCCCGATGCCGGGCGCGCGGCGGGACCGGGCGGGTCAGACGTTGAAGTATTTCGCCTCGGGATGGTGGGCGACCAGCGCCGAGGTGGCCTGCTCGGGGTGGAGCTGGAACTCCTCCGACAGCGTCACCCCGATGCGCTCGGGGTCGAGCAGCTCGAACAGCTGCTTCTGGTCCTCCAGATTGGGGCAGGCCGGGTAGCCGAAGGAGTAGCGGCAGCCCTGAATGTTGACCTTGAGCATGTCGTCGAGCGACTCGTCGCCGCCGATGCCCCACTCCGCGCGCACCCGGGCGTGCCAGTATTCGGCCAGCGCCTCGGTGAGCTGCACCGACAGGCCGTGCAGCTCGAGGTAGTCGCGGTAGGCGTCTTTGGCGAACAGCTCGGCCGTGGCCTCGGAGATCTTCGCGCCCATGGTGGCCACCTGGAAGCCGACGACGTCGACCTCCCCGCTGTCCTTCGGGCGGAAGAAGTCGGACAGGCACAGGTGGCGGTCACGGCGCTGGCGCGGGAACGTGAAGCGGGTGCGCTCATCACCGGCGTCGTCGAGGATGATCAGTGAGTCGCCGTCGGAGACGCACGGGAAGTAGCCGTAGACGACGGCCGCCTCCAGCAGGCCCTCGGTCTGGATGCGGTCGAGCCACATGCGCAGCCGCGGCCGGCCCTCGGTCTCGACCAGCTCCTCATAGCCGGGGCCTTCGCCGCCCCTGGTGGGCTTGAGCCCCCACTGGCCGAGGAACAGGGCGCGCTCGTCGAGGAAGGCGGCGTAGTCGGTCAGCGAGATGCCCTTGACGATGCGGTCGCCGTGGAAGGGCGCGCGCGGCACCGGGTTGTCGGCGGCGACGTCGGATCGGGCCGGCAGCTCCTCGACGGGCGTGCGGACGAGCGTCGCGCCGGTCTTGACGCGCCGCTCGCGCAGCGGCGGCAGCGTCGCGCCCGCCTCGCCGCGCTTGACCGCCATGATCGCGTCCATCAGCCGCAGCCCCTCGAACGCGTCGCGGGCGTAGCGCACCTCGCCCTCGAACAGCCCGGCGAGGTCCTGCTCGACGTAGGCGCGGGTGAGCGCGGCCCCGCCGAGCAGCACCGGGTAGCGCTGCGACAGGCCCCTGGAGTTCATCTCCTCCAGGTTCTCCTTCATGATGACCGTCGACTTGACCAGCAGGCCCGACATGCCGATGACGTCGGCCTTCTGCTCGTCGGCCGCCTCGAGGATGGCCGAGACCGGCTGCTTGATGCCGAGGTTGACGACCTGGTAGCCGTTGTTGGACAGGATGATGTCGACGAGGTTCTTGCCGATGTCGTGGACGTCGCCCTTGACGGTGGCCAGCACGATGCGGCCCTTGGTCTCGCCCTCGACGCGGTCCATGTGGGGCTCGAGGTAGGCGACGGCGGCCTTCATCACCTCGGCCGACTGCAGCACGAACGGCAGCTGCATCTGTCCTGAGCCGAACAGCTCGCCGACCGTCTTCATGCCGTCGAGCAGCACGTCGTTGATGATCTCAAGGGCGGGCCGCTGGTCGAGCGCGGTGTCGAGGTCGGCCTCGAGGCCCTTGCGCTCGCCGTCGATGATGCGCCGCTTGAGCCGCTCCCACAGCGGCAGCGCGGCCAGCTCCTCGGCCTTGCCGGCGCGCATGGCGGCGGCGTCGACCCCTTCGAACAGGTCCATGAAGCGCTGCAGCGGGTCGTAGCCCTCGCGGCGGCGGTCGTAGACCATGTCGAGGGCGACCTGGCGCTGCTCGTCGGGGATGCGCGCCATCGGCAGGATCTTGGAGGCGTGGACGATGGCGGAGTCGAGCCCCGCGTTGACGCACTCGTTGAGGAACACCGAGTTGAGCACCATGCGGGCGGCCGGGTTGAGGCCGAAGCTGATGTTGGACAGGCCCAGCGTGGTCTGCACGCCCGGGTAGCGGCGCTTGAGCTCGCGGATCGCCTCGATGGTCTCCAGGCCGTCGCGCCTGGTCTCCTCCTGGCCGGTGGCGATGGGGAAGGTCAGGCAGTCGACGATGATGTCCTCGACCCGCATGCCCCAGTTGCCGGTGAGGTCTTCGACCAGGCGGGTGGCCACCCGCACCTTGTGGTCGGCGGTGCGGGCCTGGCCCTCCTCGTCGATGGTGAGGGCGACCACGGCGGCGCCGTGCTCGCGGACCAGCCGCATGATCTTCTGGAAGCGGGAGTCGGGGCCGTCGCCGTCCTCGTAGTTGACGGAGTTGACGGCGGCGCGCCCGCCCAGCATCTCGAGACCGGCCTGCAGCACCGCGGGCTCGGTGGAGTCGAGCATGATCGGCAGCGTGGAGGCGGTCGCGAAGCGGAAGGCCAGCTCCTTCATGTCGGTCACGCCGTCGCGGCCGACGTAGTCGACGCACAGGTCGAGCATGTGGGCGCCGTCGCGGGCCTGGTCGCGGGCCATCTCGACGCAGTCGTCCCAGCGGCCGGCCAGCATGGCCTCGCGGAAGGCCTTGGAGCCGTTGGTGTTGCAGCGCTCGCCGATGGCGAGGTAGGAGGTGTCCTGGCGGAACGGGACGGTCTGGTAGAGCGAGGAGGCGCCGGGCTCGGGGCGGGGCCGGCGCGTGGCGGGCTGCTTGCCGCGCACCTGCTCGACCACCTGGCGCAGGTGCTCGGGCGTGGTGCCGCAGCAACCGCCCACCAGCGACAGGCCGTAGTCGCGGGTGAAGGTCCGGTGGGCCTCGGCCAGCTCTTGCGCGCTCAGCGGGTAGTAGGCGCCGTCGGCGGTCAGCACCGGCAGGCCGGCGTTGGGCATGCAGGACAGCTTGAGCCGGGAGTGGCGGGCGAGGTAGCGCAGGTGCTCGCTCATCTCGGCGGGGCCGGTCGCGCAGTTGAGCCCGACGATGTCGACGCCGAGCGGCTCGATCGCGGTGAGCGCGGCGCCGATCTCGGAGCCGAGCAGCATGGCGCCGTTGGTCTCGATGGTGACCTGGGCGATGATCGGGATGTCGCGGCCGGCCGCCTCGATGGCCCGCTTGGCGCCGACCACGGCGGCCTTGACCTGGAGCAGGTCCTGGCAGGTCTCGATGATGAGCGCGTCGGCGCCGCCGGCGATCAGGCCGGCCGCGTTGTCGCGGTAGGCGTCGCGCAGGCTCGCGTAGGGCAGGTGGCCGAGCGTCGGCAGCTTGGTGCCCGGGCCCATGGAGCCGAGCACGAAGCGCGGCTGGTCCGGGGTGGCCCAGTGGTCGGCGGCCTCGCGGGCGATGCGGGCGCCGGCCTCGGAGTATTCGAAGACGCGGTCGGCGATGTCGTATTCGCCGAGCGCGGCGAGGTTGGCGCCGAAGGTGTTGGTCTCGACGCAGTCGACGCCGACCGCGAAGTAGGCGTCGTGGACGCCGCGCACGATGTCGGGGCGGGTGACGTTGAGCACCTCGTTGCAGCCCTCGTGCCCGTGGAAGTCGTCGAGCGTGGGGTCCTGGGCCTGGAGCATCGTGCCCATCGCCCCGTCGGCCACGATGACGCGCTGGGACAACACTTCTCGGAAGGACGGGGAGATGCTCATGAGGTTCAGCTTATCGGTTGGGCTTCGAGCGCCGCTCGCACGCCGCTCGACCGCCTCAGGACATGCCCGAGGCCCTGTCCTGAGGCCCCGTGGGGGCGGCGTCGGCGGGTGCGGGGGGTCATTCCCGGCGTTTCGTGATCGTTGTCTTGCGGGGCGCGTTCGCGGGTCGCGAACGGGGCAGGGCGGCATTAGGGGGGAGATCGGTGACGGCGATGCCTCCTCACCGCATAGGCTTAGCGGGACGAAGGGAAGTGGAGGCGACACGTGATAGAGCTCGAAGGGCTCCCCGAGCTCGTCGACCCGGTGCTCATCGCCGCGTTCGAGGGGTGGAACGACGCGGGTGAGGCTTCCAGCGGCGTGATCGCCCATCTCGAGTCCGCCTGGAAGGCAGAGCCGCTGGTGGCGCTCGACCCCGACGACTACTACGACTTCCAGGTCACCAGGCCCGTGGTGGAGATGACCGACGGGCTGGCCCAGTCGATCGTGTGGCCGACGACGCGGCTGCTGCGCGCGCGGCCGCCGGGCGTCGAGCGCGACGTGGTGCTGCTGCGCGGCATCGAGCCCAACATGCGCTGGCGCTCGTTCTGCGACGACATCATCTACGTCTGCCGCGAGCTCGGCATCGAGCTGGCCGTCATGCTCGGCGCGCTGCTCAACGACTCGCCGCACACCAGGCCCGTGCCGATTCTCGGCGGCGCCACCACCGAGGGGCTGGCCCGCTCGACGGGGCTGGAGCTGAGCCGCTACGAGGGCCCGACCGGCATCGTGGGCGTGCTGCAGCACGCGTTCGGCAAGGCGGGGCTCGACGCGATCTCGCTGTGGGCGTCGGTGCCCCACTACGTCGCGCAGCCGCCCAACCCCAAGGCCACGCTGGCGCTGCTGCGCCGGCTGGAGGACGTCCTGGAGATCCCGATGCCGCTGGGCGACCTCGACGAGGAGGCCAGGGCGTGGGAGCGCGGCGTCGACGAGCTGGCCTCGCAGGACAGTGAGGTGGCCGAATACGTCAAGGAGCTCGAGGAGCGCAAGGACGCGGCCGAGCTGCCCGAGGCCAGCGGCGACGCGATCGCGGCCGAATTCGAGCGCTACCTGCGACGTAGAGATCGAGACACGGACGGCTAACTCTCAGGTAGCAAATCTGCCCAATTTTCTCTTCTTCAGGTAATAATCGGGGACCACCAGATCCCGACAAGCCGGGACTCCAGATTTAGCCGGCCGAAAACTCCGGCTTCGCACGTGATGCCTACATCCTCCGACCGCGCACGTTAGGCATGCCATGGCGACATCCCATGTTGACCCGCACCAGAGGAGCCAGGACACCCGGCGGCGCATCCTCGAGATGGCCGTCTCGCTCAGGGAGGACCGTGCCGGCGGCTCGGTGGACCACTTCCTCGCGCTGCTCCAGGATCGGCTTCCCCTCTGGTTGAGCATTCTTCATGATCTAGCCCACCGCGCAGGAAAAGGGTCCGTTTCCGACAATCTTCTGCCTGTGGCGCGGGCGGGCATCGACTATTACCTCGACGTCCAGAGCGCCGCGCTGCCGGCCTTCACCTCGCCCAACGTCACCGTGCGCTTCCGCCAGGCCATCAAGGAGACCGAGCTCGGGCCGCGTACGGAGACCACGCCGCTGGCCGCGTACCTGGCGGCCGAGCAGCGGCTGGGCCGCCTCAGGGCCGACGCCGACCCGGAGGCGAGCGCGCGGCTGCTGGTCGCGGGCTGCTTCCACCGGGCCTACATCGAGATGTTCGTCGGCGCCGACGCCGCGCCGTCCAGGGACGCCAGTGCCCGCGAGATCGTCCGCGAGCTGCGACTCGACCCCGTCTGATCTTCTTTCATGTCATGCCCGGCGCAGGGTGCGCGGCATGGCGGCGGAGCGGCGTACTGCCTCGTCGTAGCGGTGCCAGATCAGCGCCGCGACGTCGAGGTCGGCGCCCAGCGGCTCGCTGACCACCGCCGCGGGATGGCCCGCGGCCACCGCGGCCAGCCGGTCGTGGAAGAAGCCTGGCGCGAGCACGTACGAGGCGATCGTCACCCGCGCGGCCGGCGTCGAGGCGAGCCGTTCCATGGCCTCGTTCAGCGACGGCGTGCCCGCCGACGCGAACGCGGCGGTCACCGGGCGGGCCAGCCGCACGGCGAGCCGGTGCGCGGCGGCGCGCACGTCGGCCAGCGCCGCCGGGTCGGACGAGCCGGCCGCGCCGAGCAGCACCGCGTCGGTGGCGCGCAGCCCCGCGCGGGCCAGTTTGCGCGCCAGCGCCGAGGTGAGCAGCCGGTGCGGGCCGAGCCAGCGGGCCACCACCGCGTCCGGCCGGTGCTCGGCGACGACGCGGGGCAGGTCGACGTGCACGTGGTAGCCGCCGGCCAGCAGCAGCGGCACGACGACCACCGGCCCGCGCACGGCGGGCAGCACCTGCGCCAGCAGCGGCGAGCTGAGCTCCAGGTAGCTGAGCTCCACGCGGCGTCCTGGACGTGCGGCCCTGGCGGTCTCCGCAAGTGCGGCCAGCGTCCGCTCCCCCGCGGGGTCGCGGGTGCCGTGGGCGGCCAGAACGAGCGTGGGGGTCATCGGCCGGCTCCGGCGGGAACGGGCCACGGCATGCGGAACTCCTCGGTGTGCGGGGCAGATGTCATCGACGGCCACCGACCCCGGGCGGGCCTGGTGGCGCGCTCGGTGGCGCGCTCGGTCGGCTCGGTGGCGCGCTCGGTCGGCTGGGTGGTCGGCTCGGTGACGGGGGGCCGGAGGGTTGAAGGCCGGATCTGAGCGAACCCAGCGGCGGGGGTCGGCGGCCTGGGACGGGCTGGGGTGAGTGGTGCGACGGTCAAAGGCCGGCCTCGTACAGGCAGGCGAGCCGGTAGCCGCGCTTGACGACGGTCTCGACGATGCCGCCAGGCCCGAGCGCGCGGCGCAGCCGGGTGATGGCCATCTCCACGGCGTGCTCGGCCGAGTCGCGGGCGACGCTGCCGGGCAGCACCGTACGCAGGTCGGCCCGCGACACCACGTGGCCCGGCTTGTCGGCCAGGCGCTTGAGCACCGCCATCGGCGCCGGCGGCAGCGGCCGCAGCTCGCCGTCCACGACGACGGCGTGGCCACGGATCTCCAGCCGGTGGCCGCCCGCGACGAGCCGGGTGACGCCGTGCTCGGGCAGGTGCCTGGCCAGGGCCCGGGCGAGAGCGCCGAGCCGGGAGCGGTCGGGCTGCAGGGTGGGCACGCCGCGCGAGGCGAGCGGGTCGGCGGTGACGGGGCCGACGCAGGCCGCCACGACCGGGCCGCCGAACGCGGCGAGCAGCGCCTCCTCCAGGCCATCGGCGCGGGCGGCGTTCAGCATGGCGTGCACGGCGGGCGCGCTGGTGAAGGCCACCGCGTCCACCGAGCCGGAGACGGTCTGGCTGATGAGGCGGCGCAGCGGCGAGATGTCGCGGTACGGCAGCCACCGGTAGACCGGGATCTCGATCACCTCGGCCCCGGCGGCGCGCAGCTCGGTCACGAAGTCGCGCAGCGGCTCTCCGTGCTGCTGGACGGCGATGCGCCGCCCGCGCAGGTCCTGGGCGAGGAGGTGCTCCTTGACCTCCTGGCAGGACTCCGTCGAGGGGGTCCAGTGGTCGTTGAGCCCGGCGGCGCGCACCGCTCCCCTGGCCTTGGGACCGCGGGTGAGCAGGCGGGCGCCGGCGAGGTGCTCGCCGAGCTCGGCGGACAGCCCCCAGCCCTCGGCGGCGGCCATCCAGCCGCGGAAGCCGACACCGGTGGTGACGACCACGTCGTCGAGCGGGGCCCGCAGGCTCTGCCGGGTGGCGGCGAGCAGGTCGGCGTCCTCGGCGAGGGGGACGAGGCGGATCGCGGGGGCGCTGACCACGCGGGCGCCGCGGCGCTCCAGCAGGGCGCCGAACTCCTCGCGCCGTCTCGTCGCGGTCACGCCGACGGTGAAGCCCGCCAGCGCGTCGGGCGCCGTCTCCGGTGACGAGCCGCCCTCCGGGGGAAGCGCGCTCATGCGTGCACCTCCAGATAGTCGGGGACGCCTGGTCGGGCCCCGAGCACCCGGCCAGGCATCACAGGTGCGTGTGACGCAAGTGAGATCACCCTCCGATACTGCTTTCGGGTGGTTTCGCCCGGGGGTCTCCTCTGTTACCGCTGTGCTACAAGGCTGCGGTGGCGTGATTGGCCCGGCGCGGGCGGGGGAAACGTTCTCCGTGACGAGGCCGCCTATCGGGGAGTCGCGGGTGACGGTCCTGCCTATTCGCATGTTCGGCGATCCGGTGCTGCGCACGGTCGCCGAGCCGGTCAAGGATTTCGATCGGGAGCTGCGCCGGCTGGTGAAGTCGCTGACGGCGACGCTGCGGGCGGGCGCGGGGCGGGCCGGGCTGGCGGCCCCGCAGCTCGGCGAGCCGGTACGCGTGGTGGTCTACGACTACGACGGCAAGTCGGGCCACCTGGTCAACCCGCGGCTGGAGCTGTCACAGCGGCGGGTGACGGCCGATGAGGCGTGCCTGTCGGCGCCCGGCGTGTGGTGGCCACTGGAACGTTCCTACATGGTCACCGCGCGTGGCCGTGACATGTTCGGCAAGCCTGTCACCGTCAGGGCGCTCGGCACACTCGCGCGGGTGCTCCAGCACGAGACCGACCACCTCGACGGCGTGCTGTTCAGTGACCACCTCGAAGCGGACGAGCGGGAACGTTTTCTCGCGGCTCTGCCAAGCTGAGCTCGCGCCGCTGCCCGGGGTCGGTGCCGCCCCACACGCCGTACGCCTGCCGGGTGTCCAGGGCGTATTCCAGGCACGGTTCGCGTACGGGGCAGCGGGCGCACACCCGCTTGGCCCGGTCGGCCTGCGACTGGCTCGGCCCCTCCATCGAGATCGGGAAGAACAGCTCGGGGTCGAGGTCCAGGCAGGCTGCTCTGCGTGTCCAGTCGAGCATCATCATCATGCTCCTCGCGCCTACCCATGCCGTAAGGCGTCATACCTCGCTGAGCAGGCGGTCCCAGTCCCGCAGGAAGCGGTCCAGCCCGTAGCGGGCCAGGGCGGCGGCCCTGGCGGCCTTCCCCGCCTGGCTCGCCCGCTCGGGATCCCCCGCGAACTCGGCCAGCGCGTCGGCCAGCACGTGCACCTTGGTCGACAGCACGCCGGCCTCGGGCGGCACCGCCTCGATCGCCTCGGTGGCGGCCAGCGCGACGACCGGCATGCCGAGCGTCATGGCCTCGATGAGGGCGAGGCCGAGCGAGGTCCAGCGGTAGGGGTGCAGGTAGACGCGCCTCTTGGCCAGCTCGGCGTGCATGACGTGCTGGGGCAGGTCCTCGTACGTGCCGTACGGCAGCCCGTCCACCTTCATGCCGAACACGTCGAGCGGCACCCGCTCGGCGAAGCGCGGCAGCAGGTCGGTGCCGGCGACGCGGGCGCGGCGCACCGGCTCGTTGACGACGACGGCGGCCCTGGCCAGCTCGCCGCTGTAGAGGTGTCCTGGGTCGGGGACGCCGTGCTCGATGACGCGGGTGGGGGCGCGGCCGTTGTCCCAGTACAGCTCGTTGAAGTGGGTGACGTGCACGAGCGTGACGTCGGTCTGGTCCGCCAGCGGGTGGCGGGTGCGGGGCACGTCGCCCGCGGGGGTGTTGTGCTCGACGTAGACGGCGGGCAGGCGGGAGACGCGCGGGCCGAGCCAGTCGCGGGCCAGGTCGATCTCGTACGGGCGCTGGTAGACGACGGCGTCCACCTGCTCGTCGCGCAGCCGGTCCCAGGGCACCTCCCGGGCGCTGTCCGGCCAGTCGTACGTGGCCGCCCGCCCCCGGCCATCGGGACCACGGCCGGGGACGAGCGGGAGCAGGTACTCGTGCGACCCGCGGATGAACGCGCTGGTCCACGAGCCGTGGACGTGCCAGAGGAGGATCTTCACCAGCGGCTCCAGCCCATGGCGCGGGCCCAGGGGGCCGAGACGGCGGGCACCGGGTCCTCCGCGCCGCTCAGCACACGCTCGACGACGTCGCTCAGGTCGTCAGCGACCTCGGGCGCCCGCTCGATCTCCTCCTCCAGGGTCTGCTCGGTGGGCACGAGGATCCCCCTGGCCCCCGCGGCCCTGGCCGCCTCCATGTCGCGGCCGATGTCGCCGACGACCACGCAGTCGCGCGGGCTGACGTCGAGCACCGCGGCGGCCCTGATCACCAGGCCGGGCGCGGGCTTGCGGCAGGTGCAGCCGTCGGCGTCGTCGTGCACGCAGATCGCCCACGCGTCGAACGGGCCGAGCAGCTCCTCCACCTTGGCGTTCACCTGGTCCATCTCGTCCGGCGACAGCAGGCCCTTGGCGACGCCCGACTGGTTGGTGACCACGGCCACCGGCACGTCGGCCCGTCTCAGCCGGCCCAGTGCCTCCACCGCGCCCGGCATGGGTTCGACCAGGCCGGGGTCGCCGTTGTAGGGCACGTCCCTGATCAAGGTTCCGTCCCGGTCGAAGAGCACGGCCCCGGGACGCCGCTTTTCGAACACCATTCACCTCCGTCGCGTGCCCGGCAGCTACCCGGGGCCCGGCCTGGCAAACAGCTACTCAGCGTGAGCAATCCCAGGCGACCACGCCCGTTTTGGCCTCTTCCGGGCTCGTTCGGGGCGACGTCAGGTTTGAGAGCCGCTTCTCTCGGTAGCGGTTCTCGACATCCTCAGGGGGAGGAAGCATGAGATTTCTCGGCATCAACGCGATCTTCCACGACCCGGCCGCCGCGCTCGTGGCCGACGGGAGGATCGTGGCCGCGGCCGAAGAGGAACGCTTCAGCCGCCGCAAGCACGGCAAGAGACCGCTCGCCTTCTCCGCCTGGGAGCTGCCCGAGCTGGCGGCCGCCTGGTGCCTGAGCGAGGCGGGCCTCTCGCCCGAGGACATCGACGCCGTCGCCTACTCCTACGACCCTTCGCTGGTGGTCCAGCGGCCGGAGGGCGACTGGGAGGACCTGCGCACCCGGTACGCGGTGCGCGCCCCGGCCTTCCTCGCCACGGCGCTGCCCGGCCTGGACCCCGGGCAGGTCAGCTACGTGCCGCACCACGTCGCGCACGCTGCCTCGGCGGGCCTCGCCTCGCCGTGGCGCGACTGCGCGGTGCTGGTGTGCGACGGGCGCGGCGAGAACGTCTCCCACCTCGCCGGCCGCTACCGGGGCGGCGAGCTGGAGATCCTCGCCACCCAGGAGCTGCCGCACTCGCTCGGCCTGATGTACGAGGACGTCACCCAGCACCTCGGCTTCCTGCGCTCCAGCGACGAGTACAAGGTGATGGCGATGGCCTCCTACGGCCGCCCCCGCCACCTGGAGGCGCTGCGCGAGGTGATCTACACGACCGGCGACGGCGGGTTCCGCGTCGAGCCGGTCGACTGGAACGTCTACGCCAAGGCGCTGAAGAAGGGCGCCCCCTGGACCTCCGACCACGCCGACCTGGCCGCCAGCGTGCAGGCTCGGCTGGAGGAGGTGCTGCTCGAGCTGGTGCGCTGGCTGCACGAGCGGACCGGGGAGCGACGCCTCGCGCTGGCCGGCGGGGTGGCGCTCAACTGCGTGGCCAACACGCGGCTGCTGGACGAGGGGCCGTTCGACGAGGTGTGGGTGCAGCCGGCCGCCGGCGACTCGGGCACCGCGCTGGGCGGGGCGCTGCACCTGGCGCAGGTCTACGGCGAGCCGGCCGCGCCCATGAGCTGCCCTGCCCTGGGACGCGGCTTCACCGACGAGGAGCTGGGGGCGTGGCTGGACGTGGCGCGGGTGCCGTACACGCGGCCGGCCGACCTGGGCGCGGCGGTGGCGGCCGAGCTGGCCGCCGACCGGATCGTGGCCTGGTTCCAGGGCCGCTCCGAGTACGGGCCGCGGGCTCTCGGGCACCGGTCCTTGCTGGCGCATCCGGGCGATCCGCGCAACACCGAGCGGCTCAACGACGTCAAGGGGCGCGAGCAGTTCCGTCCCGTCGCGCCGATGGTGCTGGAGTCTCGGGCGCGGGAGATCTTCGGGCGGGGGCCTGTGCCGTCGCCGTACATGCTGTTCGTGCACGACGTGCACCCGGACTGGGCGGCGCGCATCCCCGCGGTCGTGCACGTGGACGGGACCGCCCGCATCCAGACCGTCTCGCCCGAGCGGCAGCCGCTGATGGCGCGGGTGCTGAGCGAGTTCGAGGCGCGGACGGGGCTGCCCGTGGTGGTCAACACGAGCCTCAACACCGCCGGGCGGCCGATGGTGGACGACCCGCGTGACGCGCTGGAGTGCTTCGGGTCCGCGCCCGTGGACGTGCTGGCGCTCGGGCCCTATCTGGTGCGGCGCGGGGAGGTGTTCGGCTGATGTTCACCGTGGTGATCCCCACCGTCGGGCGGGCCACGCTGCGCGAGACGCTCGCCGCCGTGGGCTCCGACGTGCCGGTGGTCGTGGTGGACGATCGTCGCGGCGATCCCGGGGCGCTGCACGTTCCCGCGCACGTACGGGTGGTGCGCTCGGGCGGGCGCGGGCCCGCGGCGGCGCGCAACGCGGGCTGGCGGGCCGCCGACACGCCGTGGGTGGTCTTCCTGGACGACGACGTGATCCCCGTCTCCGGGTGGGCGCAGGCGGTCTGGAAGGACCTGGTGGACCTGCCGCCCGAGGTGGCGGGCAGCCAGGGCAGGATCCGGGTGCCGCGGCCCGTGCGGCGCAGGCCGACCGACGCCGAGCGGCACACCGCCGGGCTGTCGGGCGCGCTGTGGGTGACGGCCGACATGGCGTACCGGCGCGAGGTGCTGCAGGCCATGGGCGGTTTCGACGAGCGCTTCCCGCGCGCCTACCGGGAGGACGCCGACCTGGCGCTGCGGGTCTCGCGGGCCGGGCACCGGCTGGTCAAGGGCGATCGGGTGACCACGCATCCCGTCCGTGACGACGGGTTCTGGGCGAGCGTGCGCTTCCAGCGGGGCAACGCCGACGACGCGCTCATGCGGCGGCTGCACGGGCCCGGCTGGCGGGCGGCGATCGGCGGCGCGCCGGGACGGCTGCGCCTGCACCCCCGAGGGCGCCGAGCGCGAGCTCGACGGCGTCGACGGCGTGCTGATCCCCGGTGGTTTC
>NZ_JBEXLH010000079.1:0-34692 GCF_040609855.1 Nonomuraea sp. NPDC004580 | reverse complement strand
GCGGTCAGAAGGGCGTCCAAGTCAGTTTTCACACACCGACCATGGACGCCCTTCGTCACGCCTGCAGCCGATCACCAATTTTCACATCAGCGATCGAGCCCCCAGACGGCGATGATGATCGACAGCGCCACCCCCTGCCGCTTGACCCGCCCGACCCAGCCGGAGAACAGCGCGCCCGCCACGGGGCCGATGCCCATGGCCGAGGTCATCCAGCCGAGCGCCAGCTCGGAGCCGCCGAAGCGCTCGGCGGTCAGCTCGGGGAACAGCGCCCTGGGCATGGCGAGGACCATCGCGATGATGTCCACGACGAACGACATCAGCAGCACCGGGCTCCTGGCGATGAAGCTGAGCCCGTCGATCACGGATCGGAGCCCAGGCCGGGTCACCTCGCCCAGCGGGGGCAGCGCGGGCAGCCTGAGCGCCGCGTACAGGTTGGCGGTGAAGAGCACGGCGTCCAGCGCGTACGCCGACGCGAACCCGCCGCCGGTCATCGCGACGGCCCCGATCATCGGCCCGACGACCGCGCCCATGCTGTAGACGAGCGAGTTGAGCGCGTTAGCGGCCGGCACCAGCTCGGCGTCCAGGATGCGCGGGATGATCGCGCCCCTGGTGGGCCCGGTGATCGCGAAGCCGGTGGAGTTGAACGCGACGGCGAGGAAGATCAGCCAGACGTCGTCGAGGCCGAGCATGGCCTGGACGAGGATGAACAGCGTGGCGGCCCAGGCCACGAACGACCCGGCGATGAGCAGTTTGCGCCGGTCGACGGCGTCGGCGATGGCGCCGCCCCACAGGCCGAAGACGACCAGCGGGATCAGGTTGGCCATGCCGAGCAGGCCCACGTAGAACGAGGAGTGGGTCAGCTCGTAGACCTGCTGGCCCACCGCGACGACGGTGACGCCCACACCGACGTGCGAGACCGCCTGGCCGGTCCAGATCCGCCGGTAGGCGGGGACGCTCAGCGGGCGGGTGTCGACGAAATGACGTTTGAGCAGGTCCCCGATTGCCACGCGGAAGACATTAAGGGGCGAGTCGTTCTATTACCCACCCGGGTCGGGTCCGCCGGTACCGGAGCCTGTCGTGCATCCGGTCGAGCTGTCCCTGCCAGAACTCCACCTCGATCGGGTGGACACGGAAACCGCCCCAGAAGTCGGGCACCGGCGGATCCTCCGGCCAGCGCGCCGCCAGCTCCTCGTAGCGGGCGTCCAGCTCCTCCCTCGACCGCACCACGGCCGACTGCCGCGAGGCCCACGCGCCGACGCGCGAGCCGTACGGGCGGGAGGAGAAGTACTCGGCCGACTCCTCGTGCGACAGCCGCGTCACGGTGCCCTCGACGCGGACCTGGCGGCGTACGGGGTGCCAGGGGAAGAGCAGGGACGCGCGCGGGTTCTCCGCCAGGTCGCGGCCCTTGCGGGACTCGTAGTTGGTGTAGAAGACGAATCCGCGTTCGTCGTAACCCTTGAGCAGGACCGTCCTGGCGCTCGGCCGGCCGCCCGCTGAGGCGGTGGCGAGGACCATCGCGTTGGGCTCTGGCAGGCCCGCGTCGAGCGCGTCCTGGAACCAGGTGGTGAACTGATCGACCGGGTCGGGCGCGAGATCCGACTCGAGCAGCGGCTCGCCCTCGTACGTACGGCGAAGTCCCGCCAGCATGGGCGGGCGCGGGGTGGCATCCACGAGACGGTATTCTTGCGCGCTCATGCGGCGGATCACATGGTGGGGCCGCCTGCCAGCGGGTCGCCCCCGGTGTCCGGCCCCGAAGTCCGGTGCAGCCTCCGACCAGCGGGTTTGCCCGAACGGCGGGTCCCGAGACCGACCATGACCTGGGAGGGGGTTAAATTGACCCGCCGGTATCTCGACATCAACATAGCGGACCCGTACGAGGGGAGAACGACTGTGAGACCCCTGTGGCGGCCGCGACAAGGCACAGCATCGCGTTGCCGAAACATGGCAAGAAAGGGAGGCGGCCGAGAATGTCCGACTTCAAACCCGGGCTCGAAGGCGTCGTAGCTTTCGAGACCGAGATCGCGGAACCGGACAAAGAAGGGGGCGCCCTTCGATACCGGGGCGTCGACATCGAAGAGCTGGTCGGCCGTGTCCCGTTCGGGCACGTTTGGGGCCTGCTGGTCGACAACGCGTTCCAGCCGGGCCTGCCCCCGGCGGAGCCCTACCCCATCCCTGTCCACTCCGGAGACATCCGCGTCGACGTGCAGAGCGCGCTGGCCATGCTGGCTCCGGCCTACGGCTTCAAGCCGCTGCTCGACATCAGCGACCAGGAGGCCCGCGACCAGCTCGCGCGCGCCTCGGTGATGGCCCTGTCCTTCGTCGCGCAGTCCGCGCGCGGGCTCGGCCTGCCGATGGTGCCGCAGAGCCGGGTCGACGAGGCCAAGACCATCGTCGAACGCTTCATGATCCGCTGGCGCGGTGAGCCCGACCCCAAGCACGTCAAGGCCATCGACGCCTACTGGACCTCCGCCGCCGAGCACGGCATGAACGCCTCGACGTTCACCGCCCGCGTCATCGCCTCCACCGGGGCCGACGTGGCGGCCGCGCTGTCCGGCGCGGTGGGCGCCATGTCGGGCCCGCTGCACGGCGGCGCACCGGCTCGCGTCCTGCACATGATCGAGGGCGTCGAGCAGCTCGGCGACGCCAAGAAGTACGTCCAGAGCGAGCTCGACAAGGGCAACCGTCTCATGGGCTTCGGCCACCGCGTCTACCGCGCGGAGGACCCGCGTGCCCGCGTCCTGCGGCGCACCGCCAAGGAGCTCGACGCGCCTCGTTACGAGGTCGCCGCCGCCCTTGAGCAGGCCGCGCTGGAGGAGCTGCACGCCCGCAAGCCCGACCGGGTGCTGGCCACCAACGTGGAGTACTGGGCCGCCGTGGTCCTCGACTTCGCCGAGGTGCCGTCCCACATGTTCACCTCGATGTTCACCTGCGCCCGCACGGCCGGCTGGGCCGCGCACATCCTGGAGCAGAAGCGCACGGGCAGGCTGGTCCGCCCCAGCGCCAACTACACCGGCCCGGCCTCTCGCCCCCTGAACGAGGTCCCGGGCGCCGACGAGGTCGCCGGCAAGTACTGACACACGTACGAACCCCCGCCACGGCTACCGCGCGGCCCTCACGGCCCTGCGGTAGCCGTTCTGGTCTCCTGGGACGCGCGACGCGCCGGTGGTCTCAGAATCCGGACCCGGTACGAGCCAGTCCACGCAGGTCGGTAGGCTCCGTTACGTGGCTGACATCGTGATTCCCGCTGACATCAAGCCCGCCGACGGCCGCTTCGGCTGCGGGCCCTCGAAGGTTCGCACGGAGCAACTGGCCGCGCTCGCCGCCTCCGGCGCGAGCCTCATGGGCACCTCCCACCGCCAGAAGCCGGTCAAGAACCTGGTCGGCCGCGTGCGCTCGGGCCTCGCCGACCTGTTCTCCCTGCCGGAGGGCTACCAGGTCGTGCTGGGCAACGGCGGCACCACCGCGTTCTGGGACATCGCGGCCTTCGGGCTCATCCGCGACAGGTCCCAGCACCTGTCGTTCGGCGAGTTCTCCTCGAAGTTCGCCGCGGTCACCAAGAAGGCGCCCTGGCTGGGCGAGCCGAGCGTGATCAAGGCGGAGGTCGGCACCCACCCCGAGGCGGTCGCCGAGGACGGCGTCGACGCCTACGCGCTCACCCACAACGAGACCTCGACCGGCGTGGCCATGCCGATCAGGCGGGTCGGCTCCGACGACTCGCTGGTGCTGGTCGACGCCACCTCCGGCGCCGGCGGCCTGCCCGTCGACCTCAACGAGACCGACGTCTACTACTTCGCGCCCCAGAAGAGCTTCGCCTCCGACGGCGGCCTGTGGATCGCGATCATGTCGCCGCGCGCCCTGGCCAGGGTCGAGGAGATCGCCGCGAGCGGCCGCTACGTGCCCGAGTTCTTCAGCCTGCCGGTCGCGATCGACAACTCCGCGAAGGACCAGACCTACAACACGCCGGCGGTCGCCACGCTGTTCCTGCTGGCCGACCAGCTCGACTGGATGAACGGCAACGGCGGCCTGGCCTGGACCACCGCCCGCACCGCCGACTCCGCCTCGCGCCTCTACACCTGGGCCGAGAAGGCGTCCTTCGCCACGCCGTTCGCCGCGCCGGAGTTCCGCTCGCAGGTGGTCGGCACCATCGACTTCAGCGACGACGTCGACGCCGCGGCGGTGGCCAAGGTGCTGCGCGCCAACGGCATCGTCGACACCGAGCCCTACCGCAAGCTGGGCCGCAACCAGTTGCGCATCGCGATGTTCCCGGCCATCGACCCGGCCGACATCGAGGCGCTCACGACCTGCGTCGACTACGTGGTCGAGCGCCTCTAGCGGCGCTCCGCACCGACCCATCGGCCAGCACCGGCGATCCGGTGCTGGCCTTCTCATGCCCGACTCACGACGAGGAACGTCCTTGACCGCCACCCCCACCTTCGGCCCGGGACCCGCACGGCCGAAGAGCCTCGGCTACCTCATGTTCGCCAGCCGCTGGCTTCAGGTCCCGCTCTATGTCGGTCTCATCGTGGCCCAGGCCGTCTACGTCTGGCAGTTCGCGCTGGAGCTGTGGCACCTCATCGACGGCGTCTTCCTGCACGCCGCACCGCCCGCCGACGGCACCTCCCCTGAGGCCGTCGTCATGCTCACCGTGCTGGCGCTGATCGACGTGGTGATGATCTCGAACCTGCTCATCATGGTGATCATCGGCGGCTACGAGACGTTCGTCTCGCGCATCAACCTCAACGGCCACCCCGACGAGCCGGAGTGGCTCTCCCACGTCAACGCGAACGTGCTGAAGGTCAAGCTGGCCACCGCCATCATCGGCATCTCGTCGGTGCACCTGCTGCAGACGTTCATCAGGGCCGGCGAGATCCCCAACGACAAGATCATGTGGCAGATGTTCATCCACCTGGCGTTCGTGGTCTCGGCCGTCGGCCTCGCCTACATCGACCGCCTGCTGTCGTCCTCACCCGCCGAGCACACGGCCTCGCACCTCTAGCTCAGGTACGGGTACGTCGTGGCGGGCGGCAGCTCACGCTTCCGCCGCAGCACCCAGCCGGCCACCACGCCGCCGATGAGCCCGAACAGGTGCCCCTGCCAGGAGATGCCCGGCTGGTTGGGCAGCACGCCCGCGAGGATCCCCCAGTAGGCCACGCCGACGCCGATGGCGATCACGATGTCGAGCAGCCTGCGGTCGAACAGGCCGCGGGCCAGGATGAAGCCGAAGTAGCCGAACACCAGGCCACTGGCCCCGACGGTGTAGACGTCGGGGCTGGTGAGCCACGTGCCGATGCCGCCGATGAAGATGATCAGCACGGTGGCCCAGAGGAACTTGCGGATGTCGCGCAGACCCGCCAGGAAGCCCAGCACGAGCAGCGGCAGCGAGTTGGCGATCAGGTGGCCGAACCCGACGTGCAGGAACGGCGCGAAGATGATGCCGATCAGCCCTTCAGGCTCCCAGCCGACGATGCCGTATTCCAGGTCGAGGCTGCCGCCGAGGAAGAAGTCGACGCCCTCGACCAGCCACATCACGGTGAGCATCACCACCATGACGATGAGCGCGCTCAGGGCGCCGGACAGCAGGGCTCCGGCGCCGCGCTTGGCGGATTCGAAGGCGGAACCCGAATAGTCGCTCATGCGCTCTCCCGGTGAGTCGTCTCCTCTCTCTTTACCGTAACCAGGCGGAGCTATGTCTGCGCTAAGGCGAGCCCCTCCCGTTTCATGGGAAAGCGGGAGGGGCCGGGGTCATTCGCCCTTCCACTGGGGGGCGCGCTTCTCGGCGAAGGCCGCCGCGCCCTCCATCGCGTCCTTCGACCCGAAGACCGGGTTGACGATCGCGGCTTGCTTCTTGAACATCTCGTCCAGCGACCAGTCCTGCGACTCGATGACGACCTTCTTGGTCGCCATGAGCGCCAGCGGGGCGTTCGCGGCGATCTTCTTGGCCAGCTCGAGCGCGCCTTCGAGCGCGGCGCCCGGCTCGGTGATGCGGTTGACCAGGCCCAGCTCGTACAGGCGGGCCGCCGGGTAGTGGTCGCCGGTCAGCGCGATCTCCATGGCCACGTGGTACGGGATGCGCCGCGGCAGCCGCATGATGCCGCCCGCGCCCGCCACGAGCCCCCGCTTGGGCTCGGGCAGCCCGAACGTGGCCTCCGACGAGGCCACGATGACGTCACAGGACAGCGCCAGCTCGAACCCGCCCGCCAGTGCGTAGCCCTCGACGGCGGCCACCAGCGGCTTCTTCGGCGGCGCCTCCGTGATGCCGCCGAAGCCGCGGCCCTCGACCACGGGCATGTCGCCGGTCAGGAAGCCCTTGAGGTCCATGCCGGCGGAGAACGTGCCGCTGGCCCCTGTCAGGACGTACGCGGAGATGTCGGGACGTGCGTCCAGCGCGTCCAGCGCCTCGGCCATGCCCCGCGCCACCGCCCCGTTGATCGCGTTCCGCGACTTCGGGCGGTTGATGGTGAGGATGGCCACATTGCCGGACTCTTCGACGAGCACTTCGTCAGACACGAGACCTCACTTGGGCTGGAAGCGGATGCCGCCGTCGAAGCGGACGACCTCGGCGTTCATGTAGTCGTTCTCGATGAGCGACCTGACCAGGTGCGCGAACTCGTCGGCGCGGCCCATGCGCTTGGGGAAGACGACCGGCGCGACCAGCTTGGCCTTGAACTCGTCGGCGTTGGGCGAGAAGCCGTAGATCGGGGTGTCGATGATGCCGGGGCAGATGGTGTTCACCCGTACGCCGATGGCGGCGAGGTCGCGCGCGGCCGGCACGGTCATGCCCACGATGCCGCCCTTGGAGGCCGAGTACGCGAGCTGCCCGGTCTGGCCTTCGAGGGCCGCCACAGAGGCGGTGTTGATCACCACGCCGCGCTGCCCGTCGGTGTCGGCCGGCTCGGTCTTGGCGATCGCCGCGGCGCCGAT
The DNA here is from genome assembly GCF_040609855.1 of Nonomuraea sp. NPDC004580. Classification (NCBI taxonomy): domain Bacteria; kingdom Bacillati; phylum Actinomycetota; class Actinomycetes; order Streptosporangiales; family Streptosporangiaceae; genus Nonomuraea; species Nonomuraea sp. NPDC004580. Next base: position 27,771 of record NZ_JBEXLH010000079.1, on the reverse strand, counting down.
GCGCATGAGGTTGAACGTGCCGATCAGGTTGACCTCGATGACCTTGCGGTAGGAGGCCGGGTTGTGCGGGTTGCCGTCGCGGTTGACCGTCCGCTCGGCCCAGCCGATGCCGGCGCTGTTGACGACCACGCGCAGCGGCTTGCCGGTGGCCACGGCGGCGTCGACGGCCGCCTGCACCTGCTCGTCGTCGGAGACGTCCGTCTTGGCGAAGACCCCGCCGATCTCGTCGGCGACGGCCTTGCCGCGCTCCTCGTTGAGGTCGGCGACGACCACGGTGGCGCCGGCGCGGGCCAGCTCGCGGGCGGTGGCCTCACCGAGGCCGCTGGCGCCGCCTGAGATGATTGCTGCAGATCCGTTCACGTCCATAACGTGGACCTTAACCGCAGACCGAATGAAGTTCTACTCGGGGGCGGCTAAATCTCGCCCACGGCCGTGTCGACGTCGGAGTAGACCTTGATGCGGCGGTCGAGGCCGGTGGTGCGCAGGATGCGGGCCACCGGCGCCTGGGGCGCGGCCAGGGACACTCCGCCGCCCTCGCCCGTGGCCAGCCGCCAGGCCTCGATGAGCACGGACAGGCCGCTGGAGTCCATGAACGACAGCTGCTGCAGATCGAGCACGAGCCGCGCGCCGTCCTGTTTGATGGCGTCGCGCACCTCGTCGCGCAGGAACGGTGCGGTGAACAGGTCAAGCTCTCCCTCGACGGCCACCACCACGGCGTCACCCAGGGCGTGTCGCGCAAGCCGCAGCTTCATTGGGCCCCTCCTCGATGAGCCACTGTACTTCGACATCCCCGGATGGCGGGCATGCACAAACCACGAAAAGTCGGGTACGGGGGGACAAGGCGGGCAGAAACGCGTACCAAACGCCCCGTCAAGAACTATGCCCAGGGTTTTTACCCATCTAGGGACGGTTGCTCCAACCGGTGCTCCAACCTGGAGTTCAGATGGCGGGGATCGCGAACCCGTACGGAAGCTCCAGACGGTGCCTGGCCAGCAGGTCCGTGTCGGCGAGCAGCTTGCGCGTGGGCCCGTCGGCGGCGATCACGCCGCCCGAGAGAATGAGCGAGCGCTCGCACAGCTCCAGCGCGTACGGCAGGTCGTGGGTGACCATGAGCACCGTCACGTCGAGAGAGCGCAGGATCTCCGCCAGCTCCCTGCGCGCGGCCGGGTCGAGGTTGGAGGAGGGCTCGTCGAGCACCAGGATCTCCGGCGCCATCGCCAGCACCGTGGCCACCGCCACCCTGCGGCGCTGGCCGAACGACAGGTGGTGCGGCGGCCGGTCGGCGAACTCCAGCATGCCGACCCGCTCCAGCGCGTCCTTGACCACCCGTTCCAGCTCCTCGCCGCGCAGGCCCGCGTTGGCCGGGCCGAAGGCCACGTCGTCGCGTACGGTCGGCATGAAGAGCTGGTCGTCGGGGTCCTGGAAGACCAGGCCGACGCGCTGCCTGACCTCCTTGAGCGTGTCCTTGCGCACGGGGGTGCCCGCCACGGTGACCGTGCCGTGCCCGGCGGTGAGTATGCCGTTGAGGTGCATGACGAGCGTGGTCTTGCCGGCGCCGTTGGGGCCGAGCAGGGCCACCCGCTCGCCGCGGGCGATCGTCAGGTCCACGCCGAACAGCGCCTGCGTGCCGTCGGGGTAGGCGTAGGCGAGCTGCCGGACTTCGAGTGAGTTCACCAGGTGAGTCCCAACACTGCGAGGGCGGTGGCGGGCAGGGCCAGCGCGATGCCCCATTGGCGTACGGATGCCGTCATGTCTTGAATTATCGGCATACTGCCCGCATATCCCCTGCTCAGCATGGCCAGATGCACCCGCTCACCCCGCTCGTACGAGCGGATGAACAGCGCGCCGGCCGTCCGCGCGAGCACCGGGATCTGCCGGAAATTCCGCGCCTCGAACCCTCGCGACTCCCTGGCCACCCGCATCCGCCGCATCTCGTCCATGATCACGTCGAGGTATCTGAGCATGAACATGGCGATCTGCACCAGCAGGCTGGGCAGCCGCAGCCGCTGCGCGCCCAGGAGGATCGTCCGCGGCTCCGTCGTGGCCGCCAGCAGGATCGACGCGACCACCCCGAGCGTGGCCTTGGCCAGGATGTTCCAGGCCGCCCACAGGCCCGGCACGCTCAGCGAGAGCCCCAGCACCGTGGTGCGCTCCCCCAGCCCGATCACCGGGATGAGGAAGGCGAACAGCACGAAGGGCACCTCGATCGCCATCCGCCGCAGCACGTACGGCGCCGGCACCCCGGCCGCCGCCGCGACCCCGGCCAGCAGCACGGCGTACGCGGCGAAGGCCCAGAAGTGCTCGCGCGGGGTGGCCACCACCACGAGGGCGAAGGCGAAGACCGCCAGCAGCTTGCACTGCGGCGGCAGCCGGTGCACGACCGAGTCGCCCGGCAGGTAGAGCTGGTGGTGGCGCCCCGCGCTCACGTCTCACACCTTGACTTGGTCGGAGGACTTGCCGCGGCCGCGCGCCGCGTAGCCGACGGCGCCGGCGATCAGCAGCACCAGGCCCACGCCGATGATCCCGGCGACGCCGACGGGGATCCCGCCGACGTCACCGTAGTCGGCCAGCGCCCACGTCCCGAACAGGTGGTCGGCGGCCTGGTCGCCGAAGCCCTTGTTCTCGGCCACCGCCTCAAGCCCGTCGGGGTCACCCGAGGCGAAGAACGAGACGACCCCGGCCAGCACCAGCGTCACGCCGACGCCGCCGAGCAGGAACGGCTTGAGCGCGCCGCGCGCGGCGGCCACCGGCTGCGGCTCGCCCACCGTGCTCCCGTCCACCGTGCTCCCGTCCACCGTGCTCCCGTCCACCGTGCTCCCGTCCACCGTGCTCCCGCTCTCGGCGCCGCGCAGGACCAGCGGCTTGGACAGGCCGCGGGCGCCGTACACGAGGTCGGGCCGGACGGCCAGCACGGCGCCGACGGTCAGGGCCGTGATCACCGCCTCGCCGACGCCGATCAGCACGTGCACGCCGCCCATCGCGGCGGCGACCGCGCCGACCTCGATCGGCGCGGTCCCGCCGACCGCGAACAGCAGCGTGAACACGAGCGCCGCGGCCGGCACCGAGATCAGCGCGCCCAGGAACGCCGCCACCACCACCTTGCCCCTGGCCAGCCCCACCACCAGCCGGAAGACGCCCCAGCCGACGAGCACGGTGACCAGGCCCATGATGGTGACGTTGACGCCGAGCGCCGTCAGCCCGCCGTCGGCGAAGAACACCCCCTGCACCAGCAGCACCACGGCCATGCACAACACCCCTGTGTACGGCCCCACGAGGATCGCCGCCAGCGCGCCGCCCATCAGGTGACCGCTGGTGCCCGCGGCGACCGGGAAGTTGAGCATCTGCACGGCGAAGATGAACGCCGCGACCAGCCCGGCCATGGGCGCGGTCCGGTCGTCGAGCTCGCGCCGCGCGCCACGCAGGCACACCGCGACGCCGGCGGCGGCCACGACGCCGGCGGACACGGACGTCACCGCGTTGAAGAAGCCATCGGGTACGTGCACGGCTGCCTCCACTGAGCAGGTCGGACAAACGGTCCTACTTTAGGACATCGTCTTGCACCTGCACATAGATGGCAATTAGCGCAGGATTCTTTTCACGACAGTTTCCGCAGTCAGACGCTTGACGACCGCGCTCAGCCGCCCCTTGCCCGACGTCGCGTACGGCCGCACACTGCGCATCAGCGCCGCGCCCCACCACCGGCGCGGAGCCGCCACGGCGGTGGCGCCCGTCTCGATCCTGAACCGCGCGGGCGGACCGCCCAGATCGAGCTCCAGGTACGCGTCCCAGGTCCCCGGCGCCAGCCGCCCCACGGCCGGACGGGCCGCGAACCCGCCACCGGGCAGCGGCACCACCCGCTCGGCCCGCTCGCACCCGCTGCGCCGCTCCCGCCACACGATCCGCCTGATGGCCGCCGCCTGCGGGGCGGTGCCCGCCACCGTGACCTCGCCGTCGATCAGCAGCCGGTGGCCGAGCGCCCAGCGCGTCCTGATGAGCGTGGCCGTGCCGGGCACCGCCACCACGTGGCCGCCCACGTCGATGCTCAGGTTGCCGTTGTCCCTGGTGAAGTAGGGCAGCACCACGACGCCGCCGACCAGCCGGGGCCGCGGCCTGCCGAGGCCGCTCTCGCGGTCGGCGCCGAGCCTGCCCAGCCGGATCACGCCCTCGATCTCGACCGCCACCCGCAGGTCCCAGACGCCGGAGCCGAGCGCGCCGACGTCGAGCCGTACGGTGAACTCGCCGCCCTTGCGCTCGACCGGCAGCACCAGCTCGGTGCCGGGGTCGTGGCGGGCGCGCAGCACCACGGTCAGGCCGTCGTCCCTGGTGATGCCGTCGAGCCTGGCCGCGCCGGTCACCACCAGGCGGTCGCCCTCCCAGCGCAGCCCGGTCAGCCTGCGGCGCACGGTGGCGCTCTCGATGCGGGCCAGGCGTACGAGGCGGTCGATGTCGCCGAGCGCGTCGGCGCGCTGCCGGTCGATGGTGTTGAGCCGCTCGTGCACGCCCGGGGTGTACCACTCGTCGCACAGCGCGGCGACCTCGCGCGCGATCTCCTTGCGCCGGACGTCGTCGCTCTCCAGGAACACGGTCCCGAGCTGGGTGAACACGTCGAGCCTGAAGTGCCGGCGCAGCAGGTGGTCGCGCAGCGGGCCCGGCTCGACGTGCCTGGCCATCAGCCGGATCGGCTCTTTGATCATGGCCAGCCAGGCGAGCGGGTCCCTGCTGCCGGACTGCTGCATGATGCTGCTGCCGTCGGGCCGCGAGACCAGGTGGTAGCAGTCGTAGTCGGCCACGATGGAGATCGGCCCCGCGTGGCAGTAGGCGTGCACGCTGAAGAGGATGTCCTCCCCCACGAGCATGCCCTCGCCGAACCTGATGCGGTGGCGTTCGAGCAGCTCTCTCCTGAACAGCTTGAAGCAGCTCAGGCTGTTGTAGACCGGGCTGTCGCCGAGGCTCACCCGGTCGGCGTTCTGCTGGAACATCGACACCGGCGCCCGCCTGCCGTGGCCGACGATCCGGCCGAGCACGATGTCGGAGCCGTTGGCGTCGGCCACCGACACCATGCGCTCCAGCGCCTCGGGGCCGAGGTGGTCGTCGGCGTCGCAGAAAAAGACGTAGCGGCCCGCGGCGTGCTCAATGCCGACGTTGCGCGGGCGGCCCGCGCCGCCGCTGCCCTCGATGTGGATCACCTTGACGACGCCGGGATGGTAGGAGGCGTAGAGGTCGAGCAACTCGCCGCTGCCGTCGGTGGAGCCGTCGTCCACCACCACGATCTCCTTCTTCACCCGCTGGACGAGCGCGGAGGTGAGGCAGCGGTCGAGGTAGGGCCGGCAGTTGTGCACGGGGATGACGACGCTGACGTCGAGGGCGTCGTCATCGCTGCCTGTCCCCGGCATCGCCACCACTCCAAGAGTTCACGTCGCGTCGTCATCCCGCTTCAGTATGTGACGAGTGCGGGCGTCCGCGCGGGCCGATCGCGTGTTCTCCATCCCCTGCTTTTGCTAAGAACGGAGAATCACGGCATTCGGCCAATAAGCCCGCCCACAGTGGCCAAATAGTTCATTCATGCAGCACCGAATGAGTTTCAGGGGTGTGGTTTTCCCTCCCGGGAGAAGAATCCCTCCCCCGCCGGGTGCATTCCGCCACCACCGCAGGCCGCGGGTGATCCGCGACCGGGCGTCGCGCGTCTACAGTTAGGCAACCTTGACGCGGAGGTGGCGGGTAATGGGATCGGATCTGCGCGGCGATACCGCGAACGGCTCGGCCGTCCACACGGCGGAGTTCATCGTTTCCTCGGCACGGCTGACGGAACTGTACGAATGCGCCGTCCTGCTGCGGCGTACGCGAGTACGCGCGGAGGAGATCGTGGACGAGGCACGCGCCCTGGTGGCCGAGGCCCGGCAGCACGGCGACGCCGAGCGCGCCCTCCTTCTGGAGGACCAGCTCGAACAGGCGCACGCCCGATACCGCCAGGTGTTGAAGGCGTACCTGGTGCTCTGCCGCAGAATCAACGAGGAGCGCCAGGACATCCTGCGCGTTCAGCTCGAACGCGACCGCATGACTGGATTGTCGGGCGTGGCCTGAGATTTACGCTCAGGCACCCGCTCGCCACCGCCACCCACTCATGTTTCACGAGCGGGCGGGAGAAACCAGCGAGAAATCGATGAATCGGGGTGAACCGTTGTGGCGCTTGGGGCGTCTCATAGTCAAGGAGGCCCGAAATGCACGCCTTGGACGGTCTCGCGGCGCCCGACGTGCAGCGGCTCCAGCTTGAGCTGCTCCTGATCCTGGCGCTGCACGAAGAGGCGGAGCGGCCGGCCGCCGACTAGAACGGGCTCCAGCTCCCCGGGGCCGCCCCCCGGGGAGCTGGAGCAGGGGGCGTACCATTTCTGGTCATGCTGCGCTGTGCCGTACTCGACGACTACCAGGACGTCGCACTCGGGCTGGCCGACTGGTCACGGGTGTCGGCCAGGAGCTACCGCGACCACTTCGCCGGCCTCGACGACCTCGTCACCGCCGTCCACGACTGCGAGATCATCGTCGCGATGCGCGAGCGCACGCCGTTCACCGCTGAAGTGCTCGCCCGGCTGCCCAACCTGCGCCTGCTCGTCACCACCGGCATGCGCAACGCCTCCATCGACCTCGACGCCGCCCGCGACAACGGCGTCACCGTCTGCGGCACCGGCGCCAGCTCCACCCCCACCGTGGAGCTGACCTGGGCGCTGATCCTCGGCCTCGCCCGCCACCTGCTGCCCGAGGCCACCGCTCTGCGCGCCGGCGGCCCCTGGCAGCAGACCGTCGGCACCGACCTGCACGGCCGCACGCTCGGGCTGCTCGGGCTCGGCCGCATCGGGTCGCGGGTGGCGGCCGTCGGGCGGGCGTTCGGCATGGACGTCGTGGCCTGGAGCCGCAACCTGACCAAGGAGCGCGCCGCCGAGTGCGGCGCCCGCCTGGCGCCCGACCTCGACGCGCTGCTCGCCTCCTCCGACGTCGTCTCCCTGCACCTCGTGCTCTCCGACCGCACCAGGGGGCTGCTCGGCGCGCGCGAGCTGGACCTGATGAAGCCGACCGCCTACCTCATCAACACCTCGCGGGCGGCGATCGTCGACCAGGACGCGCTGGCCGCCGCCCTGCGCGAGGGGCGCATCGCCGGGGCCGGGCTCGACGTGTACGACGTGGAGCCGCTGCCGGAGGGGCACGAGTTCCGTACGCTGCCGAACGTGCTGGCGACGCCGCACCTGGGCTATGTGACCGAGCTCAACTACGGCACCTATTTCCGTGAGGCGGTCGAGGACATCGACGCCTTCCTGGACGGCTCCCCCATCAGGCAGCTCACCTGAACGCGCACCGAAACCGCAGCTCGCGCACCGCGAGGCCGCCGACGACCCCGAAGCCGACCACGGCTCTTCGTCCTCAGCGACCAGCGTGGCCCGGCGCGGCCAGTCGGCCTGCTGGATGAGCCGCTGCCACAGCGGGACGCGTTGCGCATGTCAGCCTCTCGTACGGGCGCGGAAGGCGGCCGTTTTCACCCGATTTTGGCAGGCGGTCGAGCAGAAGCGGCGGGTGCCGTTGCGGGAGACGTCCACGTAGACGCGGTCGCAGTGCGGGGCCGTACAGACGCCGAGCCGGTCACTGAACTCGCTGCCCAGCACCACCGCGAGGCCCGTCGCGCAGCCGGCCGCCCAGTCGCCGGCCATGGTGCCGCCGGGGCCGTGGAAGTGCAGGTGCCAGGGCTCGCCGTCGTGCCGTTCGAGGCGGGGCCGCGCGTCGGTCTCGGCGAGGAGTACGTTCACCTGCTCGGCCGCGCGGTCGAGGTCGCCGTCCGCGACGGCGGTGAAGACGGTACGCAGGCGCCGCGCCACCTCGGCCAGCTCGGCCCCCTCCGCCTGGGTGACCTCGCGGTAGGAGGGACGCACCGCACGCAGGGCGTCGGTGGCGGCGGCGCCCAGGTCGTGCGGCACCGGGAAGGGGCGGCCGCGCTGCTCGCCGGGGGTCAGCGCGTTGACGAGGGTCACCGCCACCCTGACCACCGCATCTGTGTGACTGTTGTAATCCAATTGACCGGTTACACCTTCATGCCGTACGTTGTGACTGTCCAAAGTGTATATGACAGTTACAGGGAGAACGTTCGTGCTGACTCACGATGCCGCACTCCGTTGGCTCGCGCGCTGGGATCGCCAGCAGGAGGGCTACCTGCCCGACCGCGAGGAGCGGTTCACCGCGCTGATCGACGCCGTGCAGGCGCTCGGCCGGCCCGACCCCGTGGTCATCGACCTCGGCTGCGGCCCCGGCTCCCTGTCCGTCCGGCTGCTCGAACGGCTGCCTGCGGCCAGGGTGATCTCCGTGGACGCCGACCCGCTGCTCATCGGGCTGGGGCGGGCCGCTTACCCGCAACTCACGTTCGTTTCCGCGGATCTGCGGACGAGCGGGTGGAGCGGTCTGCTCGGCCTCGACGGCCCCGCCGACGCGGCGGTCAGCACCACCGCGCTGCACTGGATCTCCGAGCCCGACCTCAAGGGCGTCTACGCGGAGCTGGCGACCGTGCTGCGCCCCGGCGGGCTGCTGCTCAACGGAGACCACCTCGACACCGACGACGCCACGCCCGCGCTCTCCCGTCTTGAGCACGCGGTGCACGACCTCGAGACCGAGCGCACGTTCGGCGCCGACCGCCCCGAGGACTGGCGGAGCTGGTGGGACGCCGTCGCCGCCGACCCCGATCTCGCCGAGCTCAACCGCGAGCGCACCACCGCCGGCGCCGACCACCACGGCTCGGAGTCCCGCCTGCTGTCGCAGCACGTGGGGGCGCTGCGCGAGGCCGGGTTCAGCGAGGTCGGCACGTTGTGGCAGCGGGGCAACAACCGGCTGCTGTGCGCCGTACGGGGTTAGCGATTCCCTTCACGTCGCGGGCGGCTCACGTCACAATGAGTTCATGCCGAGCTTCAAGCGGCTCACGATAGAGGAGGCCCGCTCGCTCACCCGCACCGAGCTGCTCCCGCGAATCGAGGCGGAGCAGAAATACTGGTATCACCGCATCCATCGGTGCGAGATGAAGCCCGGTGACGACGCGGCGTTCCGGACGTTCAACGACATCCTGCACATCGCGGTCGGCGACGGCGTACCGGCCGACGACACCCGCCACTGGACCACCCCGCTCGGCGAGCTGGGCGACCTGTAGCCGTCGGGTCAGCGTTTGCGGGCCAGGGTGACGCCGTCCCGCACCGGCAACATCACGGAGTCGAGCCGCTCGTCCCGGGCGATCGCGTCGTTGACCTGACGCATCGCCACCTGCGCCGCCCCCTGGAACGCCGGATCCAGCACCCGGCCCCCGAGGAACACGTTGTCCAGCACCAGCAGCCCGCCGGGCCGCAGCCTCGGTACGATCTCCTCGTAGTAGGCCGGGTAGCCGGGTTTGTCGGCGTCCACGAAGGCGAAGTCGAAGGCGGGCTCGTCGGGCAGCGCGCGCAACGTGTCCACGGCGGGCCCGATCCTGAGCTCGATGCGATCGGCCACGCCTGCCCGCTTCCAGAACGGCCTGGCGATGTCCGTCCACTCGGTGCTCACGTCACAGGCGATCAGCTTCCCGTCGGCCGGGAGCGCGCGGGCGATGCACAACGACGAGTACCCCGTGAAGACTCCGACCTCGATCGCCCGGCGCGCCCCCACCATCCGGGCCAGCATGCTCAGCAGCGCACCCTCATCGGCCGAGACCTGCATCCCCGCCGACCGCCCGGTCACCTCCCGCGTGGTGGCCGCCAGCTCACGCAGCACCTCGTCGGCCGGGGTGCAGTGGGCAAGCAGATAATCCTCAACGATGGGCGAGACGAGCTCGACCTGCTCCCCAGAGACAGCCTCCGCCCACGCCACCCGCTCGCCCTCTCCCGCCCGCACGTCAGCCGCCTGCACATCAGCCGCCTGCACGTCTCCCGCCTGCACATCAGCCGCCTGCACGTCTCCCGCCTGCACATCAGCCGCCTGCACGTCTCCCGCCGCCGCGAGAAGTTGCCGCCCGATCTCCTCCTGAACGCTCGCCAACCCGCCGGCGTCCGCCGCGGCCGCGATCACCAGCACCTCATCCCCAGCCGCCAGCACCGAACAGTCACCCCCTGCCAGCGTCACCTTCGCCCGCCCCGGCCCGGTCACCTGAGCGTCCGGCTTGAGCCGCTCGACGATCCGGGCGAGGTGGCGGTCGGGGTCGGAGGTGGTGAAGCGAGCCGTGGACAGGGGCATGACAACTCCTCTTCGCCGCATTTTTCACGACTTTCCCGTACGCGCCCCAGTCTGCCCCCCAAACCGCCACCCTGGACAACCATCACCGGCTTTTGATCAACTGCGCACGTCCCTCAAGCAGCGACCCTGAAAGCCCGACATGTCCCTCATCACCCTGACCGAAGCCACCACCCACTACGGCCTCTCCCGCGACGCCCTGAAGAAGATCACCGCCGCCGGCCTCCTCCCCGCATCCCGCCGGCACGGCCGCACCCGCCTCATCCCGCAGGACGTGGCCGAACGCCTGAGCACCCGCCCCACCGCCCCGCTCCACGAGGTCCTGCCGAAGGACGAGGACACGATGCCCGTCCTGCGCGTCGACGTGGCACAACCGGTCAAGGACCAGGACCGCCCCTACATCGGCTTCCACGCCGACCTGGCACCCGAGCACCTGTTGGAGGCCCTACGCGGCTGGTGGGTGGGCGACCCGAAGAACATCTCGCGAGCCGGCCTCCTCCCGATCACCCTCGGCGGCTTCGTCGTCGCCGTACTGACGGGCCTGGACGATTGGGAGAGCCGACGCATCTTCGGCACCCGCATCCGTCACCGCTTCGACGCAAGACTCGCCGGCTACCTCACCGACCTGGACGAACCGACGAACATGATCGAGACGGGCCCGCCGGAGGATCAGGCCCGCGCCGAACTCCTCCTCGGCACCCGCCTCCCGTCGAACGCCGGCGGCCCCATCGCCTACGTCCGCCCCGACCCCACCATCTGAGCTCTTACGCCAACGTCCGCGCGAGCACCGCCTTCGCCTTGCCGGTCACGATTGTTCCATGGCCGAAAAACAGTGCCGGCAAATATGCAGGGCTTGGTACGGTGCTCAGTCCGTACGGGAGGAAGAGGGCGCGGATGCAGGAAGCAGAGGTACGGCGGGCGACCGCCGCGGCCGGAGCGATCGCTTCATCGCTCGGCCTGGCCGCCGGCGACGACGCGATCGTCCTGCAGAACTCGAACAAGCTCATCCTGCGCCTGCTGCCCTGCGACGTGCTGGCCCGCGTCGCCCCCGCCACCCAGCAGGTGGCCGACCTCGAAATCGACCTCGCCCGGCGGCTGACCGGCTCCCCCGTGGCCGCGCTCGACCCCAGGGTGGAGCCGCGCGCCTACGAGCACGACGACTACGTGATCACGTTGTGGACCTACTACGAGCCGGTGGCCGAGGAGCCCCCGCCGGCCGACTACGCCGAGGCGCTCCACCGGCTGCACGCGGGCCTGCGTGCGCTCGACGTACCGGTCCCGCACTTCACCGACCGGGCCGAGCAGGCCCGCCGGCTCCTCGCCGACCGCGACCTCACCCCCGAACTCCCCGACGCCGACCGCGAGCTCCTCACCCGCACGCTGGCGAGCACGACCCGCACGATCCTCGAACGCGGCGGCCCCGACCAGCTCCTGCACGGCGAACCGCACCCCGGCAACGTGCTCACCACGAAGAACGGCCTGGTCTTCATCGACTTCGAGACGTGCTGCCGGGGCCCCGTCGAGTTCGACCTCGCCCACGCCCCCGTGGACGTCCATGGACATTACCCGGGGGCCGATCGGGAGGTGCTGCGCCAGTGCCGCCTCCTGGTCCTGGCGATGATCATCACGTGGCGCTGGGACCGCGACGACCAGCTCCCGGACGGGCGGCGGCTGGGCGCGGAATGGTTCGACGAGCTCCGGGCGGACCTGCTCACGGGGTCTTGACCGCACCCCGTCCGCCAGCCGATTGGATGCCCCCATCCGTTCAGCCGTGAAGTGAGAGACATCGCCTGACAGCCATCTCAACGTCGCAGAATGGACGGCATGCGATCGACCACCAGCCTGGACGAGCTGTCCGAGGAACTGCACCTGTCGAGCGCCGCCCCCTTGTCGGAGGAGGAGGTACGGGGGCTCGAGGACCTCGTCCAGGCGCCGCTGCCCGACGAGTTCCGATCGTTCCTGCGGCGCTTCGGTCTCGGCGCGCACCCCGGCCTGGTGATCGATCCTCACCGCCGACAGGCCCGCGCCGGGGACGATGCTCCTCCGCGACCACCGCTCCTCGACCGGTACATCGGCTGGACCCGCCCACTCGTCTGAAAATCGCCCCGACGTCCGAGGAGCATCGATGGCAGTCGCCCTCATCTACGAGACGCACTCGATCAGCACCCACAACGAGGCGGGCATCGCGAGCGGCTGGCTGCCCGGCGAACTGTCGGAGCGCGGCCAGGCCCTGGCCGCCGAGCTGGGCGAACGCCACCGCAATGACGGCCTCGACGTGGTCTTCAGCTCGGACCTGCGCCGCGCCGTACAGACCGCCCAGATCGCCTTCGAGGGCTCGGGCATCCCCCTCCTCCAGGACCCCCGCCTACGCGAATGCCATTACGGCGAACTCGACGGCATGCCGGTAAGCCAGTTGGGGGGACATCGAGCCCGGCACATCGACCACCCGTGGCCCGGCGGCCAGAGCTACCAGGACGTGGTCGAATTGACGAAAGACTTCCTCATCGACCTGGCCGAGAACTGGGACGGCAAAAAGGTGCTGGTGATCGCTCATTCAGCCAACCGCTGGGCCCTCCAGCACCTTCTCACCGGCGTACCCCTGGCCGATGTGGTGGACCGCCCTTTCGCATGGCGACCCGGCTGGACGTACGAACTGCCCACCGGCTGGAAAGGCCCCACCGACCCGAGAGCAGCCCATTAGCGCGCCCTGCTCCATCCAACGATCGATGCTGAGCTGGTGCTGGAGCACGAAGATCCGATCCCGTCCATGGACGGCCACGGGCAGACCCGATCTGTTTCTTGGCGCTAGAAAAGAGTCGATGACCTTTTCACTGACTCAGCGGGGAGTTCGCCTTGGCCGGCTTGGTCTGCTTATGCTTTGACGCTCGATATGCATCGACCGACTTGCGGGAAGACCTCCACACGCCATCAGCGCCCTGTATTGCGTTGAGACGCCCCCGCTGGGCCGCCTGGCGCAGAGCATGGATGCTGAACTCCTCATCAACCAGCGCAGCGAGCGGAACCAGCCTCGCCGGGCCGGCCAGATTAGGGACGATGAAACGGTTGAGGTTGTCCTCCATGGCAAGAAGAAGGTAGACCGACCAGATGAGCCACGTGACGGCCAGCACGGACACCGGGGCACGGCTGCGCCACACCAGCGGGAGGTTGCCGAGGCCGATGAGCAGGAGCGCCAGGGCGTCGAGCGGAGGCCGGCCGGGCGCCGAGAACTGCGTCGCCGACGCGTAGCAAGCCATGGTGAGCAGCACGGCGAGAGCGGTGTCGATCATCCGCGTGTCAGCCGCAGGTCGCCGCCCCAACTCTCCGCGACGACACTCCCCGACTCGAACACGAACTCCGCTCCCATCACCTCGGGACCGTTCGCACCGTCGCAGAACCGCTCGACAACGCGGACGAGCCGTTCGCCGATGTGCCGTACGAAGGGGACACTGTCCGGGGCGGAGACCACATCGACGCGATCGCCCCACTCCTCCAGCACGTAGCCCTGCCCTGGCTCGTCCGGTGCGATCTGAAACGACCAATCGGCAGCGACTCTGACGCCAACGATCACTGACTCCAAGCGAAGCCACACCTCGATGACCTCAGGGGCGTCAGCTCCATGCACGAACTGGGCAGCCACCACTCCGACCAAATGCTCGTCCGTCAGAACCGCAAGATCCACGGAACAGGCCACCTCGCTCCAACCTCAGCCCTGAAAAGGATCTCCGCCAGGGTACGCGCACCTTGATGGGGTACCCGAGGACAAGAGCCGGTGCGTTTGCTCTGCCACAGTGGGCGATCGTCATCCGGTCCCACGCTTACCGCGAATCGGCGAACCCTGACCCATGGCGTCCAGGCACTGAGCTGTGGTCGCTCCGCCTTCGGCGACCCTGCGCCACTCCCTGAAGCGAGGGAGCGACATCCCACCGCAGGGGGAATCACACCAGACCTTCGCCAGACAAGCTGGCAACCATGAGACATACACCCTCGGTCCACCCACCTGCAGTGTCCGCGCCCCCGAGTCGGCTCACCATCTGGGCCGGCCGAACCATGATTTTCATCGCTGTGGCGCACACCGCCGTGTTCGCCCCTCTCGTTCCCTTGTCCAGCTGGCTCGCCGGGGACCTCCGCAACGGTGCCGCGGACAGCGACTCGGTGGCAACGTTCTGGGCCCTGCCCGGCGGATTCGTCGTAGTACTGGCGCTGCTAGGGCTCCTGGTGGCCCGGGCGGGGCGGCAGGGACAACACGTCCCCGGGTATGTCGGCTGGGTGATCCTCGCCTGGGGAGCGCTGGCCGTCAGCCTGATCGGCCCGAGCGGTTTCCTTCTCGCGGCCGTCCCTGCCGTGCTACTCATCGCGGCGACCATCACCGCCGGCCGACACCCCCGCACTTCGTCCTGAGCAGGTCGCGCCGGTCGAGCAGGCCGCCACAGCCGCCGCCCCCTTCGTCCAAGCGGTGGCCTCGACGAACAAGAGCCCCTGAACCGGAAACACCGGTCCAGGGGCCTCTCGTTGCAGAGCCGACGAAGCTTCTTACAGGATGCGTGGACCATGGCGCTGCTGGTGCCGGCGACGGCCTGACCGATGCGGACGGCAAACACCTCGCACGGCTTATGGACTCCTACCAATGAGGTGAGCCGGTCTGGCGAGTCCGTCAGGTGCGGGGACGGTTCCCTGCGCTTCGGGGAATTGCGGCGCGCGGTCCCCGGCATCAGCGAGCGGGTGCTGATCTTGCAGTTGCGGGAGATGGAGACCACCGGGCTGCTGCATCGTGAGGTCTATCATCAGGTTCCGCCGAAGGTGGAGTACTCGCTCACCGAGTTCGGTCATTCACTCAACACCGCGATGGCGCCGCTCGGAGAGTGGGGCGAGGAACACATCGAGCGCATCGAAGCCATCCCGTGGGTCACTTGAATGGCATGATGGCCGAACGAGTAGGCGCGTAGGAAGTAAGCGCACCTACTCTCCCGTCTGGGGGTACGAAGGGGCGCCAGCGGGTTTTAGCTGGGGGTTTGGGGGCCGCGCCCTCAATGTCACAGCCCGAGCCCCATCGCGCGTAGCGCCCCCACAGGAGGACCGCGCTTCGGGACTGGGGGGCGCGGGGGGCCGTACCCCGATGTCACGACCTGAGCCCCCAGCGCGTAGCGCTCCCCCGCGATGACCATGCTGTTTGGCCCGGCAAGCCGAAAGGCCCCTGAGGGGTTCAGGGGCCTTTCGGGTGCAGAGCCGACGAGGGGAATCGAACCCCTGACCTTCTGTTTACAAGACAGATGCTCTGCCGATTGAGCTACGTCGGCACGGCCTACCAGTGTAGACGCTAGGGACGCCTGTGACGAGCGACTTCGTACAGCGCCACCCCCGCCGCCACCCCCGCGTTCAGCGACTCGGCGGCGGCGCGCATCGGGATGCGGGTGAGGACGTCGCACTGCTCGCGGACCAGGCGCGACAGCCCCTTGCCCTCCGAGCCGACGACGACTACCAGGGGTTCGCCGAGCAGGTCGACGTCGGCGAGTTCGGTCGTGCCCGTGCCGTCGAGGCCGACGACGAAGAGGCCCGCGTCGCGGTATTCGCGGAGCGCGGCGGTCAGGTTGGCGGCGCGGGCGACGCGCAGGGTGGCCAGGGTGCCCGCCGACGTCTTCCAGGCGCCGCCCGTGACGCCGGCTGAGCGGCGGGACGGCACGAGCAGGCCGTGGGCGCCGAAGGCGGTGGCGGAGCGGGCGATGGCGCCGAGGTTTCGCGGGTCGGTGACGGAGTCGAGGGCGACGATCAGCGGCACCTCGGCGGCCTCGTGGGCGATCTCGACCAGCTCGGACGGGTGCGCGTAGTCGTAGGCCGGGATCTGCAGCGCGATGCCCTGGTGCACGCCGCCCTCGGTGAGGCGGTCGAGCTTGTCGCGGGTGGCCTCGAGCAGGGCGATGCCGCGCTCGGCCGCGATCTTGATGGAGTCGCGTACGCGGTCGTCGTTGTCGATGCGCTGGGCCACGTAGAGCGCGTTGCACGGCACCCCGGCCTGCAGCGCCTCCAGGACCGGGTTGCGCCCGCCGATGTATTCGGGCGAGTCTTCTGAGCGCCGCTGCGGCCGAGCCGCGACGGGACGGCGACCGCCCCCGCGCTCCTCCCGCGCGATGCGCTCGGCGCGCGCCTTCTCCTTGTACCAGTGCCGCATCTCGGCAGGCGGCGTCGCGCCCTTGCCTTCGAGCGAACGGCGGCGCTGCCCACCGGTGCCCTTGGCCGGGCCCTTCTTCTTCGCGGGCCTGCCTGATGCCCTACCGCCTGCTGCCATGCGTCCAAGGGTACTCGGGCCGCCGCCCTTCTCAGGACGTCCGGAAAAATGGGGGCTTGAGTCTCGATCCGCTTGAGACTCCATAGTGGCGGACATGGACGACATCGACCTCTACCCCATCGGGGACGTCGCGCGCCGCACCGGCCTGAGCGTCAGCGCCATCCGGTACTACTCCGACGCCGGCATCATCACCCCCACCCGGCTGACCGAGGCGGGCTACCGCCTGTACGACGTCCGCGCCATCGCCCGCCTGGAGCTGATCCGCACGCTCAGGGAGCTCGACGCGGGCCTGGTCGACATCCGCCAGCTGCTCGCGGGCGAGACGTCGCTGCACGATCTCCTCACCGCCCACCTGGAGCTGGTGGAGCGGCAGGAGCGCGACCTGCGGGCCAGGCGGGCGGTGCTGCGCACGCTCGTCAGGCAGCGCGGCACGGCCGCCCAGGCGGCCCTGATGCACCGCCTCGTCTCCATGCCGGACGACGAACGCGAACGCCTCATCGACGACTTCTGGACCGAGGTCGGCGCGTCACTCGACGTGCCGCCCGGCTTCGTGGACCGGCTGCGCACGCTGCACCCGCGCCTGCCGGACGACCCGTCCGCCGAGCAGCTCGAAGCCTGGATCGAGCTGGCCGACCTGGTGCAGGGCGAGGAGTTCAGGGCCGCGGTCCGCGCCTATCTCCAGGAGGTCTACGGTACGTTCCCCGGCCGCAACCTGGCTTCCCCGCCGACGTGGGACTTCATCCACGGGGAGGGGGCGAAGATCGGCGAGGAGCTGGTGACGGCGTACCGCTCGGGCCTGCCGCCGCAGGCCCCTCGCGCCAAGGAGCTGGTGGTACGCCTCGCGGACGCCACCGCAGGACTGACCGGCGGACGCTCCACCACCGAGTCCAGGCAGCGGCTGGCCAGAGCCTTCCTCGTGGCGCAGGAGGTGCCCGAGGACCCCGCGTACGACGCCACCCACGGCAGGTACATCGCGCTGGTGACCCGGATCAACGGGACCCCGCCGGCCCCGGACGAGCGGGACCCCGCGCTGTTCAGGTGGATCGCGGCCGCCCTGAACGCGACAGCGGCCTGATCAGCGGCTCAGCTCCCACCGGGGCCCGTGCGGGGTGTCCTCGACGGTGATGCCGGCCGCCGAGAGCTGGTCTCTGATCGCGTCGGCGGCCGCGTAGTCCTTGCGCTCGCGCGCCGCCTTGCGCTGCTCCAGCGCCACCGCGACCAGCGCGTCGACGACGGGCGACAGGTCGGAGCCCGTGCCGCGCCACTGCGGCGAGCGCGGGTCGAGGCCGAGCACGTCGAGCATGTTCTGGGTCTCGGCGAGCAGCCGCGCCACGGCCTCCTTGTCGCCGCGGGCCAGCGCCACGTTGCCCTCGCGCACCACCTCGTGCACGACGGCGAGCGCCTGCGGCGTGCCGAGGTCGTCGTCGAGCGCGTCGGCGAACGCCTGCGGCAGCGGCGCGTGGGCGTCGACGTCGTGGATCACCTCGGCGGCCCGCGTCACGAACCCCTCGATCCGCTGGTACGCCGCCGCCGCCTCGAGCAGCGCCTCCTCGGAGTAATCGATCGAGGAGCGGTAGTGGGGCGCCGCGAGGTAGTAGCGCAGCTCGACGGGACGCACCTTCTGCACCATGTCGGGGATCAGCAGCGAGTTGCCGAGCGACTTGCTCATCTTCTCGGCGCCGATCTTCAGCATGCCGTTGTGCATCCAGTAGCGGGCGAACCCGTCGCCGGCGGCCTGGGACTGGGCGATCTCGTTCTCGTGGTGCGGGAAGATCAGGTCGATGCCGCCGCCGTGGATGTCGAACGCCGGGCCCAGGTATTTCGTCGCCATCGCGGAGCACTCGAGGTGCCAGCCGGGCCGGCCTGGGCCCCACGGGGTGGGCCAGGTGGGCTCGCCGGGCTTGGCGCCCTTCCACAGCGCGAAGTCGCGCGGGTCGCGCTTGCACGACTCGTCGTCGGTGTCGGCCGCGGGCCGCATGTTCTCGAGCTTCTGGTTGGACAGCGAGCCGTAGCGCTCCTCGTAGGAGCGTACGTCGAAGTAGACGTCGCCGCCGGAGGCGTAGGCGTGGCCGCGCTCGATGAGCCGCTCCATCAGCGTGATCATCTCCGGCACGTGCCCGGTGGCGCGCGGCTCGACGGTCGGCGGCAGGCACCCGAGCGTGTCGTAGGCCCAGGCGAAGGCCCGCTGGTTGCGCTCGGCCACGACGAACCAGGGCACGCTCTCCTCGGCGGACACCCTGATGATCTTGTCGTCGATGTCGGTGACGTTGCGGCAGAACGTCACCTCGTAACCGGAACGCGCCATCCAGCGCCTGAGCACGTCGAAATTGACGCCCGAGCGGATGTGTCCGATATGCGGAGGAGCCTGCACGGTGGCCCCACACAGGTAAATCGACGCCCGGCCGGCTTCGACCGGAACGAATTCACGGATGGCGCGCGTGCTGGTGTCGTAGATGTGCAGGCTCACGAAAGAAAGGCTAACGCCTCGGCGGCGTCGTCAGGCCGATTAATCAGCCCCGCAGGTGCACCCTGTCGGGCGAGATGCGGACGATGAGCCGTTCGGTGCCCGGCTTGTCCTCCCACGGGCGTTCTTGGTACTTCTGCGACAGCTCCTGAATCAGCGCGCCCTCCGGGTCGGGCGTCATCGTGACCCGGCCGCGCACCTCGACGTACCTGTAGGGGTTGTCGGGGTCGATGACCAGCAGGCTCGCGCGCGGGTCGCGCTCGTAGTTGCGCGGCTTGACACGGCCCTTCACGGTGGAGAAGAGCACGTCGTCGCCGTCCGTACGCACCCAGACCACGGACGACTGCGGCCCGCCGTCGGCGTTGAGACTGGTCACCGTCGCATAATTCGGCGCGTCCAAAAGTTTGCGGACATCTTCCGACAACTTGGTCATGCGGCCTCCCTTGATCGGTCGTGATCCCCATTCTTCTGTAGTCTCGAAGACGCCATGGACGTGACTCCCCCCTCTTTGCTCCGCCGCCTGGGCCTCGCCCTGGCCGGGCTCGCCGTCGCCGCCCTGACCGGGGCCGCGTGCGCGCTCTCCTTCGACGACCTGCGCGCGCTGGCCGTCACCGGCGAGGCCAGGCAGGACCTCGCCTTCCTCTATCCGGCGGCGTTCGACGCGCTGCTGGTGGTCGCGCTGGTCGGCGTCCTGCTGCTGCGCTCGGCCAAGATGCTCGTACGCCTGCAGGCGGCGTTCGTGCTGGTCCTGCTGATCGCGGCGGCCGCGGCGGCGAACGTGGCCACGGCGGTGCGCGTCACCTTCGACGTCAGGCAGACGGCCATCGGCGTGGCGCTCGCGCCCTGGGTGATGCTGGCCCTGGCGCTGTGGCTGTGGTTACTGCTGATCAAGCACGTGCAGGCGCACCGCGCGCCGGCGTACCGGGAGGACGAGGAGCAGGACCTGGTGCCGTTCCAGGGGGCGCGCGCCGATGAGCCGCCCCCGCTCGCGACGGAGACGCCCGCCCCCCTGCCCGAGCCCCTGCCCGAGCCCCTGTCCCAGCCCACGCCGGTCGTGGGCCCCACCGCCGCTCCTCAGACGCCCCCGGTGTCGGGCCGCGTGACCGAGTGGCCGGTCCAGGACGAGGAAAAGCCGGAGCCCCAGCCGGCCGACAAGCCCTTGAGCCGCCCCGCGCCCGAGCCCGTGACCCGCCCCGTACGGACCCGACCGGAGCCCGAGGCCGCAGCCCGGGAAAAGACTCAGGAAAAGTCCCAGGAAGAGCCGCGCGAAGAACTGCGGGAAGAACTGCGGGAAGAACTGCGGGAAGAACTGCGCGAAGGGCTGCGGGAAGAGCCGCGGAACGACGTACGGGAAGACGTACGGGAAGAGGCGGCGAGCGAGCCGGATGAGGAGCCGCTGACCCGCCCGGTCCGCTGGGGTGACCGGGTCAAGCCGGCCGACGTGCTCGTCCACCCGCGGCCCTCGCCCGAGTCCACCGACAAGGACGCCGACACCCAGCCCCATCCCGTCTTCGACGACGACGCCCCCGACCCGCACCACGGCCCCGAGCTGGCCGACGAACAGGAGCGGCGCGGGCAGGAGACGCGTGAGGAGATGGAGGACACCGCCCCGCACCGGGTGATCGTCGACGACTCCCCGGCCCCGGCCGAACGCCTCCGCAGCACCCCCCGCCCGCCCGAGGACTGACGAAGAAGCACGAAAGAGGGCCCGCCCGGGAACACGTTCCCGGGCGGGCCCTTTCCTATCCCGCTAGTTGCGTACGGCGTGGATCAGACGCTTCTGCCGCTGCCGCGGCGCAGTCCGGCCACCAGGCCCACACCGACGACCGCGAGCACCACCTGCATCACCAGCTCGATCCAGTCGATGCCCGGCGTGGTCTCCACGCCGAGCACCTGCGCGAGCAGCGTGCCCAGGAGGGCGGCGACGATGCCGACGACGATGGTGAGGATCCACCCGATGGCCTGCCTGCCGGGAAGCAGCAGACGACCGATTGCGCCGATCACGGCGCCGATCACGATGGCGCCAAGGATGGATTCGATGGTCATGACATGAAACCTCCCCGTGAGGCTGAGCGGTTCACCCTCACGGGATGGTCGCTACCCGATCTACGGCAATTATGCGCCGGCTTTGCAAAAGTGCAGGTCAGGTAGTTCTTCGGCCGCCTCGGCCGCCGCGTCCCATGCCCATCCGGGTCACGAGGAGCACACCCGCCACGGCCAGGACGAGTTGCAGGATGTGTTCGATCCAGTCGATGCCTCTGGTGTCGGCCCAGCCGAGCGCCTGGGCGATCAGGGTGCCGATCAGGGCGGCCACGATGCCGACGATGAGGGTCAGGCCGATGGACATGTTCTGCCTGCCCGGCACCAGCAGTCTGGCCAGCGCACCGACGATGGCGCCGATGACTACTGCGCTAACGATCGCGCCGATCATGTGGAGCTCCCCCCGAAGACGTTCACATGTCTTGGCGGGACACATACCCCCTGAGCTGGCGAATTACCCATGAGGGAAGGCGGCGGTCCGTACCGCGCCAGTGACGAACCGCCGCCTCCGCATGTTCGGCGGGCTGGCGACGACCCGCCAGGACACCCTCACGTATCCCACAAAGAGGACGCTCCGGACACGGGATCGGTTCACGCGGACGGCCGCACGACCGCGAAGAGTCGCACGACCACGAAAGAGCCTTACGACCGCGAAGAGCCGCACGACTACGAAAGAGCCTTACGACCGCGAAGAGCCGCACGACCACGAAAGAGCCTAACGACCGCGACAAGAGCGCCGCGACCGCGAGAACCGACGATCGCGAAGTCCGATCAGAGCGCGATCACCAGAGCGGTCGCCACGGCCGCCACGCCCTCGCCACGCCCCGTCAGCCCCAGGCCGTCGGTCGTGGTGGCGGAGACGCTCACAGGCGCCCCCAGAGCGGCGCTGAGCGCCTTCTCGGCCTCCAGGCGCCGGGGCGCGAGCTTCGGCCGGTTACCGATCACCTGGACGGCCACGTTGCCGATCTCGAAGCCGGCCGCCCGCACCTGGCGAGCGGTCTCTTCGAGGAGCACCGTGCCAGAGGCGCCCGCCCACCGCGGGTCGGCGGTGCCGAACAGCTTGCCGAGGTCGCCCAGACCGGCCGCGGACAGCAGCGCGTCGCAGGCCGCGTGGGCGGCGACGTCGCCGTCGGAGTGGCCCTCGACGCCGAGCTCACCCGGCCAGTGCAGACCGGCGAGGTTGAGCTCGCGTCCTGAGCCCGGTGATGCGAACGGGTGGACGTCGACTCCGACGCCCACCCGTGGAAGATTCGTGTTCAGGAGTTGAGAACCTCGTCGAGAAGGGCCTCTGCCTTGTCCTCATTGGTCTTCTCGGCCAGGGCCAACTCACTGACCAGGATCTGGCGCGCCTTGGCGAGCATGCGCTTCTCGCCGGCGGACAGGCCACGCTCGCGGTCTCTCCGCCACAGGTCCCGAACCACCTCGGCAACCTTGTTCACATCGCCGGACGCGAGCTTCTCGAGGTTGGCCTTGTAGCGACGAGACCAGTTGGTCGGCTCTTCCGTGTGCGGCATGCGCAGGACGTCGAAAACCCGCTCAAGGCCTTCCTGGCCGACAACATCGCGCACACCGACGAGTTCTGCGTTTTCAGCTGGCACCTGGACGGTAAGGTCGCCCTTGTCGACCTTGAGCACCAGGTAGGTCTTTTCCTCACCCTTGATGGATCGCGTCGTGATTGCTTCGATCCGAGCAGCCCCATGGTGGGGGTAGACGACAGTGTCGCCGACCTGGAAAGTCATGTGACAAGTACCCCTTCCGCTGTACTCCAGGGTACCACGCATCCACAGCCTCCCGGAACAGTGAAATCCTCATAACTGCAGGTCAAAGCCGCATATTGGGGGTTGACAACCGCTCAACTCTATGAATCGCATTTCCGGACATAGCGAATGACCTGCGGGGGTGCGGATATGACCTTGCATTGGGGTGGATATGGTGGGCGCTGCACATCACGCACGCGCGACACCTGCGCAGAACCAAGGAGAACCCGCCCGTGACCAGCCGTCGCTGGATTGTCGTAGCCGCCGCGTTCTTGGCAGCCCCCGTGCTCGCGGGCTGCGGGGCAGGATTCGACGCCACCACCAACATGCCGTACGCGCCGAACGAGGCCCAGGTGTTGATCGAGAACGGTCAGTACGGCGCTAAGAGCGGCATTCACATCCCTCAGGCGTTCATCCTCGGCCCCGACTCGGGAGCCCAGCTCGCCTGGCGCGGCTCCGCCCCGATCTACCTGAACATCCTCAACACCTCGGGCACCCCCGACACTCTCCAGGCCGTCAACGCCGGCGAGATGGGCACGGTCAAGATCACCGCCCCCATTCAGCTTCCGAGCAACCAGCTCGTCAACACCGGCAAGCCGTCCCCTCAGCTGATCCTCGAGGCGATCCCCAAGAGCCTCAGGGGCGGCGAGAGCATCAAGCTGGACCTCCAGTTCGCCAACGCGGGGGTCGTGTCCATGAACGTCCCTGTGGTCACGCGCAGCCGCGAATACGCGTCGTACCCCCCGGCTCCCGGCGCGACCCCCGCGGCCACCCCGACGCCCACGCCGTCGCCGACGGGAGAGGCGGAGGAGGAGGCGCACTAGAGCCTTCGAGGCAGGAGGAGGCGCGCTGGAGCCTCCAGAGGGCATGAGAAGACCCCGGTACCCGCACGATCGGTACCGGGGTCCTTCATTCCTCCACGGCGTCGAACTTGTAGCCGAGGCCGCGCACGGTGAGGATGCAGCGCGGGTTCGACGGGTCGGACTCGATCTTCGCCCGCAGCCGCTTGACGTGCACGTCGAGCGTCTTGGTGTCACCCACGTAGTCGGCGCCCCAGACGCGGTCGATGAGCTGACCCCTGGTGAGCACCCGGCCGGCGTTGCGCAGCAGCACCTCCAGCAGCTCGAACTCCTTCAGCGGCAGCTGCACGGGCTCGCCGCGGACGGCGACGACGTGGCGGTCGACGTCCATGCGCACGGGCCCGACGGCCAGCACGGCGCTCTCCAGCTCCTCGGCGACGTCGCCCTGGCGGCGCAGCACGGCGCGGATGCGGGCGACCAGCTCGCGCGAGGAGAACGGCTTGGTGACGTAGTCGTCGGCGCCCAGCTCAAGGCCCACGACCTTGTCGATCTCGCTGTCCTTGGCGGTCAGCATGATGACGGGGACCTTCGAGCGCTGCCGCAGCGAGCGGCAGACCTCGGTGCCGGGCAGGCCGGGCAGCATCAGATCGAGCAGCACCAGGTCGGCGCCGTTGCGGTCGAAGGTGTCGAGCGCCTCGGGGCCGGTCGCCGCGACCGACACCTCGAAGCCCTCCTTGCGCAGCATGTAGGACAGGGCGTCGGAGAACGACTCCTCGTCCTCCACGACGAGTACGCGGGTCATGCGCGTGCTCCCGCGGGCCTCATGACGCGGCCGGCGCGTCCGACGGTGGTTTCGCTTCGTGCGGTCACGAGGCTGCCTCCATGGGGATCGAGGGTGGTACTGCCAGCGCCGTGCCGCCGAAGGCGGGCAGGCGCAGGGTGAAGGTGGAGCCGGACCCTTCCTTGCTCCAGACGGACACCTCACCGGCGTGGGCCGCGGCGACGTGTTTGACGATGGCGAGGCCGAGTCCGGTGCCGCCGGTGACGCGCGAGCGGGCGGCGTCGACGCGGAAGAACCGCTCGAAGATGCGCTCCAGCGCCTCCTCGGGAATGCCGATGCCCTGGTCGCTGACGCTGATCTCGACGGAGTCGCCCGCCGGTCGCACGCTGACCACGACCCGCGTGTGCTCGGGGCTGTAGACGATGGCGTTGTCGATGAGGTTGCGCAGGGCGGTGACGAGCAGCTCGGCGTCGCCCCAGATGCGCAGGCCCTCGGTGCCGCCGGAGACCAGCGTGATGTCCTTGGCGACGGCCCTGGTGTTGCAGTGGTCGATGGCGTCGTTGACGGCCTCGTCGATGGAGACCTGGCCAGGCGTGGGGATGGGCTCGGCTCCCTGGATCCGGCTGAGCGTGATCAGGTCCTGGATGAGGTAGTTGAGCCGGGCGGCCTCGTGCTGCATGCGCCCGGCGAAGCGGCTGACCGCCTCGGGGTCGTCGGCGGCGTCCTGGATGGTCTCGGCCAGCAGGCTGAGCGCGCCGACCGGGGTCTTCAGCTCGTGGCTGACGTTGGCGACGAAGTCGCGGCGCACGGCCTCGACCCTGCGCCGCTCGGTCTGGTCCTCGGCCAGCACGAGCACCTGGCCGTAGGAGCCGAGCGGCGCCACGCGTACGGCGAAGTTGGTGGTCTCCTGGCCGAACTTGTGTCCCGCCACGTCGATCTCGCTCTCGCGGATCTCACCGTCGCGGCGCACCTGCCGGGCCAGGGCGAGCAGCTCGGCGGCCATCAGCCGGTCGCCCTTGACCAGCCCGAACGCGCGCGCGGCCGAGCTGGCCCGCAGCACCCGGTCGTGCGCGTCGAGGACGACGGCGGACGAGGGCAGCACGGCCAGCACGGACGCGACGCCCTGCGGCAGCGCCGCACCGGTCTCGACGCCGTCGGTGGTGGTGCGGCTGGGGGCCTCGATCTGGTTGCGGTAGAAGAGGACCGCCAGCGCGCCCACCACGAACCCGGCCAGGGCCGCGAAGCTCATGGCCATCTCACTCATGCCTCCGATGGTAGGTGGCGTTCCCGCAGGGACAGACCCCCTCATCAGGGGATGAACGCCTCTTTCCCGGAAAGTTCATCTGGCGGTCGGAGTTCGTTCATCGGCCCCGCCGTACGGTGACGGCATGCGCGACGCGTACCACGAAGAACTTGATTCGCTGACCGACAAGCTGGTGGAGATGACCCGGCTGACCCGCTCGGCCATCTCCCGTGCCACCACGGCCCTCCTTGACGCCGACCTGCAGCTCGCCGAGAGCGTGATCTCCCGCGACCAGGAGGTGAACGCCACCTTCGCGGACCTCGAGGCGTCGATCTTCGAGCTGATGGCCAGGCAGCAGCCGGTCGCGGTGGACCTTCGCATGGTCATCACGGCGCTGCGCATGGGCACCGACCTCGAACGCATGGGCGACCTCGCCGTCCACGTGGCCAAGGTGGCGCGGCTGCGGCACCCCGACTCGGCCATTCCGCCGGGGCTGCGCCCGACATTTCTGGAAATGGGGCAGATCGCCGAGAACCTCGTCACCAAGGCCGGCAGCTGCGTGGCGTCGCGCGACGTGGACTCGGCCCTGGAGCTCGAGCAGGACGACGACGCGATGGACCGGCTGCACCGCCGCCTGTTCTCGAAGATCCTGGCCAAGGACTGGCCGCACGGGGTGGAGCCGGCGATCGACATCACGCTGGTGGGCCGCTATTACGAGCGGTACGCCGACCACGCGGTGCGGGTGGCGCAGGCCGTCGTCTACCTGGTCACCGGGTCGCGGACCGGCTGACGCGCACGACGGAGAAAAAGGGGGGGTGCTCTCGCACCCCCCTGATGTCAGCGGCCCTGGTTGGCGACGGCCTCGATGGCGGCCTTCGCGGCGTCGGGGTCGAGGTAGCGACCGCCGCGGACGGTCGGGCGGTAGTCGGCGTCGAGCTCGTAGAGCAGCGGGATGCCGGTCGGGATGTTGAGCCCGGCGATCTCGTCGTCGCCGATGCCGTCGAGGTGCTTGACCAGCGCGCGCAGCGAGTTGCCGTGGGCGGCGACCAGCACCGTGCGGCCGGCCGCGAGGTCGGGGACGATCTCGTCGTACCAGTAGGGCAGCATGCGGCCCACGACGTCCTTCAGGCACTCCGTGCGGGGCATGAGCTCCGGCGGCAGCAGGGCGTAGCGGCGGTCGCCGGCCTGGGAGTATTCGTCGTCGTCCGCGATGGGGGGCGGAGGCACGTCGTAGGAGCGGCGCCACAGCATGAACTGCTCCTCGCCGAACTCCTCGCGGGTCTGGGCCTTGTTCTTGCCCTGGAGGGCGCCGTAGTGGCGCTCGTTGAGCCGCCAGCTGCGCTTGACCGGCAGCCAGAGCAGGTCGGCCTCCGCCAGCGCGAACTGGGCCGTCTGGATGGCCCTGGTCAGAAGGCTGGTGTGGACGACGTCCGGGCGCAGCCCGGCCTCCTGGAGTAGCTTGCCGCCGCGGCGGGCCTCGTCCTCGCCCTTGGCGGACAGGCTGACGTCCACCCAGCCGGTGAACAGGCCCTTCGCGTTCCAGTCACTCTCGCCATGCCTAAGCAGCACCAAAGTCGCCATGCGGCCAATCCTATGGTTCTACCGGTCCTGTGGTTCTACCGGTCGGGGTCGGCGAAGCGGGCGAACGCCTGGAGGTTGGCCAGGGACTCGCCGCGCTTGGCCCGCCACTCCCACTCGCGCCTGATCGAAGAGGCGAAGCCGAGCTCAAGTGCCCGGTCGAACCAGTCGTCCGAGTACGTCAGCACGCACCCGAGCAGCCGGTCCACCTCCTCCTCTGTGACGGCGGCCAGCGGGACCCTGCCGACGAGGTAGACGTCGCCGACGGGGTCGAGGGAGAAGTGCACGCCGTACATGGAGCCGTTCTTGCCGAGCAGCCAGCGGTAGAACTCGGCGTGGTTCTCGTCGGGCTGCCGGCAGAAGAACGCCTCGACGTGCAGCACCCGCTCGCCGACGATGAGCCAGGTCATGGTGGCGAGCTTGTGCTGGCCGGGCAGCCTGGCCAGAAATGCTCCTGGGCGGGGCTCGTCGTAGGTGACGTCCGCGGCTTCGAGTGCTGCTTCGACGACTTCGCGCATTGGTAGTCAGGGGCGCGGTGCCGTGAAGGCCCGGTTCCCCATCCCCCTTTCAATTCCGTACGTGCGGTTTTCCCGCATACGGCTTACCG
>NZ_JBEXLH010000078.1:0-35295 GCF_040609855.1 Nonomuraea sp. NPDC004580 | reverse complement strand
CGGTGACGTGCGCGCCGCCGGTCGCGGCCTCCCCGAGCGCGGCGGACGCGGCGGCGAACGCGGCCGGCACGGTCACCACCGGCAGCGCCGCGACGGTGGTCAGCAGCCCGGCCAGCAGCATGTCGGCGAAGAGCGCGAACCCCGGCCCGAACGGCTCGCCGGGCGCCCTGTCGGTCACACGGGCCACCGGCCTCAGCCCTTCAGCCCGGAGGTGGCCATGCCCTGCACCAGGTAGCGCTGGAACACGAAGAAGAACAGCACGATCGGCAGCACCGAGATCACCGACATGGCGAACATGGGCCCGTACGCCGAGGTGCTGGACTGGTCGACGAAGCTGCGCAGCGCGATGGTGAGCGTGAAGTTCTCCGGCGCGAACAGGTAGATCATCTGGGTGAAGAAGTCGTTCCACGACCAGATGAAGGTGAAGATGGCCGTCGTGATCAGCGCGGGCCGGCTCAGCGGCAGCGTGATGGCCCAGTACGTACGGAACGGCCCGCACCCGTCGATCCTCGCCGACTCCTCCAGCTCCCGCGGCAGCCCGCGCATGAACTGCACGATGAGGAAGACGAAGAACGCCTCGGTGGCGAGGAACTTGGGCAGGATCAGCGGCCAGTACGTGTCCACCAGCCCGAGCCGGTTGAAGATGATGTACTGCGGGATCAGCACGACGTGGTGCGGCAGCATCAGCGTCGCCACCATGAAGCCGAACATCACCTTGCGCATCCTGAACCGCAGCCGGGCGAAGGCGTAGGCGGCCAGCGAGCACGACAGCAGGTTCCCGATCAGGCAGCCGCCGGCGATCAGCAGCGTGTTGACGAACAACCGGCTGACCGGCACGCCCGACACGCCCTCCAGGGCGGTCAGGTAGTTCGACCACTCCAGGTGGCTGGGCAGCAGGTCGAGGCTGGTCACCACCTCGTCGGCCGGCTTCACCGAGGTGGCGAGCAGCCAGACCAGCGGATAGAGCAGGATGAGCAGGCTGACGGCGGCGATCACGTGCGGCAGCCCGCGCCGGACGGCCGCGCCCTGCGCTGCGCTCATGGGCCCGGTGCTCAGGGGCCCGGTGCTCACGGGTGCGGTGGTCATCGTCCCTCCTCGTCGGCGTAGAAGACCCAGGACCGCGAGGTCCTGAACAGGATCAGGGTGACCACGCCGATGGCGATCAGCAGCAGCCAGGCCATCGCCGCCGCGTAGCCCATGTGGGAGGCGGTGAAGCCGCGTTCGTACAGGTAGAGGGTGTAGAACATGGTGGAGTCCGCCGGACCGCCCTTGCCGCCGCTGATCGCGAAGGCCGGGGTGAAGACCTGGAACGACTGGATGATCTCCAGCACCAGGTTGAAGAAGACGACGGGCGAGAGCATGGGCACGGTGACGGAGACGAACTGCCGCCAGGCGCCGGCGCCGTCGAGCGCGGCGGCCTCGTACAGCTCGGGTGAGATCTGCTGCAGCCCGGCGAGGAAGATCACCATGGGCGCCCCGAACTGCCACACCGCGAGCAGCACCACCGCGAACACCGCGAGATGCGGGTTGCCCACCCACCCGCCGGTGTCGATGCCGAACCATGTGAGCACGTCGGTCACCGAGCCGCCGTCGTTGAACAGCGCCCGCCACACCAGCGCGATCGACATGCTCGCCCCGAGCAGCGACGGCGCGTAGAAGGCCGAGCGGTAGAAGCCCCTGCCCCTGGTGAGGTTCTTCAGCAGCATCGCCGCGCCGAGCGCGAGTGCCAGCTTCAGCGGCACGGCCACGACGACGTACAGCATGGTCGTGCCGACCGAGCGCCAGTAGCGCGGGTCCTCAAAGAGCATCTCGGCGTAGTTGCGCAGGCCCACCCACTTCGGCGGGTCGAACAGGTCGTAGTCGGTGAACGACAGGTAGAGCGACACCGCCATCGGCAGCAGTGTCAGCAGGCCGGCACCGATCAGCCACGGCGACATGAACACGTAGGCGGGCCACTGCTTGTCGCGTACCCGGCTGGGGCTCTGCGACGGAGTGGTGCGCGCCGGGGCGCGGGTCGTCAGGGTGGTCATGACCGCAGCTCCCTGTTCGCCTCGTCGATGAACTCGCGCGCCGCCTGCCTGGGCGTGGACATCTCGAACATGACGCGCTGGTAGATGCGGCCGAAGGCGGTCTGGACGGCGACGTCGCCGCTCGGCGGGGCCGTCGGGGGCGCGTCCATGCCGTACTTCTCCATGGTCTGCGCGTACCGGTAGGTCTCCACTTCGGGGCCCTTGAGCGTGGCGGCGACGTCGGCGGCGATCAGCCGGTTGGGCGGGGTCGAGCGGGTGAAGCCCTGGGCGGCGCCCGCCCGCCGGTCGTTGAGCAGGAAGTCGATCAGCCGGGCCGCCTCCTCGGGATGCTCGGTGTGCGCGCCGATGCCGAGGAGCATGCTGGGCTTGAAGTACGAGCCCGTGTGCCCGCCGGTCGTCGGCACCGGCGCGAAGCGGATGGAGCCGCCGAGCATCGTCACGTAGCCGGGGAACGGCGCGTCCCAGGTGAAGTCGGCGGCCGTCAGCCGCCTGATCATCGGGCTGGTCTCGGTGCTGCCGGCCTGCGCGGTGTCCTCGGCCGCGGCGACCGCGCCCTCCCTGCGCATCCGGTCGAAGTAGGTCCAGAACTCGGTGAGGTCGTCCTCGGTGAAGGCGATGCGCTTCTGCTCGGCGTAGAGCTGCCCGCCTCTGCCGCGCAGCCAGACCTCGAAGATGTCCTCGTTGCCGCCGCCGTCGTTGGCGCCCCTGACCGGGCGGCCGTCGGGTGACTTCAAGCCCAGTGCGGCGATCGCCTTGTTGGTCTCCTCGAAGTGGTCCCACGTCCAGCTCGGCTGGGGTGCCGGGACGCCGGCTTCGGCGTACAGGGCGGAGTCGTAGGCGTAGCCGGTGATGCCGCGGCCCTGCGGCAGGGCGTACTGGGTTCCCGCGAAGGTGCCGGTGCGCAGGAAGCCTCGGTCGAACTCCGACGTCCTGATCGTGCCGTCCTTGATGAACGGGTCCAGCGGCAGGAGGGCGCCGCCGCCGGCGTACTGGGAGATCTGCCGGTAGTCGAGCTGGGCCACGTCCGGGATGCCGCCGCCGGCCGCCTGGGTGGCGAGCTTCTGGACGTACGCGCCGAACTCGGCGTTGGAGGTGCGGACCGTGATGCCGGGGTTCGCCTGCTCGAAGAGCTTGACCGCCTCCCTGGTGCGCGCGGCGCGGTCGTCGTTGCCCCACCAGGTGAAGGTGAGGGTGACGCCCTGCTGCTTCGCCGTCGTACTCGCTGAGGAGCAGCCGGTGAGGCCCGCGGCGGCCGCGGCCAGGAGGGTGCGGCGGCTGACGAGCGGCCGGCCGGGCGTCGCGCTCACCAGGCGTGCCCCGCGAGGTGGGCGGCGACCTTGTCGCGGTCCCAGGCGCCGTCGGCGATGACGACGCGGTAGGAGCGGCTGAGCGTCTCGCCTGGGTCGAGGACCAGCTCGTCGTAGAACGCCCATGAGGGTGCGACGGCGGCGAACGGTTCACTGCGTACGAACCAGTGCGCCGGGTGCGTGCCCTTCTCGCCCAGGTGGTCGTTGGAGTGGGCGTGCTCGAAGACGAGCGTGGCGTGGCCGTCGCGGCCGTCGTGCTCGCCGACGTACGCCAGCCACGGGGCCTGGACGCCCATCAGGTCACCGCCGTCCGCCTCGGCGGTGAAGACCCGGCCGCCGCGGAACGCCCGCGGCCCGCGCCAGAACAGCCCGGTGTAGCCGGCGGCGGGCCGGCAGTGCGTGGTGGGGCTGCCGAAGCGCAGCGGCTCGTCACGCCGGTTGGTCACCGCCGAGGTCCAGGTCAGCGACCAGCTTCCGGACTCCGGCTCCACCTCGCGCACCTCGATGCGGCGCTCCTCCTCGGCCCACAGCTCGCCGCCGTGCGGATGCCAGGTGAGGCGTTCCGCTATGACAGCGCTGTCAACCTGGGCGTGAACGTCGTCGAACGCGACGTGCGCCATCGAGCCGACCCGCTCGGGCAGCCGCAGGTAGCCCTCCCCGTGCACGTACGTGTTGCCGCCCCACAGGTTCTGGCCCGACAGGTGGGAGGCGGTCAGCTGCAGGCCCTTGTGCCAGCGGTGGTCGTGGGGGCGGTAGTCGGTGACCAGGCCGCCGGACAGCGTCCTGATCGGGTGCAGGTAGGGCTTGGGCGCCTCCCATGCCGCCTCCGGCCGGTAGACGTAGGCGAACAGCTCCGTGCCGCTCGCCTCGTGCACCACGGTGATGCGGTCGCCGCGGGCGTGGGTGAGTGCCAAGGTCATGCGTGAGTCCTTCTCCTCGCGGATGGCGGCCTGGCGCCCGGCCTGGGGGCGGCGCCGTGGGGGTCGGGGTCGCCGGGGCCGATACCGCCCGCAGGTGGGTAACGGACCGCCCGAAAAGACGATTGTCAACGCGCTGTTCCAACGTTCTAACAGCCGACTTTCCACAAGGTCAACCCTTCTGTGGAAAAGGCGGGATCCTGCGCCGCCCGGCATCGCCGTCGGCGCCTACGAAGGCGGCGGTGCGTGCGCCGCTTTGACACTCCCCTTGGGTAACCGCTATCTATTAGCCAACCGTTAGGGGAGCGACCATGCAGGACGCGGTGCTCGCGATGCTCGCCAAGGAGCCGTCGCACGGCTACCAGTTGCACGCCCGGCTGCGCCGCAGCCTGGGCCCGCTCGGCGAGGCGATGAACCGGGGCCAGATCTACGTGACGCTGTCCCGCCTGGAGAAGGCGGGGCTCGTCGTCTGCGAGCGTGCCGACGGCCTGCCCGACCGGCCCGAGCGCAAGGTCTACGCGCTGACGCCGGCCGGGCAGCAGCGGGTGACCGCCTGGCTGAGCGAGGTGGGCTGGCCGAAGCCCGACCTCGCGGAGTTCCATCTCAAGCTGACCGCCGCCGCGGCGGCCCGGCTGGCCGACCCGGTGGAGCTGATCGCCGCGCAGCGCCGCGAGCTGCTGCGCCGCCTGCGCGAAGCCCAGCGGGCGGCGCTCGCCGAGCCGCCCGAGTCGGGGGCCGGCCTGCTGCTCGAAGGGGTCGTGCTGCGGTTGCAGGCCGACCTGCGCTGGCTCGACGTCTGCGAACGCGCCTGGGCGCCCGGCGCCGGAACGGAGGACGCATGATCGCGGTGCAGACCCGCGGCCTGGTGAAGACGCACGGCCAGGGGCAGGGCCGGGTCCGCGCGGTGGACGAGGTCGATCTGGAGGTGCCCGAGGGGCAGTCGCTGGCCGTGATGGGGCCGAGCGGCTGCGGGAAGTCCACGCTCCTGCACCTGCTGGGCGGTCTCGAACGGCCGACCGAGGGCGAGGTGCGGGTGGACGGGCGGCGCATCGACACGCTGAGCGAGCGTGCCCTGGCCCGGCTGCGGCGGCGCTCCGTGGGCTTCGTGTTCCAGGCGTTCCACCTGGTGGAGGAGCTGTCGGCGGCCGAGAACATCGAGCTGCCCGCGCTGCTCGCCGGCCGCTCGCCCCGGCAGGCCAGGCGCCGCGCGGCCGACCTTCTCGAACGGGCCGGCCTCGCAGAACGCGCCCGTCACCTGCCGTCCGAGCTGTCAGGCGGCCAGCGCCAGCGCGTCGCCATCGCCCGCGCGCTGGTCAACGACCCGCGCGTCGTCCTCGCCGACGAGCCCACCGGCAACCTCGACAGCGCCGCCACCCACGACGTCCTGCGCATCTTCGAGGACCTGCGCGGCTCGGGCCAGACGCTGGTGATCGTCACCCACGACGAGCGCGTGGCGGCCACGGCCGACCGGCTGATCACCATGCGCGACGGCATGTTCGTCGGCGACACCGTCATGACCGGCACCGACGGCCAGTGGCTGAGCGGGCTGGGCGGGCTCATCGGGCTGGAGGGCTGACCGCCGTGAGCTCACTCGTGCTCGTCGCGCGGCTGGTGCGGGCGGATCTGCGGCGGCATCGCGTTCAGGGGGTGCTGCTCCTGCTCGCGGTGGCGGTGGCCACGGCGACGCTGGCCGTGGGGGTGTCTCTGCCCGGTGTCAGCGACTCCCTTTACGCGCAGACGCGCGCCGCCACCGCTGGGCCCGACGTGGTGGTGCTGTCCGGGGAGCCGGGGCCCGCCGTCGCGCCGGCTCTGGCCTCGTTGACGGAGGATTCGCGGGTCGCCGCGCATCGGGGGCCGTACCGGATCGTCTACGGCGAGCTCAGCGCGCGCGACGGGATCAAGTCCCCTGTCGTGGTGCATGCCATCGACGAGCGGCCCGCCGCCGTCGAGCGGCCGGTGGTGACCTCGGGCGAGTGGGTGCGTCCCGGTGGTGTGGTGCTTGAACGGGGCTTCGCGACCGCGCTGAAAGTCGGGCCCGGTGACCGGGTGACGATCGCCGAGCAGACCTACCCCGTCGTCGGGGTGGCCGTCACGGCGGCCACCTCCATCTACCCGTGGGCGGCGCAGATCGGGCCCGGCGGCGGTCCCAGTGACTACAGCGGGCTGGCCTGGCTGACCACGTCCGACGCGCGGGCTCTGGCGCAGGCCCGCGACCTCGTGGTGACCACCGCCGTGGATCTCAAGCTGCGCGACCCCGCCACCGCCGACACCTTCCGCGACGCCCACCACGAGCTCGACGCCTTCAGGGTGAACTTTCACTCCTGGCGGTTCAAGGCGCAGCAGGACATGGTGATCCTCAGGAACAGCCAGCCGATCCTGGTGTTCGGCGGATGGCTGCTCGACCTGCTGGCCGTCACCGGCGTGGCCGCGCTGGCCGCGGGGCGGACGGCCGAGCAGACCCGCAGGGCCGGGCTGCTCAAGGCCGTCGGCGCCACGCCCGGCGTGATCGCCACCGTCCTGCTCACCGAGTACCTGGTGCTGGCGGTGGCGGGGAACGTGCTCGGGCTGGTGGCCGCCCGGCTGGCCATGCCGGCCATCGCCACCCCCACCGCCAGCAGGATCGGCGACGTCACGCTGACCGGCTCGGCCGTGGTCGCGACGGCGGTGCTGGCCGTCGTGGTGGCGGTGCTGTCGACGCTGCGTCCCACGCTGCACGCCCTGCGTACGGCCACCGTCACGGCACTGGGCGCCGGCGTGCGCCGCCCGCGGCACCGGCCCTGGCTGACCGCGCTGCTGCCCACGCCGCTCCTGCTCGGGCTGCGGCTGACCGCCCGCAGACCGGGCCGCGCCGTGCTGCAGGCGTGCGCCACCGCAGTCACCGTGATCACGCTGATCGCCCTGCTGGCCCTGCAGGCGCAGCACAACCGCGGCTACGGCCTGAACGGCTCCTCCGCCCTGCCGAACCTGCGCGGCGAGCACGACCGCCAGGTGCTGCTCGCCGTCACCGTGCTGATCGTCGTCCTGGCGGTGGTGAACACGCTGATCCTCACCTGGACCGCCGCCATGGACGCCCGCCTGAACCTGGCCATCGCCCAAGCCGTCGGCGCCACCCCCGGGCAGGTGGCCGCCGGGCTGTCCGTCGCCCAGCTCCTGCCCGCGGTGTCGGGCGCGCTCGCCGGCGTGCCGCTGGGCGCGTTCATGAACCTGCTGTTCAGCGCCAGGAATGCCGTGGCGCCGCCTGCATGGGGGTTGTTCGCCGTGGCGGCGGTGACCGTGGCGGTGACGGCGACGCTGGTCGCCCTGCCCGCCCGGCTGGCGGCCCGGCGCCCGGTGGCCCCGACGCTCAGCGCCGAGACGGCGTGATCATAGCGGCATCGTGGCCGCCGGCGCGGCCACGCGCCTGCCGGACGAGTGGCGGGCCCGCTGCGAGCCCCTGCCCGCCTGGGCGGGCGCCCCGCCACTCGCCGCCCCTTAGGCGACCCGGATCACTTCACGCAGCTTCGGATCACTTGCCGCAGTGGCCGAACTTCGAGGTCCACTGCTTCTTGCCGTAGTCGCCGCCCCACTGGACGCAGTAGCCCCTGGCGTCGATCTTGACGGGCCCGGCGTAGGTGGTGAACTTGCCGCCGTCCACCTTCCACGGCTGGCGCTCGCGGTGGATCAGCGCCTTGAGGTAGACCCGCTTGCTGCTGGGCTTGTCGCGCCACGTGACGACGCAGTTGGTCTTGCCGTTGTAGAGCAGGTAGACGGTGGCGCCGCCCAGGCTGTGCTTGTCGATCACGTGGTAGCTGCTGCCGCACGCGGCGATGGGCGACGACGCCGCCTGCGCGGGGGCGCTCGTGAAGAGGGATCCGGCGAGGGCGGCCGCACTGGTGAGCGCGAGCACGCCGGCCCGGTTGAGTCTGCGCATAAGAGCCGTTCCTAACGTCGTCCTGCTGTCGCGCGGTGGCTGCTCGCCGCGCCGCACCCGGGCACGAAGATCGCCACACACGTGGTGCGGTGCAACTTATGCACCTTTGCTACCAGTGTCAAACGTAGGTAAAGGACGGCCCCATACGCCACAGGTCACCCTCGGCGGGCGCTGAAGACCAGCTCTTCTGTGTACCGGCCGTCCCCCAGATAGAAGGAGCTCGACAGGGTCCGCTCGGCGGTGTCGAAGACCGTCCGCCACAGCGTGCGGAACGGCCCGAACTCGGGCGCGCGCACCGCCTCCAGGCCGTCGCACATGTCGCGCTCCGACATCGTGACGCCCTTGCTGTGCTCGTACAACGCGCGCAGCCGCCCGTACGTGCCGAGCGTCTCCTCGGTGTCGGCGGGCAGCGCCATCGGGTCGGGGTGACGGTGCAGCTGGTGATTGGTGACGCACAGCGGCCCGTCGCCGACCTCCACGATGTGCTCGGTGCCGTTCGCGCCGCGCTCCCACACGAACGCGCCGCCGTGCGCGTCGGAGACCAGGTAGTGCAGCGGCGCGCCGTGGTCGTACTGCTTGGCGCAGAGCAGCGCCTGCTTGGCCTGCTCCACGGTCGCGCAGGTGTCCACCAGGAACCGGGGCAGCTGCAGGCTGCTCAGGCCGACCTGCGGGGTGGTGTCCTGCGGTGGCTCGGCGTTCTCGATGTCGGCGATCAGCAGCGTCACCGCCAGCCCCGCCTCGTTGATGCCGTCCATGCAGCCGTCGAGGTCCGACATGGTGATCACGGTGGAGGCGAGGCCGTCGTCAGGGATCGTGGTGATCACGTAAGGGCGGGCGGCCATCGGCAGCTCGTCCGGCCCCGGTGTGCCGCCGTTGAACTCGCTCGCGGTCAGGGTGAAGAAGTCGTAGTTGCGGGCCATCCTGCCGTGACCGTCCGCCGACGCCGACGGCGGCACCCACAGAGCCGAGCAGGCGGAGCCGGTCGGGACGTAGCCGAGCCCGTCCAGGGCCAGCTCGTCCTGGTCAGGGTCCAGGCCGAGCGCCTCGGCCGCGCCGTCCATCCTGGCGTGGTGCTGCGGCCAGTGCCGCTCGAACCAGGTCCGCCTGGCCCGGTTCACCGTGGGGTCCACCGGACGGGGCCGCCAGCCGAGCCGCAACGCCTCGTCGGTGAGCCGCCTGCCGATCTCGATCTGCCCGCCCCGCACGGTCATGTGACGCACGAGCTGGAAGTCCTGCCTGCCGCCCGCGACTTGAGTGATGTTCATGCCACCGACTCTCCCGCCCCCCGCTGACCGCACCCTGACTCTCCACTGACAGCCCGCTGGCGGCACCCCTCGGGCCCCGGTCAGTCCGAGCCGACGCGGAGTGCGGCGCGTCGGCCCGCACGGTGAGGGCGCGCGGGTTGCCGGGCAGCTCCAGCCGGCCGCCCCGACCACCCGTGAGAGCGGCGGCGAGCTGCGGGCGGTCCGCGCGGACAGGTCGGGACGCAGGTGGAGCAGCTCGGGCAGCCGGTCCGCGTCCAGGGCGAGCAGCAGCGCGCTCTCGCCGCCCACCTCGGTCTGCGCGCGGAGGGCGGGCGAGGCGGCGGTGACACCGGGCAGCGCCGCGAACGCCGTCCCCCGCTTCCCGCTTCTCCTCCCCCCCGATCCTCCTAGACCTTCGGGCGCGGGCGCGACCGGCGGCAAGAGCGATCGGCCGGCTGATACGGGAAGGTGATCAGGCGAAGTGCTGCCCGAAATCCGGCGTTGACAGATCTCCGTGAAGATCCGTAGCGTGTCCTGAAAGGCCGAATAATCGGTTTCCTGCGGAAA
Source organism: Nonomuraea sp. NPDC004580 (assembly GCF_040609855.1). NCBI lineage: Bacteria > Bacillati > Actinomycetota > Actinomycetes > Streptosporangiales > Streptosporangiaceae > Nonomuraea > Nonomuraea sp. NPDC004580. Next base: position 25,320 of record NZ_JBEXLH010000078.1, on the reverse strand, counting down.
GGAAAAGCGTGCGACGTAGACTGGCGCGAGCAACTTCGACGCTTATGGCAGCGGCATTCCTGACAGCCGGAATAACCTCTCTCTCAGCCGCTCCAGCGGCGGCCGGAACGACATGGCAGGCGCAGGCCGCGGCCGGCTGGTCACCGTACAAGAATTACGCGACCTACGCCGCGTGCGCCCGCGAGGGCGGCGAACTGCTGAACGCCGGAATCATCAAGGACTGGGACTGCTCGTGGGACAGCCCTTCTTGGCTGCTGAGCGTCTACCGCTGAGAGAAATGAAACCCGGCCGGGGCGGCGGAGCACCTTTCGCCGCCCCGGCCGGGACCTTTTCCGCACCTATTCGATGCGTACGCGCAGAATCCAGTAGGGGCTGTCCCAATCGCACTTGTAGGCGATGACGACGCCGCCGCCGAGCATTTCCCTGCCCTGCTGCCGGCAGGCCTCATGGTCGAGGTAGTTCTTGTAGTCCACCCACACGGCCGGCGGGGCCGCGACATTCGACGTGCGGGTGGTTTCTGCTTGTGCGGAGGTGGTTGCGAGGAAGGTGCCTCCCGCCGTCAGAAATCCTGTCGCGAGGAGGATCGAAGCGACTTTCGCCAGTCTGCGTCGCACACTTTTCCTTTCCGCAAGGCGTTCAGGAGCGCCTTAAATTTCGACCTTTACCCGACACGCTACGGATCTTGCCCGAAGGGTGTCAATACCGAAATGTCGCCATAACGGGCGACCGCAAGTGCCTTCTGAAAGACCGCCGGCCGAGGCGCAGGTCAGCGCGGGGTGGTGGCGTCCGGCGAAGGAGCGGCGTCCGGCAACGGGGTGGCGTCCGGCAACGGGGTGGCGGCGCGTTCCGCCACGCCGCGCAGCACTTCGACGAGCAGCCCGCGCTCGGACTCCGGCAGCGGCCCGAAGAGGTGGCCGCCGATCCGGTCGGTGTCCTGCCGCGCCGCCGCGAGCGTCCGCTCGCCCTGGGGCGTCAGCACGATGCAGTAGGCCCGCCGGTCCTGCGGCGCCCGCTCGCGGGCGACCAGCCCGCGAGCCTCCATCTCGTCGATGAGCCGGACCATCGCGGACTTGTCGATGCGCAGGCGGTCGATGAGATCACGCTGGCTGACCGGGCCGTACATCGGGAGCGCGAGCAGCACGGCGAACGTGCGGACATTGAGGCCCAGCGGACGCAGCACCTGGTTGAGCCGCTCCCGGCTCTGGTTGTGGACCTCGGCCAGCAGCATCCCGAGCCCCACGTGGTCGGCGGCGGGGCCGCCCTCTCCGGCCAGGAAGCGCTCGAGCAGATCTTGGAGCATGCGCCCACTGTAGTCCCATCCGATATAGTCTCACAGTGAGATTATCTCGCAGGGGTTCAAATATTCGCCGATCAGGAGAGATCCTCATGCCCGAGCCGACCCGCAGCCGCACACGCCAGGCCACGGCCCGGCAGGACGCGCCGCGTCCGCTCCCCCGCCGCGCGGGAGGACCGCGATGACCGGGGCGGGCCAGGTGATGGTCGCCTCGCAGGTGGCCAAGACCTACGGATCGGGCGACGGCGCGGTCAACGCGCTGCGCGGGGTCTCGGCCGCGTTCGTCCGCGGCGAGTTCACCGCGATCATGGGCCCGTCAGGGTCGGGCAAGTCGACGTTCATGCACTGCCTGGCCGGTCTGGACGTGGTGACGTCCGGCACGATCAGGGTCGGCGAGACCGACATCACCCAGCTGTCCCGCACCCGGCTCACCGAGCTGCGCCGCGACCGCATGGGCTTCGTCTTCCAGTCGTTCAACCTGCTGCCGATGCTGACCGCTGAGGAGAACATCAGGCTCACCGGCCGGCTGGCGGGCCGTGACGTGGAGCCCGGCTGGTTCGACACGATCGTGGACGCGCTCGGCCTGCGCGGCCGGCTGAGCCACCGGCCCGCCGAGATGTCCGGCGGCCAGCAGCAGCGGGTGGCCGTCGCGCGGGCGCTGCTGACCAGGCCGGAGGTGCTGTTCGCGGACGAGCCGACCGGGAACCTGGACTCGAATTCCAGCGCCGAGGTGCTGGGCTTCCTGCGCGCCGCCGTGGACGACTACCAGCAGACGGTGGTCATGGTCACGCACGACCCGGCCGCCGCCGCGTACGCCGACCGGGTGCTGTTCCTGGCCGACGGGATGATCGTGGACGAGCTGGCCGGACCCACCATCGACGCCGTGCACACCCGCATGCGCAAGATCGAGGGCTGAGCGTCATGGGCAACCCGTTGTGGCTGATCGCGCGCCGCACGTTCGCCGAGGGCTGGGTGCGGCTCACCGCCACGCTGCTGGCGGCACTGGGCTCGATCGCGCTCATCGCGGGCTCGACGCAGTTCGCGCTGCGCGCCCAGGAGGCGGTGGCCGGCAGCGACGCCAGCGAGTACGCCAACGCCGACGTGCTCGTGCAGGGCGGCACGGTCGATCCCGCCGACCCGTTCGCGCCGCCGGACGGCCGGATCCAGCTCGACCGGCTCGCCTCCCGGCCCGGGGTGGCCGCGGCGGCCGGTGACGCCACGGTCGCGGTGACGGCCGCCCGCGCCGACGGGCAGGCGATCATGGCGGCGGCCGAGGGCCGTACGCTGCTGCGTCCCTGGGTGGCCGATGCGCGGCTGAGCCCGTACCGGCTGGAGGCGGGCCGCGCGCCGGCCGCCGACGGCGAGGTGGTGGTCATCCGGCACCTGGCGCGCGCCGGCGAGCTGGGCGTCGGCGACCCGCTGACGCTGACGCTGCCGCGCGAGACCCGCCGGGTGCGGATCTCCGGCATCGTCAGCGTCCAGGACCGCGGCGCGGTGGCGGCGGGCGACCTCGTGCTGGCGCCGCCCGAGACCGTGCGGCAGGCCGCGATGCTGCCGCCGGGCAGCTGGCAGGGCGTCTGGCTGAAGGCCGCTCCCGGCGTGTCCGCCGACCGGCTGCGCGACGAGGTCTCCCGCGAGCTGGGCGACACGGCCACCGTACGCACCGCCGCGTCCGTACGGGCCGCGCAGACCGCGGCGGCGGCGGGCGAGGGCGCCTCGATCGCCGGCGTCGTCGGCATGCTCGCCTCCGTGGCGATCTTCGTCGGCCTGTTCGTGGTGGCCAACACCTTCGGCACCCTCGTCAGGCAGCGCACCAGGCGGCTCGCGCTGCTCGGCGCGATCGGCGCCACGCCCCGCCAGATCGGCCGGCTCATCCGGCTGGAGGCGCTGGTGCTGGGCACGGTCGCGGCGGTGGGCGGCGTGGCCGCCGGCTTCCCGCTGGCCGAGCTGATCATCTGGCTGTTCGCCAAAGACGGCTTCGACGTCTCCGCGTCCGACCCGCAGCTCGGCGTCGCCGCGCTGGTCGTGCCCGCCGCCGCCGGGATCCTCGTCACCCAGGCCGCCGCCTGGCGGGCGGCCCGCCGCGCCGGGGCGGTCTCGCCCATCGAGGCGCTGCGCAGCACGGTCGCCGAGCCGGTCGAACGCCGCTGGCCCCGGCTGCTGCTCGCGGGCGGGCTCTTCGCCGGCGCCCTCCTGTTCTGCGGGGTCGCGGTGGCGGTCCGGATCAGCGACACGCCTGGCTCGGACCGCACGTTCGCGATCACGCTGATGGTGCTCTTCGCGTCGATGCTGGGCGTGACCGGGCTGGCCGTGCTCACCCCGTTCTTCGTCGGGCCGCTCGGGGGTCTGGTGGGGCGGGTCGGGACCATGGTCAGCGGGGAGACCGGGCGGCTCGCGCGGGCCACGATCACGCGCAGCCCGCGCCGGGTCTCCTCGGCGGCCTCGTCGCTGATGCTCGGCGTCGCGCTGGTCGCCTCGCTGGTGCTGGTGACGATGTCGGTGAACGACCGGTTCATCGAGGCGGGGCGGCAGGTGATGGTCGCCGAGCACGCGATCGCCTCGACCGCACGGACCGCGGAGGGCGCGCCCGCGCCGCTGGCCCGCGACGTCGCGGCCAAGGTCGCGAACGCGCCCGGCGTGTCGGCGAGCGCGCTGCTGACCCAGAGCGAGGTCACGCTGGTGTCGCCCGGCGGCGCCGAGCCGTACCGCTTCCTGGTCAGCGGTGCCGAGCAGAGCGGCCTGCGCGAGGTCCTGCGGCTGGGCGGCAGGCCGCCCGTCCTGCGCGACGGGGAGATCGCGCTGGCCTCGACCGTGATGAAGGAGCGGGGGCTGCGGCGCGGCCAGGACATCGTGGTACGCGGCCTCCAGGGCCGGGTCACACTCAAGATCGCCGGCTCCTACCACGACCCGTCCCACCTGTTCGCCGACCAGGCACTCGTGGCCCCGGCGACGATGGACCGGCTCGACACCAACGCGGCCACGCTGGCGGTGCTCGTCCGCGGCGGCTCCGCGCCGGCGCTGGAGAGCGCTCTGTCCGGGGTGCCGGGGGTGCGGGTGCTCGACAGGGACGCGTACGTCGACGCCGCATCGCAGTCGCAGACCAGGGCGCTGCGCTCGACGTACAGCTTCGTCGGCATGGCGCTGCTGCTGGCCCTGTTCGGCATGGCGACCACGGTCTCGATGAGCGTGGTCGAGCGCACCCGCGAGTTCGGGCTGCTGCGTGCCGTCGGCGCGACCGTGCGGCAGGTACGCGGGATCGTGCGCTGGGAGGCGGCCACCGTGGTCGTGCTGGGCACGCTGCTCGGCCTGGTGATCGGCATCGGGACCCTGGGGCTCCTGTACGTCACCAGCGGCAGCTCGTTCCTGCGCCCGGCGCCGCCGTGGTGGCTGTTCCCGGCGCTCGTGGCGGGCGCGGCGGTGGCGACACTGCTCACTTCGGCGATGCCAGCGCGCCGGGCGGCGAGCGTGCCGGTGCTGGAGGCCGCCAAAGCCGAGTGAACGGCGGGTGAGACGTCGACAGGACACGTCAAGGACCGGCTCCTCTCGCACGGGAGCCGGCCTTTGACGTCGCGGGGGTGACGTCGCGGGGGTGACGTCGCGGGGGTGACGTCGCGGGGGTGACGTCGCGGGGGGGCTACAGGGTCAGGCCGACGAGGGCGCAGTTGACGATCAGGGCGAGGGTGGACAGGGCGGTGCGCACCCGGTTCCACGAGCCCCACTGCCGCCGGGGGTCGCGCTGCGCGAAGTCGTCGGGCAGGTGGTCGGGGTCGAGGGTGCGTACCCAGCGGTTCACCGGCACGTTCTTCGTCACCGAGATCGCTATCGTGCCGAGGCAGAGCGCGGCCGCCACCAGGTACAGCACCCGCGCCGCCGTGCCCTCTGCCAGCAGGGCGAGCGCTAGGTCGCCGAGCGTGGTGAGCAGCAGGCAGGCGGGCATGAACGGGTCGAACCTGGTCGAGAAGAATGCGTGCGCGTGCACGTAGCGGTCGGGTGGCAGGCTGTCCAGCAGCGGCCAGCCGCCCATCTGGGTGCCGAGCAGCACCCCGGCGGCCAGCCCGTTGGCCAGCAGGACGAGCGGGACGACGATCTCCAGCACGAGCTCCTCCAAACGGTCAGCCTGCCACCGGCCCTCGCGTCCGCACCGCTCATCGGGCGGCCGCGGCGGCCTCCACCTTCTGCTTGATCAGTGCCATCTGCACGGGCGTGTTGCGGTTGAGCCGCGCCTGCATCGTCGCGTCGTCGACCGGCGCCTCCGCCTTCATCTCGAAGTCCTGCACCCAGCGCATGCGCACGCCGCCGTCCTCCTGCAGGTACTCCCAGTAGATCCACATGTACTTGAACGGCCCGGTCTCCACCCGCTGCGAGCGGACGGTCTTCGTGGCCTCGTCGGGGCGCCTGGCCGACACCCAGCTCCACACCTTGCCGTTCTCGTCGGGGTGCAGCGCGAGCCGGAACAGGATCGTGCCGTCACGGTCGGAGAGGATCTTGGCCTCCGAGTACTCGCTGAACAGCTCGGTCCACGACTCGATGTCGTTGGTCATGTCCCAGACGAGCTGCATGGGCGCGTTGATGACGATCTCGTTGTCGGTGTGCCCGGCCATGTCACGCACCCGCCTTCGCCGTCAGCAGCGAGTTGACGTAGTCGATCGCCTTGGCCGGCGTCGGCATGTCCAGCACGGCCTCGTCGCTGATCTGGACGCCGTAGCGGCGCTCCACCTGGCTGCACAGCTCCAGCAGGGCCAGCGAGTCGTAGCCGAGGAAGGCGAACTCCGTGTCGGCGATGTCGCCGTCGAGGTCGGCTTCGTCGACGCCGCCCATCTTGCGCAGGATGTCCTTCAGTTCGTCCATGTCGAAGGCGCTCATTGCGGTTTCTCCATTCGGTCGGCCGCGCCATGTTCCGGCGCTTTCTGACTTCTCATCCGGCTCGCGCCGCGGTGCCCCACGCGGTCAGGCGAGCACCACGGCGACGGCGTTCACCGTCACGCCCAGCAGGGCGAGCGCGGTGCGCAGCAGGTGCCAGCGCCGCCACAGCGGGCGGGGGTCGCGCCAGTCGGGCGGCACCTTGTCCGGGTCGAGGGACTTGACCACCCGGTTGATCGGGACGTTGCAGAAGTGCGAGACCACCGACACCCCGAGCAGCAGGACGGCGGCCGTGGCGAACAGCGCGGCCGGCTCGGCCCTGGTCAGCACCGCCAGCACGATGTCGAGGACCATCGACGTCAGCACGATGATCGGCATGGTCGGGTCCCAGCGGCGGCCCACGAGCTGGTGGGTGTAGACGTAGCGGTCGGCCGGCATGGCGAAGAGCGCGGGCAGCACGCTCAGCGCGACCGCGAACAGCACCCCGGCCACGACCCCGCTGCCCACCAGCGCCGCCACGGCCAGCAGGTCCGTGATCACGGCCCTTGACCTCCGCCGTCCGTGGCCGGCTCGGCGGGGGTGAGGATGCGATCGCCACGTGGCGCCGGCTCGGCGGGCGTGGGGACGTCGGCGCGGGGTGTCGGTTCGGCGACCGTGGCGGCGTCGTCGTCGCCGCGTCCGGCCTCCAACACGGCGGTGTAGCGGTCGAGGGCGCTCGCCGTCACCGGCAGCTCGGCCCCGTGCGCCCGCGCCTCCTGGATCGCCAGCCGGAGGTCCTTGTGCATGAGCGTGGCGCGGAAGGCCGCCGGCCGGTACGTCCGCCCGCGCATGAACTGCGCGCGGAACGACAGCACCGGCGAGCGCCAGCCGCTGCGCTCGAAGACGTCCAGCAGGACCCCCCGATCGACGCCCATGGCCTCGACGAACGTCACCGCCTCCGCGAGGCCGATGATCTGCACGCCCAGCATCAGGTTGAACGCCAGCTTCAGCGCGCTCGCGTTCCCGGTCGGCCCGAGCACGCGGACGTCCTGCCCGATGGCCTCCAGCACGTCGCGCACGTCCGCGACCGCCGCGTCCGCACCGGCGGCGAAGACCCGCAGCTCGCCCTTCGCGGCCATCGCCGGGTTGCCGAGCACGCACGCCTCGACCCGCCGCACCCCCGCCTTGGCCAGCCGCGCTTCGGCGTCCACGGCGAACGCGGGCGTGACCGTCGAGGTGTCCACGACGACCGCGCCGGGCGGCAGCCGCCCGTCCAGCGCGCCGAACAGCACCTGCTCCACGGCCGCCTCGTCGGCGAGGCTGAGCAGCAAGACCTCGGCGCCGGCCACCGCCTCGGCCGGGGTGGCCGCGATCGCGGCCCCCGCCTCGCGCAACGGCACGGCCTTCTCAGGACTCCGGTTGTACGCGGTGACGCGCGCGCCCGCGGCGATGAGGGCCCGCGCCATGCCCGCGCCCATGCCGCCCAGCCCGAGCACCGCGATCGACGTCGGCCGCTCGCTCATCGCTGCGCGGGGTGGGTCTCGACGGACAACTGCGAGATGCAGCGCATGACGGCGTCGCGGAAGTACCGGCCGAACCCGGCCTCGTCGCCGGTGTCCCGCTGCTCCTGGAGGTAGGGAGCGAGTTGCTCCTCGATCAGGTGCACCCCGCGCTGCCCGGCCATGTGGCGGGCGATGGCGGCGAACTCGCCCTCGTAGTGGATGATCCGCACCATCACGTCGTCCTTGATGAAGACCGCGGTGCCGAGCAGCCGGCCCGCCGCGGCGCCGTCGTCGCCGGTGAACACCGGGGTGTCCACCCGCTGGAAGCCGGCGAAGATCTCGGCGATCTCGTCCTCGTGACCCGGTTTGACTCGGTAGGTGATGGCCGCGTACGGCATGGCGTCCTCCTTCTGGATCGTCGGCGCTGGCTCAGCCGAAGGCCACTTTGGCGATCAGGTCGAGCTGGCCGGCATCGGACGTACAGGGGATCAGCATGAGCTCGTCGCATCCGGCGGCGGCGTAGCCGTCGATCGTCTCGCGCAGCCGGGTGTCGTCGGTGATCACGTTCTCGGCCAGGAAGCGGGCCTTCTGGCCGGTGTAGGCGTAGTAGTCCAGCAGGTAGCGGGCGCCGGCCTGCCTGCGGTCCGCGCCGGGTGCGACGTAGGCCAGCGCGCCCAGCCGGGGCTGGCCGGTGCGGCCCGCGTCGGCCCAGCAGGTGCGGACGGCGGCGGCGACCTCGGCGTACCGGTGCAGCGGGGTGCTGCCGGAGATCCAGCCGATGCCGTACCTCGCGGCGCGCGCCATCGAGGCGGCCGAGTTGCCGCCGACCCAGAGCGGGATCCCGCCGCGCTGCGGGCGCGGGCCGACGCCGGGGACCTCCCCCGACCACACCCGCTCCATCTCCTCCAGCACCGCGTCGAGGCGGCGCCCGCGCCCGCCGTACGGCACGCCGGTCGCGGTGAAGTCGTCCTCCCTGCCGCCCGCGGCGACGCCGACGACCAGCCGGCCGCCGGACAGCCGGTCCACGCTCGCCAGCTGCTTGGCCAGCAGCGTCGCGCTCGGCCGGTACGCGGCCAGCAGGATCGTGGGCGCCAGCGTGATGCGCTCGGTCACGGCCGCGGCGGCGGCCAGCGTCACCACGGTGTCGTAACTGTCGTAGACCAGCCGGTCGAGCACGGCCAGCGTGGAGAAGCCGAGCCGGTCGGCCCGGCGGGCGAACTCGGCCAGCTCCCTGCCGTCCGTGCCGGGAACGGTGCTCGGCGCGCCGACTCCGATGTCCATGGGGCCTCCCGCCCGCCGCTCAGATCCCGCCGTCCACGTTCAGGGTCACGCCGCTGATGTAGCGGGAGGTGTCACCCGCCAGGAACAGCACCGCGCCGGCCACGTCGTGCGGCCGGCAGAGCCGCCCGAGCGCCGTGATCGACACGATCCGCTCGACGACCTGCGGCGGCAGCCCCGCACCCGGCTCGGTCTCGGTGAGCCCAGGCGCGACCAGGTTGACCCTGATGCCGCGGGCGCCCAGCTCCTTGCACAGCCCCCGGGTGAACCCGATGAGCGCCGCCTTCGAGGCGGAGTAGTGCACGCCGTTCATCCGCCCGCGCAGCGCCGCCGACGCGCCGATGTTGATCACCGAGGCGCCGTCGGCCAGCAGGTGCAGCATCGACTGCGTGACGAGGTAGGCGGAGGTCACGTTGTGGTCGAGCAGCCGCTGCCACTCCTCGCCCGAGATCTTGGCGAACGGGGCCGCGCCGTCCACGCCGACGTTGTTGACCAGGACGTCGAGCCCGCCGAGCTCGGAGTCCACGGTGCCGGCCAGCCGGCGGGCGTCCGCGGAGTCGGTCACGTCGGCCCGCACCACCCGGCTGCGGTCGTCGAGCTCCTTCAGCTCCCTGGCGAGGGTGTCGGCGTCCTCGCCCTCGGTGTGATGACATGCCAGAACGTGTGCGCCGGCCTGCGCGAAGGCGAGGACCGTGGCACGACCGATGCCCCTGGTCCCACCGGTCACCAGCACGCGCTTGCCGCGTAGCCCTTGATCCACCAGACCATTCCTCTCGCTGCGACGTACGGCTCGGCCCATCGTGCAGGCACCGGCTGGTCCGCCCCTCGATTCCCGGTCGAGGCCGGACGGCGCCGCCGTCGCGCTCCAACCGGCTTCGAGCCGGTCTCCACCTCGCGATGGAAGCGTCGCGAGCGACCCGGCACGACCGTCGGCCAGGGCTGCGAGAAAGGAAGTCACGTATGACGGGCATCGCTCCGGACGTCACCACCCCCGCCGGGCTCATCCGGCTGTGCAACGCCTTCTGCGAGGCCAAGGCCCTGCTCACCGCGGTGGAGCTGGACCTGTTCACCGTCCTGCACGACAACCCGGCCACCGAGGAGGAGCTGCGTGAGCGGCTCGGGCTGCACGGCCGCGGCCTGCGCGACTTCCTGCACCTGCTGACCGCGCTCGGCCTGCTGGAACGCCAGGGCGACGGCTTCCGCAACGCCGCCGGCGCGGACCAGTATCTGGTGCGCGAGCAGCCGACGTACGTCGGCGGGTTCATGCGCAGGACCAACGACAACCTCTACCCGGCCTGGGGCAGGCTGTCCGAGGCGCTGCGCACCGGCGAGCCGCAGGCCAAGGGCGACTTCCAGGACGTCCTGCGCGACCCGAAGATCCTGGGCCGGTTCATCCAGATGATGGACGCGCTGACCCAGGTGCTCGGGCCGCAGCTCATCGAGGCGTTCGACTTCTCGGGCCACGCGACGCTGCTCGACGTCGGCGGCTGCCGGGGCAACCTGGCCGGCCAGATCACCAAGGCGCACCCCGACCTGACCGGCACCGTGTTCGACCTGCCGCAGATGGAGCCGTTCTTCGACGAGCACATGGCAGGACTCGGCCTGACCGAGCGGATGAGCTTCCACGGCGGCGACTTCTTCAAGGACCCGCTGCCGCGCGCCGACGTCGTGGTCCTGGGGCACGTGCTGCACGACTACGACGAGGAGAGCCGCCGCTTCCTGGTGGAGAAGGCCGGCGCGGCGGTCAAGCCGGGCGGCGCGCTGCTGATCTACGACCGCATGCTCGACGAGGGCCCCGCCCTGATCGAGAACCTGGTGATCAGCCTCGACATGATGCTGGTCACCGAAGGCGGCTCGGAGTATCCGGTCGAGGAGGTCAGGCAGCACGCCGCGGCGGCCGGTTTCACCGCGCTGGAGCACCGGCCGCTCGGCGACTTCGACACGCTACTGGTCTGCCGCAGAGGCTGAGAGCTCCGGATTCCTGGGCACCGCGAACTGGGTGATGCAGCGCAGCCGGCTGGCGTTGAAGGTCTTGGTGAAGCCCTCGACCGTGCCGGTGTCGCGCGGCTTGTTCAGGTAGGGGGCGAGCTTGCGCTCGACCTCGGCCACGCCCGGCTGGGTGGCCATGAACCTGATCACCGCGTCGAGGTCGCCCTCGTACTCGATGAAACGCACCAGCATGCTGTCCCTGATGAACACCGCGGTGGCGAGGATGCGGCCGGCCTGGCCGCCGTCGGCCCCGGGGACGACGTTCCCCGACGGCCGCCGGAAGTTCGCGAACACCTCGGCGACCTCGTCCTCGTGTCCGCCCTTGATGTCATAAGTGATCGCCGTGTACGGCATGGCAACTCCTCGGGAGATCGCGAACATGGGTCCCCAGGATGCGCGGCGAGGCTCGAAACGCCCTCGCGAACCGCTCGGCCGGAACGCCCGGCCCGCGCTCCATGCCGGTTTGATCCGCCCTTGAGCCGCCGGTGGCAGCCTGCCGGGCATGGCAGGCCCCTGACCGGCCCGAAGGCGGCGGAAACGACCTGTCACCCAGAAGGAGGAATCGGGATGACCACGACCCCGACCGACCGTGTCCAGGAGCAGGGTCCCGGCGAGGAGCAGCAGGAACTGCTCATGATGCTGGCCGGCAAATGGGTGGCGGGCACGTTGAACGTGCTCGCCCGCCTCGGCGTCGCCGACCTGCTCGCCGACGGCCCGTGCGGCGTCGAAGACCTGGCCGCGCGTACCGAAAGCCACGCGCCCACGCTGCACCGGTTCCTGCGCGCCGCCGCGTCCGTCGGCGTGTTCGCCGAGCGCGGCGACGGGCGTTTCGAGCTGACGCCGAAGGCGCAGTACCTGCGCAGCGACGTGCCAGGCTCGCTCAGGTACCTCGCCTACTTCTACGGCGAGACCACCGTGTGGAACTGCTGGGGCTACGCCTACGACACCGTGCGCACCGGCGAGCCCAACGGCCGCAAGCTGCGGGAGGGCAAGAACTTCTTCGAGTACCTGGAGCAGGAGGCTCCCGAGTTCGCCGCCGCCTTCCACAAGGCCATGTCGGAGCTGAACGAGAGCCGCGCGCCGAAGATCGCCGACTCCTTCGACTTCGGGCGCTTCCCCACGATCGCCGACATCGGCGGCGGCCAGGGCCGGTTCCTGTCGGCCATCCTGCGCCGCTACCCGGACTCGCGGGGCATCCTGTTCGACATCGAGACCGCCATCGCGACGGCGCCGCCGGTGCTCGCCGCGCAGGGCGTCGCCGACCGGGTCGAGCTGGTCAGCGGCAGCTTCTTCGACGAGGTGCCGTCGGGCGCGGACGCGTACACGCTGAAGGCCGTCATGCACGACTGGGCGGACGCCGAGTGCAGCAAGGTGCTGGGCAGGATCAGGCAGGCGATCGGCGACGACGCCGACGCCCGCGTGCTGATCGTGGACGGCGTCGTCCCTGAGGGCAACGACCCCCACTACATCAAGCTGATGGACATCTCGATGGCGGTCACCAACGGCGGCCGGGAGCGGACCGTCGCCGACTGGACGCGGCTCGTGGAGGAGTCGGGCTTCGAGGTCGTCGACATCCACCCGACGGAGCCGCCCCACAGCATCGTCGAGGCCCGGCCGGTGTGAGCCGCTTGACCAGAAAGGTGACCAGATGAGCAGCGAACAGCCGGTCCCGTACCCGTTCCCGCGCCCTTCCCCGCTCGACGTGCCCGCCGAGCTGACGGACCTGCGCGAGCGTCCCGTGCTCCCCGTGGTGCTGCCGAGCGGCGACCGGGCGGTGCTGGTCACGCGGTACGAGGACGTGCGGTCCGTGCTGACCGACCTGCGGGTCAGCCGCAATCTCAACCGCCCCGACGCGGCCCGCATGACCTCGAACAACAAGATGTTCCAGGACGAGCGGATGGACCCCGACCCGCCTGAGCACACCAGGGTCAGGCGGCTGGTGATGAAGGCGTTCACCGCCACGATGGTCGAGAACCTGCGCCCCAAGGTGCAGGAGATCGTGGACGAGCTGGTGACCAAGATGGAGAACGGGCCGTGCCCGGCCGACGTGTCGGAAGCCGTCGCGTTCCCGCTGTCCATCCGGGTCATCTGCGACCTGCTGGGCGTGCCCGCCGGGGACCAGGACCGCTTCCGCGGCTGGACGGACCGGTTCCTGTCCACCGGCAAGTACTCGGGGCCCGAGATCGGCGTGGCGATGCGCGAGATCAGCGCGTACATGGGGGCGCTGATCGAGAAGCGGCGGGCGAACCCCCGTGACGACCTGATCAGCGCGCTGACGCAGGTCCACGAGGACGACGACACCCGCCTGAGCGAGTACGAGCTGCACTGGTGGTGCCGGCTGCTCCTGCTGGTCGGCTACGAGACCACGGCCAGCCAGATCGGCTACATGGTGGCGAAGGTGCTGGCCCATCCCGACCAGCTCGCCAAGCTGCGCGCGGACCTGTCGCTGGTGCCGTCGGCGGTGGAGGAGGTGCTGCGCTTCAAGCTGCTCAACGGCTCGCTGTCGATGCTCCGCTACGTCACCGAGGACATCGAGGTGGGCGGGGTGACGGTGCCGAAGGGCACGAGCATCATCCCGGCGGTCGAGTCGGCGAACTGGGACGAGAGCGTGTTCTGCTGCCCGCACGAGTTCGACGTGGCACGGCCGTCCAACTACCACCTGACGTTCAGCGTGGGTCCGCACTTCTGCATCGGCGCCTCGCTGGCCCGGCTGGAGCTGCAGATCGTGCTGGACACGCTGCTGCGCCGCTTCCCCGATCTGCGGCTCGCCGTGCCCGCGGCCGAGCTGGGACGCAGTGAGGGGACGCTGATCGGCGGGCTGCTGAGGATCCCGGTGGAGTGGTGAGCATGCGCGTGACGGTGGATCGTGACACGTGCTGCGGCAGCGGCCTGTGCGTGGCCGCCGTGCCGCAGGTGTTCGGCCACGACGACGAGACCGTGGTCGTGGTGCGCGAGCCGGAGCCGCCCGCCGCGCTCGCCGACCTCGTCCGCGAGGCGGCCAGGCGCTGCCCGACGGGCACGATCCGGCTCCTCGACGCACGTGCGGGCGACTGATCGGGGCCCGGCATGAGGCGGCCGCCGGCGGATGTACCGCCGGCGGCCGCTTCGTCTCCGGCCCGCGCCGAGCCGGACGCTCCTGCCCCTGGCTCAGCCGGCCAGGAGTTTCGCCTCCAAATCCGGGTCCAGGTCGGCCGGGATGTGGTCCGCGCGATAAGCGCTCTGGGAGCTCTCGGGCACGTCGCCGCCCACGTCGCGCAACCAGGCCCAGGTGTCGGCCACGGTCTCCTCGACAGGACGGCAGCGCAGCCCGGCCGCCACCGCCTTGGACACGTCGGTCCTGTGCAGCAGCTCGTACATGTCGCCGGGCGGCAGCCAGCCCGGCAGATCGACCCAGGGCCGGATCCCCGCCGCCAGGATCGGCTCGGGGTCGACCCAGCGCAGCTCGGCGCCGGCGCCGGTGACCTCGACGCAGGCGGTGACGAACGCCTCCATCGTGGCGTGGTCCGGCGGGCACACGAGGTTGTAGGCGCCGTGCAGGCCGCGGCCCGCCGCGTCCAGGACGAAGGCGGCCAGGTCGCGGGCGTCGATGTACTGCAGCGACGAGGTACGCGGCCCCGGCGCGAGCTGGACCCCGCCCCGGGCGGCACGCCGCAGCCACCACGGCACCCGCCCCGAGTTCTCCCGGGGCCCGAAGATCAGGCCTGGCCGCACCCGCAGGGCACGCTCACCGAGCGCCCGCTCCGCGGCCACCTCCCCGCCCGCCTTCGCGTCCCGGTAGCCGATCTCCTCGCCGTCCGGCGAGCCGGCCACCACCGGCCGCTCCTCGGTCAGCGGCGCGGGCACGGGGAAGTCGTAGATGCCGCGGCTGGAGACGTAGGTGTAGTGGCCGATCCGGCCGTCCAGCAGCCGCAACGTGTCGCGGACCACCCGGGGAGGGCCCGACCACGTGTCCACCGCCGCGTCCCACTCGCCGTCCGCGAGTGCCCGCATGCCGTCGGGCAGGCCGCGGTCGCCCTCCAGCGCCCGCACGCCGGGCGGCGGCGCGTGCCGCCCCCGGTGGAACACCGTGACCTCCCAGCCTCTGGCCAGCGCCGCCTCGGCCACGGCGCGGCCGACGAACTCCGTACCGCCAAGCAGGAGAATGCGCATCAGATCCTCATTCCGTTGGACGAGAGAGCGTGCCGACCCGCACCGCTCCCGACGGGCACACCCGCTCCGCGCGCAGCGCCTGGTCCATGGCCTGTCCTGAGGGCGTCTCCGTGAGCACCACCACCAGGCCGTTCTCGTCCTGGTCGAAGACGCCTGGCGCGGTCAGCGCGCACATGCCCGCGCCGACGCACACCCGCTGGTCACCCACGACGCTCATGCCACTCCCCCTGTCACCACGTCACCGGCAGCGCGTCGATGCCCTGGATCGCGCCAGGCGGGCGGGGGGCCAGTTCCTCGGCGGGCACCGTCATGCGCAGGGTGGGGATGCGCTGCCACAGCGCGGTCAGCGCGATCTGCAGCTCCAGCCTGGCGAGGTTCTGGCCGAGGCACTGGTGCCTGCCGTAGCCGAAGGCGATGTGCCCGCCCGCGTCGCGGCTCGGGTCGAAGACGTCGGGGTCGGTGAAGACGCCGGCGTCCCGGTTGGCGAGCGAGCCGGGGATCAGCACGCCCTCCCCCGCCTTGATCACCACGTCGTCGATCTCGATGTCGGCGGTGGCGACCCGCAGGTTCGCGCTGTCGGCGATCGACTGGAAGCGCAGCAGCTCCTCCACGGCGGGCGTGATCGCCTCGGGGTTCGCGCGGATGGCGGCGAGCTGGTCGGGGTTCTCCATCAGCGTGACCGCGCCCAGCGAGATCATCGCCGCGGTGGTCTCGTGGCCGGCGATGAGCAGCGACATGGCCGCGAGCGCGAGGTCGTCGTCGCCGATCCTGCCGGTGCCGGCCAGCCGCCCGATGAGCCCGGCGCCGTCGGGGGTCTTCTTGTACTCGGTGACCAGGTGCTCGAAGTAGGCGAGCAGCTCGGCGCCCGCCTGGCGGCCCTCGGCGGTGTCGAACGTGCGCACCAGCCGGCGGATGGCGTCCTGGAAGAAGTCGCGGTCCTCCCACGGGGCGCCGAGCAGCCGGCAGATCACCCGGAAGGGCACGGGCAGGGCGAACTCCCGGTAGAGGTCGGCGGGCGGGCCGTGGTCCAGCATGTCGTCGAGCGACTCGTGCACGATGCGCTCGATGTCGGCGCGCCGCTCGCGCACCTTCTTCAGCGTGAAGTCCGGCAGGAACATCCGCCGCTGCTCGTCGTGCTCCGGCGGGTCCATCCCGATCAGCGCCTGGCGCTTGCGCTCGGTCAGCAGCTTGACCTGCACCGAGATGACGGGGAAGCCCGGACGCCTGCGGTCGGACGACAGCCTCGGGTCCTTGAGCAGCGTACGGGCCTGGTCGTAGCGGGTCACCAGCCACGCGAGCTGCCCGGCGTGGGTCGTCACCCGGCGCAGCGCCGGTCCCCCGCGCAGCTCCGCGTACGCCGGGGGCGGAAGGTGGGGGCAGACGCGCGCCTGGGGAAAGGCGGGCGGTGCTGTGGTCATCGTCTCTCCTGCTCCGTGTCCTGAACGGCCGGGCGGCTCAATGGCCCCCGGCCACGTGGATCACCTGACCGCTGACGTTCCCGTTGGCCTCGGACGCCAGGAACAGCACGGTGTTGGCGACGTCCGCGGGTGTCGACACCTTGCCGACGGGACGGTCCTGGTTGAGCATGCGCTTGATCTGTACGTCGTCCAGCTCGGCGAACCTCGCCTGCTTCTCCTCGGGGAAGCGGCGCAGGAAGCCTCTGCTCACCGTGGCCCCCGGGGCGACCACGTTGACGAGGATCCCGTCGGGTGCCAGCTCGGTGGCCAGCGTGCGGCCCAGGCCGTGCAGCGCCATCTTGCTCGACACGAACGCCTCGTCCCCGGTGGCGCCGCGGGCGACGATGTTGGCCGAGATGAGGATGATGCGGCCCCATGCCTGGCGCCGCATGGCCGGCAGCACGGCCTGCACCGTGTGGAAGGAGCCCTCGACGTCCGCCCGGAGCAGCGGCGACCACTCCTCGGGCGGCACGTCCTCGAAGTTCACCGGCGCGGTGCGGGTGCCGTCCTGCGCGGACGCGCTCAGCACCAGCACGTCGAGCCGGCCCCACTCGTCGAGCACGGCGCCCACGCACGAGCGGATCGCGGCCGGGTCGGCGAGGTCGTACTTGACGACCATCGCCCGGCCGCCCCGCTCGCCGATGACGCGGGCCAGCTCTTCGGCGCGTTGCGCGTTGTCGCGGAAGGTCAGCGCGACGTGGGCGCCCTCCGCGGCGAACGCCTCCGCCATGGCCGCGCCGATGGATCCACTGCCACCGGTGACCAGGACGACCTTGCCCGCGAGTCCGAGTTCCATGTTGGCTCCTCTCCGATGTGCAGCGTCGCGGTCGTACGTCGACAGCGGCTCGAATCAGGCTGAAGTGGGTCAGTATCGGGTGGCGGTGGTCGCGCTCTGGACCACGGCGACCTGGTTGCCCTCGATGTCGAAGGCGGTGCCGGTGCCGGTCGCCTGCCAGGAGGAGGTGGTGAACGTGCCGGTCTGCTCGATGCGCACCTCGCCGGTCCAGGTGCCGTCGTCGTCGGCGTACATGAAGTGGCGGAAGGAGAACGAGAAGCCGCCTGAGGCCGGCCGCCACGAGCCCAGGCTGAGGTGGCCCGCCCCTGTCGTGGTCGCCACCAGGACGCCGTCGGCGACGAACGCGAACAGGCCGGCCTCCGGCGGCCGGTTCACACCGGGGAAGGTGACCTTCACCGCCCAGGTGCCGAGCAGCGGGATGCGCCTGCTCTCCTGGGCGCCGGTCTCGGCGGCGGCGGGCGTGGCCCCGGCGAGCAGGCCGAGCCCGACCAGCGGGGCGAGGCTCCCGCCGCGGCTGAGCAGGCTGCGGCGGTTCAGATCCGTTCTCATGCGAGCTCCCTTCGGACGTGGCACTCCTTTATCCGGCACGGTGCTCGAACGGCGGTCCAACCGCCCTCGGCCGAGATCGCACGACCGCACTTCCGCCGCTACCTGCTCGGTCTTCGAGGCGGGCCTGTGACGCTGAGCGCGCAGGCGCGGCCCGCCGCACCGGCGGCCTCAGAGAGCGGCCTCATAGATCGGCTCATAGATCGGCCTCATAGATCGGCCTCACAGAAGGGACGGCCTAGGCATGAAGCTCGGTGTCAATCTCTCCTATCTCGACGCGGTGGAGGTCGCGCGGGAGGCCGAACGGCTCGGGTTCGACCTCGCGGTCGTCCCGGAGGGTTTCCGCGCGGACGGCGCGACCGTTCTCGGGGCCGTGGCCACCGCGACCACCCGCATCGGCCTGGCCTCCGGCGTCTTCCAGGTGCCCGGCCGCACGCCGGCGATGACCGCGTTGACCGCGTCCACGCTGGACGCGATGTCGGGCGGCCGGTTCCGGCTGGGACTCGGGGTGTCGAATCCGGACATCTCCGAGGGCTGGCACGGCGTACCGTTCCGGCGGCCGCTCGCCAGGACCCGCGAGTACGTGGACATCGTGCGCCGTGCCCTCGGCGGCGAGCCGGTCACCCACGCGGGCGCCCACTACCGGCTCCCGCCCGAGGGCTGCACGGCCGCGCCGCTGCGGCTGTACGGCGAGCCGGCCCGGGTGCCCATCTACCTCGCCGCCGTCGCGCCGGGCGGGCTCGAACTGGCCGGTGAGATCGCCGACGGCTGGCTGGGCGCGTTCTCGCCGCCCGGCGAGCTGCCGAAGACCATCGACGCCCTGCGCGCCGGCCGGGCCCGCGCGGGCAAGCAGCTCGCCGGGTTCGAGGTGCTCTGCGGCGTCCCCATGGCGCTGGGCGCCGACGCCGAGACGGCCGCCACGCCGATCAGGGGCTACCTGTCGCACTTCCTCGGCATGGGCGGCCGCAGCCGCAACGTCTACCTCGCGCTCTTCGAACGGCTGGGGTACGGCCGCGAGAGCGCGGTCGTGCACGAGCGCATGGCCGCGGGCGACCCGCGCGGGGCCGCCGCCGCGGTGCCGGCCGGACTGGTGGAGCACATCTCGCTGCTCGGCCCGCCCGAGCGGGTCGCCGAGCGGATGCGCGCGTACGCCGAGCACGGCATCACCACCCTGCTCATCTCGCCCTTCGGCGGCACGACCGCCGAGCGCGTCGAGATCCTGCGCACCGCGGCGACGGCGCTGGAGCGCGCCGGCCTCGCCGCGTGAGCGCCATGGGCACCCGCAGGCTCGCCGCGCTGCGCGGCAACCCCTGGGCGGTCATGACGACCACCTGCCTCGGCTACTTCATCACGATCCTCAACTCCACCTCGGTCAGCATCGCCGTCCCCGAGATCCAGGCGGGGCTCGGCGCGAGCCTCAGCGAGGTGCTGTGGGTGGTCGGCGGTTACGTGCTGGCTCTGGCCGTGCTGACCGTCACCGCCGGCCGGCTGGGCGACGTGGCGGGGCCGCGTACCGTGTTCCTCGCGGGCATGGCGGTCTTCACCGTCGCCTCGAGCTTGTGCGGGTTCGCCCAGACGCCGTGGCAGCTCATCGGCGCCCGCCTGCTCCAGGGCGTCGGCGCCGCGCTGATCATCCCGCAGACGCTGACGATGATGACGCTGGTCTTCCCGCCGGAGCGGCGCGGGCGGGCGAGCGCGGTGTGGGGAGTGACCGCGGGCCTCGCCGGCGTGGCGGGGCCGACGCTCGGCGGCCTGCTGGTCTCCACGGCCGGCTGGCGCTCGATCTTCGCCATGAACCTGCCGGTCGGCGTGCTCATCGTGGTGCTCACCCTGCTCGTCGTCCCGCCCGCCGTGACCGGCCAAGCCGCCAGGCGGCTGAACGCGGCGGGCGCGGCCCTGGCCGGCGCGGGGCTCGGCGCGATCACGTTCGGCCTGCTGGAGGGCAGGCACTACGGCTGGGGCACGGTCGCGTCGGTGGCGGACGTGCCGATCACCGTGCCGATGGTGATCGGCTTCGGCCTCCTGCTCCTCGCCGGGTTCGTCGCCCACCAGCACCGCGCGCGGGAGCCGCTGGTGCCGACCCGGTTGTTCGCCGACCGCACGTTCACGCTGATGACCGCGTCCATGGCGATCGTGTCGATGTGCGTGATCACGCTGTCGCTGACCATGACGCTCTTCCTGCAGACGGTGCTCGGCATGCCGGCCGCGCAGGCCGGGCTCACGCTGGCGCCGTGGGCGCTGGGCATGACGTTCGGCTTCCCCGTCACGGCCCGCCTGACCGAGCGGTACGGCGGTGAGCGGGTGCTGCTGGGCGGCCTGCTCGTCTACGCCGCCGCCCTGGCCGCCGTCGCGCTGCTCAGCCGGCCCGGCGTGGCCGGGTACGCGCTGGTGGCGCCGCTCGCGATCGCCGGGCTGTCGCAGTCGGCGGCGTTCGGCCCGATCACCTCGCTCGCCATGCGGGACGTCGCCTCCGACCTGGCGGGGGCCGCCTCCGGGGTGTTCAACACGATCCGGCAGACCGGGACGCTGTTCGGGATCTCCGTGCTGGGCACGGTGCTGCAGGCCAGGCTGGACGCCGGGCTCGCGAGCACCTCCTACGGGACCGCGTTCGGCGCGGCGGTCAGGTTCACGCTGCTGGTGTGCGCCGCGAGCGTGCTGCTCGCGGCGCTCGGCTCCTGCCTGAACGCGCGGTCCCGGCGGGTCAGCCGGGAACCCGTCCCACGGTCAGATGCAAGTCGGTCCCCGTCGGCGTGATGCCGGTGAACTCCAGGCCGGCCCGCTTGAACAGGTCGGCGTAGTCCTGCTCGGTGCGCTCCTTGCCGCCCATGACCAGCAGCATGTGCAGGTCCATCGACGGGACGAACTTGCTCTCCGGCGGGTCCTGCAGCAGCGGGTCGGCGATGACGATGCGCGCCCCCGGCTTGGCCGACGCCGCCACGTTGCGCAGGATGCGCTCGGAGGGCTCGTCGTCGTACATGTGCAGGGTGAGCTTGAAGACGTACAGGTCGGCGCTGAAGGGCACCTCGTGGAAGTAGTCGCCGGTGACCAGCGCGCAGCGCTCCGACAGCGGGCCTGACAGCAACTCGTCCTCCACCACGGCCAGCGTGGCCTCGGTGTCGAACCAGACGCCCGACACGTGCGGGGCGTGCTCCAGGATCGCGCGCAGCAGCGTCCCCGAGCCCGCGCCCATGTCGGCGACGGTGCCGACGCCCTCCAGCGGCAGCGCGCCCACCAGTGCCGGGTTCATCTGGTCCGACCACGACGTCATGCCGCGGAACATCCGCGCCTGCGCCTCGGGGTGCTCGCCCAGGTAGTCGAAGAAGTCGGTGCCGAAGACGTCGGGGAACAGGCACCGGCCGGCCCTGACCGATTCCGCGAGCCTGCCCCACATCGCCCAGCCCCAGTCGGACGGGGTGAGCAGGGTGTGGATGAGGCCACCAGGATGGTCCCTGCGCATCGCGCGTGACATCTCGGTGTGCGCGTACACGTCCGGGGTCACCTGCTCGAAGATCCCGTACGCGGTGAGCGCCCGCAGGAGGCGGGCCAGCGTCGCCGGCTCGGCGGACACCCGCGCGGCGATCTCCGTCACCGGCGTGGGCCCGTCGCCGACCGCGTCGGCGAGTCCGAGCTCCGCCGCCGCCCGCACGATCGCGGCGTCCTGCACCGAGTTGGACAGGCGGCGGACCCTGGCCGCGGGAGACGGTCCTGTCGTGCTGGTCATATCCGTTTCCTCTCACCACCTGGTGGACGATGTGCCGCCTCATGCTCTGCTCGCCCGCTCGAACACCGAGCGAGACCAGGACGAGAGTCCAGCGCCGCTTGCGGGCGCCTTGAGCCGCCGCGCCCATCGTTCTGGGTGACGACCTCACGCAGAGCAGGAGAGCACCGATGACGCTCAAGTTCCCGTTCGACTGGCCGCCCGGGGCACGACCGCCGGAGGAACTCGCCACGCTCCGGGACGAGCCGGTGGTACGGGCGGTCATGCCGAGCGGCGACCCGGTCTATCTGGTCACGCGCTACGCGGACGTGCGGGCGGTGCTGTCGGACCGGCGCCTGAGCCGTAACAGGGAGCGGCCCGGCGCGCCGCGCATGACCGCGGCGGCGAGGACCAAGATGTTCCAGAACCCGAAGATCGACCGGGATCCGCCCGAGCACACCCGCATGCGCCGCCTGATGACGAAGGCGTTCACCCCGGCGCGGATCGAGAAACTGGGCCCCTACGTCGAGGAGGTGGTGGCGGAGCTGCTCGACCGGTGGCGGAGACCGCCGGTGGACCTGGTCTCCGAGTTCGCGCTGCCGCTGACGCTGCGGGTCATCTGCCGCCTGCTCGGCGTCCCGGTGGCCGACCAGGAGCGCTTCCGTACCGGGCTGGGCGAGGCGTGGCAGTACATCGGCGAGCTGATCGAGGTCAAGCGGGCGGACCCGGGCGACGACCTGATCAGCGAGCTGATCTCCGTGCACGACGACCAGGACGGGCGGCTGAGCACGCACGAGCTGCACGTCTGGTGCACGGTGCTGCTGATGGCCGGGCACGAGACGACCGCGGCGCAGATCGGCAGCGGGGCGGTGCTCCTCATGCGCCACCCCGACCAGCTCGCCCTGCTGCGCGACGAGCCCGAGCGCATCCCCGACGCGGTGGAGGAGCTGCTGCGCTTCCAGGTGGCCGGCCACTCGCTGTCGATGCTGCGCTACGTCACCGACGACATCGAGATCGGCGGGTGCACCGTGCCGGCCGGTTCCGGCGTGGTGCCGGTGCTGGAGTCCGCCAACTTCGACGCGTCCGTGTTCCCCGACCCGCTGCGCCTGGACGTCACCAGGGACGCGCGGGACCAGATCGCCTTCAGCGCGGGACCCCACTACTGCCTGGGCGCGGCGCTGGCCAGGCTCGAGCTGCGGACCGCGTTCGCCCAGCTGATCGGGCGCTTCCCCGGTCTGCGGCTCGCGGTGGACGTGACCGAGCTCAGGCATCACGACAACCCACTCGAACTCGGCTTCGTCGAGGTTCCCGTCACCTGGTGACCACCGGAGGAGACATGCGAGACGGCTTCTATCTTTCGAGCTACGTGACCATCCCCGGGCTGCACCGGCTGGCGATGGTGTCGTACCGGCACGACAACAACGTGTCGCTGTGGCACAAGGAGGGATCGCTGATCCGGCTCCTCGGCCACTGGGAGTTCGAGCGGATGAGCGGCTTGAAACACCATCGGACGCCGTTCCTCAGCATGGAGGAGCTGCGTGCGTTCGTGAACGGCCTGATCGGCCCGTTCGGGGTGTCGCTCGACGACATGACCGAGATCTGGGGCACCCCGGGGCTCGCGACCACGAACGACTACCACTTCGTCGAGGAGTATCCGGAGCTGTCCTTCCACAGCATCGCGCACCTCTACAGCGCGATGCTGCTGGACAGCGAGACGTTCTTCGGCGGCGACATCCTGACGCTGGCCGTGGACGGCGGCCCCGACCGCCTGCTCGACGGGCGTTACAAGCGCTACTGGTTCACCGGCGCGGTCAGCCGGCGCGGCGTCGTCGAGACGTTCCCTGTCGCCTCGCCCGGCCTGCTCTACAGCACCGCCAAGGACCGGTTCAAAATGCGCGAGGGCACGCTGATGGCGCTCGCCACCGCGACCACGGCCACCGGGCGGTGCGACCGTCAGCACATTCTCGACTCCTACGACTTCACCGGCCTGGCCGCGCTGGAGGGCGCGCCGCGCGCGTTCGAGGAGATCGTCGCCCAGGTCAAGGAGACGGCGAGCACCGACCCCGACTTCACCGAGGAGGAGAGCTTCGTCAGCGCCGCCATGAAGGAGATCCAGGCGATCTCGGTCATGGTGATGGAGCGCAACATCGAGACCGCGCTGGAGCGCTACGACCTCGACCCGGCGACCACGCACCTCGCGCTGGCCGGCGGCTACGCGCTGAACTGCCCCACCAACAGCCACCTCATGGAGAAGTACGGCTTCCGCGGCTTCCTCGCCCCGCCCTGCGTGGACGACGGCGGGCAGGCGGTCGGCATCGGCCTGGCCGCCTTCCACAAGAAGACCGGCGGCGAGCCGTTCACCTTCCGATTCCCCGGCGCGTACCTGGGGCGGGCGGACGACGACCTCGACGGGGCGCTCGCGGAGTTCGGCGACCACGTCGCGGAGGTCTCCGACCTCGATCTGGACCAGGCCGTACGGGACATCCTGGCCGAGCCCATCGCCTGGTTCCACGGCCGCTCCGAGATCGGGCCGCGGGCGCTGGGCAACCGCAGCCTGATCGGCGACCCGACGTCACGGGCGGCCAAGGACGCGCTCAACGCCTTCAAGCTGCGCGAGTGGTGGCGGCCCGTCGCGCCGGTGGTGCTGGAGGACCGGCTGGCGGAGTGGTTCGAGGACAGCAGGCCGTCGCCGTACATGCTGGAGACCTTCACGATCAGGGAGGAGCGGCGCGCGCAGATCCCGGCGGTGGCGCACCTCGACTACTCGGCCCGCGTGCAGTCGCTCAACGCCGGGCAGAACCCTGCGCTGCACGCGCTGCTGACCGCCTTCCACGAGCGCACCGGCGTGCCGATGCTCTGCAACACCTCGCTGAACGACAAGGGCGAGCCGATCATCGACACCATCCGCGAGACGATCAACTTCTGCCTGCGCAGGAAGATCAGCGTCGCCTATCTCAACGGGCGCAGGGTGGCGTTCAAGAACTTCGACCGTTACGCCGCGGGCGGGCCCTACCCGCGGATGCGGCAGCCGTTCACCGCCATCCCGGAGAGCCGGGCCGGGGCCGTGCACGCCGAGCTGAACCCGTACGGGCTGCCCGAGCTGTACCTGCACGTGCTCTACCTGGACCTCGCCCTGAGCGGGAAGTTCGACCTGCGCACGGAGGAGGGGGCGGCGGAGGCGTACGAGGCGGTGGACAGCCGGCTGCGCGCCGACCCGTCGCTGCGGCAGGCCGCCGAGCGCAGCATGCGGCGCGCAGAGCACCGGTTCACCACGTTCGGGCCCGACGCGCTGCTCAACCTGGAGCTGGGCGCCGTCCGCCAGATCACCGGCGCGTAGCGATCCGGCGGACCGGGCGGTCAGCCGCGGGCGAGTGAGGGGGTCAGCTCGGTCAGCGCGCCCGCCACCTCGGCGGGCGCCGGCCGGGCGGCCATCTCCTCGCACAGCTCGGCGGCGGCCAGGCCGGGCTCGGGGGCGTCCAGCAGCCTGGTCACCTCATCCCGCAGATCCTCAGGCGTCAGCCCGGCCGCGCCGAGCACGGACGCCGCGCCGGTCGCCACGGCCCGCCCCGAGTGCCCGGCGTGGTCGGGCAGCTGCGGCACCAGCAGCATGGGCAGCCCTTGGGCGAGTGCGGCGAGTATGCCGCCGGCGCCGCCGTGCCCGACGAAGACGTCGCAGTCGCGCAGCGCGTCGCGCAGCGGCGTGTCCACCACGACGCGCACGTTCTCCGGCAGCGAGCCCTCCGCCTCCCGCCGGCCGGGCGGCTGGTCCCGAC
>NZ_JBEXLH010000077.1:0-35377 GCF_040609855.1 Nonomuraea sp. NPDC004580 | reverse complement strand
GCCTCGGCCGGCGCCGGCCCCTGCGCCGGCCCCGCCTCGTCAGGCGTGCCAGTCGCCGGGGCCGCCCGGCAGCGGGGCGGCGGGGTCGTAGGGGTCGCGGGTGAAGACGAAGGTGTTGAGGTCGAGGTGGTCGGGGGCCACCTTGAGCGTCTCGCCGGCGTAGTAGCCGTCGAGGCCGAGCCAGGTGCCGTCGTCCCGGGCGACGAAGCGGGAGGCGCGGCCACGGCCGCCGACCGGCTCCAGCGCCAGGCCGCGGTCGGGCAGCAGGCTCAGCACGTACGGCTTGGGGCCCCAGTGCCACAGGCCGGTCAGGGCGAGCAGGTCGGGGTCGGCGGGGGCGGGCTGCCATTCGTCGGGCAGGCGCGGCTCGTACTCGTGCAGGATGTCGAGCAGGTCGTCGGCGAGGGCGCCGGTGAGGCCGGAGGTGGTGTTGGCCATGAACAGCACGCCGGTGTCCTCGTCGGGGTCGGCCCACACGGTGGCCAGGAAGCCGGGCATGGAGCCGGTGTGGCCGGCCAGGCGGCGGCCGCGGGCGCGGGAGAGCTGCAGGCCGAGCCCGAACCCGCCGCTCCAGGTGTGGCCGTCGTCGACGCCGATGGGTTCGCGCATCTCGGCGAGGGTGGCGGCGGGCAGCACGCCGCTGGTGTGGCCGGACAGGAACGCGGCCCAGCGGGCCAGGTCGTGCGGGGTGGACCACAGCTGGCCCGCCGGGCCCATGGCGTCGGCGTCGTGTTCGGGCTCGGCGAGCACGACGTCGGCGTAGGGGTGGACGGCGTAGCCGGTGGCGTGGGGCGGGCGGGGGCGCGGGGTGGTGTCGTGCATGCCGAGCGGGTCGAGCACCTCGGCGCGCAGGGCCTTGAGCCAGGTGGTGCCGCGCAGCCGGCCCACCAGCTCGCCGAGCAGCGCGAACCCGACGTTGGAGTAGTGGAAGCGGCGGCCGGGACGGTGCTTCAGCTCGGGTCCGCCGAGGCGGTCGAGCAGGTCGTGGGCGGGGATGCCGGGGGTGCGCTCCCACCAGTCGGTGGGCGGCTCGGCGGTCAGGCCGGCGGTGTGGGACATCAGCTGGCCGATGGTCAGGTGGCCGACCTGGGTGCCGGGCAGGTGCCGTTCGAGGGGGTCGTTGAGGTCGAGGGCGCCTTCGTCGCGCAGCCGCATGACGACGACGGCGACCATGCTCTTGGTGATGGATCCGATGCGGTATTGGGTGGCGGGCGTGGGCTGCTGGTCGCCGACGCGGCCTCTGCCGCCGAACCATGCGGTCCGCCCGTCGCGGACGATCGCCGCCGTCAGCGACGGCACCCTGCACTCGGCCTGTTCGACGGCCAGCCTGCGCAGCAGGGCGCGCGCCGTCGCCTGTCCCACCTGACTCATGAGCGACAAGAGTAGCGGCTGCTCAGCGGGAGGGTGCGCGGTCGAAGGCATCGAGGATGAGGCGGGTGGCGTCGAGGTTTCGGGTGGTGTGGCCGAGGCGGGGGACGGGCATGGCGCCGGGCCAGGTGTGGCCGCCGCCGGCGATGGTGTAGAGGCGCAGGGTGGCGCCGGGGCAGGTCCAATGGTGCAGGCGTACGCGGGGGGCGGGGGTGGTGGCGGCGGGGCCGGTGCAGCCGAGCAGGTCGGCCCAGCCTGCGGTGGCGCGCTCGACGGGGTCGAGGACGATGAGGCCGGCGAGTTCGCGCAGGTCGCCGGTGGCGTCGCGGAAGGGGTGGCCGCCGTCGTAGGGGACGATGCGGTCGCCGGTGCCGTGGAAGGCGATGATCGTGGTGGGGGCGGGTGGCCGGCAGGGCCGGGCGATGTTGATGCCGGCGACGGCGGCCACGGCCGACAGCTTGCCGTCGAGGGCGCAGATGAGGCCGGTGGCCATGGCGGCGCCGTAGGACATGCCGGCGGCGAACTGGCGGTCGGCGCGCACGCACAGGCGGCGTCCGAGGTGGGCGAGCAGCGCGGTGAGGAAGCCGGTGTCGTCGGGGCCGGCGGTGCGGGGCAGGGTCCAGCCCATGTGGCCGTCGGCGGCCTGGGGGGTGGCGACGATGTAGCCGCGGCTTGTGCCGTGCTCGGCCAGGCGGCTGTAGGCGTTCTGGCGGGCGGCGGTGGAGTTGAGCCCGTGCAGGTCGAGGATGAGGGGGTGGGGGTCGTCGCCGCCGGGCAGGGCGAGCAGGAAGCGGCGGCTGAGCCCGTCGTGGGCGAGGCGGTGGGTGCCCGGTCCCAGCCGGTCGGCGGACTGGCAGCCGCTGGTGATGCCGGGCTGGGCGGCGGGGGAGGGCGGGACGGGCGCGGGTGGCGCTCCGTCGCAGCGGACGGCCAGCAGCGCGAGTGCCGCCGTCAGGGCGAGGCGGGCGAGCATGGGCGCCTCCTTCCGTCCCACCTTGAACGCTACAGCGGCAGCCCCTGCGACGCCCCTCTCCGGCGGTCCCCTCTCCGGCGGTCCCTTCCCCTCTGGCGGGTCAGACGTCGTCGGGGAGGGTGAGCATCGTGTTGAGCACCGGGACGAGCTGCTGTTCCTCGTAGTCGAGGTGGGCCTCCAGTTTCGTGGTGAGCCGGTCGAGTTCGGCCTGGATCCGGCTCCGGTCGTGGTCGAGCAGGCGCCTGATCTCGTTCATGAGGGTGGCGACCACCTGGTGCTCCTGGCGGAGCCTGGCGAGGACGTCGGCCAGTTCGGGGTGCTCGGTGGCGAGGTGCGGGAACAGGGCGCCGTCCTCGCCTTCGTGGTGGGCGTGCAGGGCGTCGCAGAAGGTCAGGCAGTGTGTACGCAGGTCGGCCGCGTCCATCCGGGACTCGCGCAGCGCGGCGAGGTCCCGGCGGAAGCCGTCGTGCAGTTTGATCAGTTCGTCGCCCCAGGCGGCGATGCGGTCGCTCATCAGATACCTCCGTGGAAACCCCCGCCTTCAGGCGGGGAAGGAATCGGACCCCTGCGGAGAAGGACAGGGGCAGCCGGTTCACTGCCAGGCGAACCGTATTCATCGAACGCGCATGCGATCTGTTGTTGATCGACGGTAGGTTGTGGGTTGTGGCGCAGATCGTGAAGCGGGCCTACAAGTACCGCTTCTATCCGACTCCTGAGCAGGCCGGTGAGCTTGCGCGGACGTTCGGTTGCGTCCGTCTCGTCTACAACAAGGCACTGGAGGAGCGCACCCGCGCCTACCGGCTGGAAGGCCGCCGCGTCTCCTATGTGGAGTCTTCTGCGCGCCTGACGGAGTGGAAGCGCAGCGGAGGCTACGACTTCTTGTTCGAGGTGTCGTCGGTCCCTCTGCAGCAGGCGCTGCGCCACTTGCAGGCGGCGTTCGCGCACTTCTTCGCCAGGCGCGCCAGGTACCCCACGTTCAAGTCCCGGAAGAGGTCCCGGGCGTCGGCGGAGTACACCCGCTCGGCGTTCCGCTGGCGTGAGGGCACCTTGACGCTGGCGAAGATGGACACGCCGCTCGATATCGTGTGGTCGCGTCCGCTGCCGGAGGGTGCGCGGCCGTCCACGGTCACCGTCTCGCGCGACAGCGCGGGACGCTGGTTCGTGTCCCTCCTGGTCGAGGAGAAGATCAGCCCGCTTGCGCCTGCCGGGCGGAGCGTCGGTGTGGATGCGGGCATCACCGCGCTGGCGACGCTCTCGACCGGGGAGAAGATCGTCAACCCCAAGCATGAGCGCGCCGATCGGCGCAAGCTGGCCAAGGCTCAGCGGGCCCTGGCCCGTAAGGCCAAGGGGTCGAACAACCGCGCCAAGGCCAGAGTGAAGGTCGCCAGGGTGTACGCCCGGATCGCCGACCGCAGAAGAGATCACCTGCACAAGGTCACGACACGGCTTGTTCGCGATAATCAAGTGATCGCCGTGGAAAACCTGACCATCCGCAACATGGTCAAGAGCCGCAGTCTGGCCCGCGCCATCTCCGACGCCTCCTGGCGCCAGATGCGCGCCATGCTGGAGTACAAGGCGCGATGGTACGGGCGGACCGTGGTGGCGGTCGACCGCTGGTTCCCCTCCTCCAAGCTGTGTTCGGCGTGCGGGGCCCTGCGGGAGAAGATGCCGCTGGACGTCCGGGAGTGGATGTGTGCCTGCGGCGCGGTCCACGACCGGGACGTCAACGCGGCCAAGAACGTGCTCGCCGCCGGGCTGGCGGAGAGCTGAAACGCCTGTGGAGCGGGTGTAAGACCTCAACGAGAGTCCTCTCGGACAGGGCGACCGGCTGTGAAGCAGGAAGCCTCACGGGCGACCGTGGGAATCCCCCTCGTTGACGAGGGGGAGGATGTCAAACCGGTTCCATCTCTCGGGTCGGTGTGCGGGTGAGGTGGGTGTGGGCGGTGGCGAAGAGGGCGGCGAGCAGCCCGGCCGCGGCGGCGACGCCGAACGTCCATGCCGGGCCGCCGGCGTCGAGCACGGCGGCGCCGACGGCTCCCGCGACGCTGCTGCCGGCGATCCTGACCAGGGCGTTGATGCCGCCGGCCGCGGCGGTCTTGGCGGGTTCGACGTGTTCGACGGCCATGGTGCCGAGGGCGGCGTAGCCGAGGCCGGTGCCCAGGCCGAGCACGGTCGCCGCGCCGTACAGGTCCATGGGGGAGGAGCCGGACAGGGCCAGCCACAGGGCGGAGGCGCTCACCAGCGCGGACCCGGCCGCCACGAGGGTCGAGGCGGTGTAGCGGCGCATGAGCGGCCCGGCGAGCACGGACGTCACGAGCATGAGCAGGGTCGTGGGCAGCAGGTAGAGGCCGACCTGCAGCACCGAGGCGCCGAGGCGGCCCTGCGCGACGGCCGAGACGGTGGTGATGGCGGTGAACAGGGCGAGCCCCATGAGGAACGACGCCACGGTCGCCCCGACGGTGGCGCGGTGCAGGAGCATGGGGATCTCGATGAGCGGCTGCGGGGTGCGGCGGGCGGTCACGACCCAGACCGCGGCCCCGGCGACGGCGGCGGCGAACAGGCCGAGGGTGGCCGGTGAGGTCCAGCCCCACGCGGCGCCCTTGCTGACCGCCAGCAGCAGGCTGCCGAGCCAGAGGGCGACGAGCGCCGCGCCGGCCAGGTCGGGACGTCCGGGTGCGCGGGCGTGGCTCTCGCGCACCACGGCGGCCACCAGCAGCAGGCTGAGGGCGGCGAGCGCGGCCTGGGCCCAGAAGACCGCCCGGTGGTCACCGTCGAGCAGCCCGGCCATGATGAGGCCGCCGCCGCAGCCGGCGCCGAGGGTGGCGCTGAGCACGCCGATCGCGGCGGGCAGCCGGTCGGGTGGTACGAGCTGCCTGACCAGGCCCATGGACAGGGGGAGCAGCGGCGCGGCGGTGCCCTGCAGGACGCGGCCGGCCAGCAGCAGCGGCAGCGCGTCGGCGACGGCGCTGAGCACCGATCCGGCGGCCAGGAGGGCGAGGGTGAGCAGGGCCATGGTGCGGCGGCCGTACATGTCGCCGAGGCGGGCCAGCAGCGGGATCGACACGGCCCCGGACAGCATGCCGGCGGTGAGCGCCCAGGAGACGGTGGTGGGCGGGGCGTGCAGCAGGCGTTCGAGGCCGGGCAGCAGGGGGACGACGACGGTCATCTGCAGGGAGCCCACGGCGACGGCGAAGGCGAGGACGGGGATGGCCAACGACTTTGTATACACGTACACAAAGTAGCATGGCGGTCATGCCGACGCGTACAGGAAGGCCGCCCCGCATCTCCCGGGCGGAGATCGTCACCGCCGCCTGGCGGGTCATCGAGCAGGACGGAGTGGGCGAGCTGACCATGCGCAGGCTGGCCCGAGAGGTCGGCAGCACGCCGATGGCGCTCTACCGGCACGTACGCGACAAGGACGAGCTGCTGGTGCTGCTGCTCGACGACTACGCCGCCGGCATCCCGCGCCCCGACCTGCCCGACGACCCCCGCGAACGCGCGATCACCGCCGCGCTGGCCATGCACGAGGCCGTCTCGGGCTGCCCGTGGGCGGTCGACGTGCTGCGCGCCGACGACCTGCTGGCGGTGGGCGCGCTGTGGTACCCCGACCGGATCGTCGACGCCGGCCTGCGGGCGGGACTGCCGATGGAGGAGGCCGTGGACGCGTACCGGATCATCTGGCACTACACGGCCGGCGAGATCGGCGGCCGCGCGGCCGCCCGCCGGCGCCGCGAGCAGGGCGGCCCCACCTACCGCGAGCAGGTCTTCACCGGCCTGGACGCGGCGGAGTTCCCCCGCCTCAGCGAGATCGCCGGCCGCTGGGAGGAGCTGACGGCCCGCGACACCTACGCCAAGGGCGTCCGCGCCCTCGTCACCGGCCTGCTGCCCGCGGTCGGAACCTGAGCTCCCACGACCGGTTGATCCGCCCATGCACGCAGGACTTGTCCGGGAAGCAGTCCCCGATCTGCAGGAAAGCGCCGTCGGGCGGCAGGACGGCCCGGCCGACGCCCGCGGGATTGTCGACCTCGAGGCACCTGCCGCTGCGTGAGGTGCCGCTCTGGACGTGGAAGTGAACGCGGCATGGACCACCCGCCGGGCCGGGTGTCGCGGCGGTGAGGATCTCCCCTAATCTCGTCGGTGTGGTGGACCGCGAGGCGGGCCCGGACGCGGGCTCCAGAGATGCCGGCACTCATCTGAGCGCCGTACTAGAACGCATCACTCGGAATGATGAACGAGTGAACCATGCGCCCGTTAGCGGCATCAACGACCAGAAGATCCTTTCGGCGATCGGCTACGTCCGCGTCTCCATGATGCTGGGAGAGAAGATCTCGCCTGAGAAATGGACGCCATCCGGGCGTGCGCCGCCCGCAAGGGCTACTACATCCCGGATGGGGAGTGGCCGCGCGGAGGCTGGATCATCGAGCTGGACGTCACCGGCCGCAACTTCAACCGCGACATCACCAAGGCCGTCGCCGCGATCGAGCAGGGCAGAACGTACGCGATCATTGTCTGGGAGTTCTCCCGATTCAACCGCGACCGCGAAGGCAACCCGATCCACCTCGGCCGGATCGAACGAGCGGGCGGCGAACTGCTGTCCGCCACCGAGGACCTCGACGCGCGCACCCCGTCAGGCAGACTCGCCCGGGGCATCCACTTCGAGTTCGCCGCCTACTACTCGGATTTCGTCGGCGCGCGATGAGCGAGGCGTTTCGGAACAGGCTCAAGCGCAGCCTCCCGCCTCTAGGCGGCAATTACTTCGGGTACGTGCGACGAGGCCGCAGCCCCATCCCGTGTTCCACGATCGGACCCTGCCCAGCCCCGCGGACGGCCCGGAGCGTTACGAGCCCGATGTCGTCTCCGGCATGGCGCAAGTCCTCTCCGACAGCTACCAGCGGTGGCTGCAGGAGCGCAGCTTCTACAAGGGGGCGCTGCTGCTCAACCGCCAGGGCATCCGGACACCCGGCGGGTCCGAGTGGGGAGAGAGCGAGTTCTGCTCGACCGCGGCTTCGGCGCAGGATTCATCAGCGTGCACGATCCTGAATGCCGGTGCGGCAAACCGTCGGCCTGTAGGTGGCGGGTGCTGTTCCCCGGGCGCGCACGCGCCGGTGATCTCACAGGAGACCTGGGACGCCTACCAGGAGACCCGGCGGGAGATGAAGGCCCAGCCGCGCAAGGACCGCACGTCCCTGCACCCGTTCTCCGGATTCCGGTGCTGCGGTCGCTGCCGTGGAGGCATGCACATGACGACGAAGGGTGACCTCTCCAGATACCTGTGCGGGTCGCGGATCCGGCAGGGCGCGAAGACGATCGGCGTGAAGTGCACCAGCATGTTCGTCCAACGGTCCTTGGTCCAGGACGCCGTCTTGGAACGCTGAAGGACTGGGCGGACGCCATCGAGAGCGCCGCCGCCAGCGCGCAGGTCGCCCCACCGGCGCCCATCGAGCCGGAATCGGTGCGGCTCGTGCGCGAGTTGCTGGGGCAGCACCGGTTGCAGAAGGTTCGCGCGGTGATCACCGCCGTGTCAGCTGCGGGGCGGGATCTCGAGTCTCGTCCGGTTAGCCGGGGGCAACTTCTCCTGGCCGTCCTCCACCACGAGAACCGGCACACCCTGCGCGGGCAGGACGAGCTCGCGCTGCTCGTGGGGCGTCGGCATGCGCGCCTCCACGAACGCGGGACCTTCCACGGTCACCCCGGCGGCGTTCGAACTCTTCCAGAACGAAGCTGCCGACGCCCTTGCGCGTCTCGAGCAATCCTTCCCCGCGAAGCTGCGCCAGGGCGTCCTCCACGGTGGCCACCCCGACGCCGTGCATGTTGGCGAGCCGATGCAGCGACGGGAGCTTGTGATCGGACGGTAGCTCGCCGGTCCGGATCTGCTCGCGAACCCGGTCGGCGAGTTGCTTGAACAGAGGCCGGTCCGCGTTCGGGTCCAGAGGCGATGTCACGAATGAATCGCATCAGTGCTATAGCGCCGTTCCCCCTTAGTGAGGTGCCCAGAAGATTCCGGACAGCCAGCTACATAAGCTGACAGCAGTCTGGAAGAGGTAGGTACGTGACGAGGCGTCGCAGGCAGTTCTCGCCGGAGTTCAAGGAAGAAGCCGTCCGCATGGTGCTGGAGGGCGATCGGACGGTCGCGTCGGTGGCGCGGGAGTTCGACCTCAACGCCAGCACGCTGGGCAGCTGGGTCAACCGGCATCGGATCGTGAGCGCGCAGGAGGAGCAGCAGCGGCCGCTTTCCGGTCCGGAACGGGCCAGGATTCGGGAGCTGGAGCGGGAGAACGCCGAGCTGCGCGAGAAGTTGATCTTCCTGAAAAAAGCGGCCGCCTTCTTCGCGTCCGAGACTCGATGACGCTCGCCATGTACGAGCTCATCGACGCGGAGAAGGCCCGTCACTCCATTGTGAAGATGTGCGCCTGGCTGGGCGTGTCCCGCTCGGGCTACTACGAGTGGCGCGAGCGGCCGGCCTCGGCCACCGCGCAACGCCGCACGCTGCTGAGCGCGCTGGTCGCCGAGATCTTCACCGGCTCGCACGAGACCTACGGCTACCGGCGCGTGCACGCCGCCCTGACCCGCCGTGGCGTGCACTGCTCGGCCGAGCTGGTCCGTGCCCTGATGCGCGAACAGGGCCTCATCCCGGCCCAGGTGCGGGCGTTCCGGCCGGCCACCACCGTCGCCGGCGACTTCCGCGGCATCCCCGACCTGGTCGGCCGGGACTTCACCGCCGCCCGTCCGGGCGTCAAGCTGGTCGGCGACATCACCTATATCCGCACCTGGGAGGGCTTCCTCTACCTGGCCACGATGATCGACTGTCACAGCAAGGCGGTGCCGGGCTGGGCGATGGCCGATCACTACCGCACCGAGCTGATCAAAGACGCGATCCGGATGGCCACCGGCACCGGCCTGCTCCAGCCCAATGCGGTGTTCCACGCCGACCGCGGCTCGAACTACACCTCCGAGGAGTTCGGCCGCTTCCTGACCAGCCTGCACATCCGCCGATCGGTCGGCCGCACCGGCGTCTGCTGGGACAACGCGATGAACGAATCATTCTTCTCCGCGCTCAAGAACGAGTGGCTGCACCGCTTTGTCTTCACCACCCGGGCCAAGGCAAGACGGCAGGTCATCCGCTACATCGAAGGGTTCTACAATTACCGGCGCCTGCACTCGGCGCTCGGCTACCGAACACCCCTGGAGGTACTCAACGAGTCCCTCTCCACCCAAACAGCCGCATAGGCTACGCCCCATAAGACGGCTGTCCGGAATCACTGCGGCCCCTCATAGAGCCTAAGCGCTTCAGCGCCAAAGCGGGTCCACCTGCCCGAGCCAAGACCGGAAGATCACTACCCATTGACGAGAGCTGGAGCGCGCCGAAGCCGGTGCTGCCGTGCTGGAGTCCGCCGCAGAACCGAAAGAGCAGTGAGCATGCCGCCCGCTGCCTTTCGCCCGCGGGCGCGGATGCCGCGCTTGCCGGTTCCCCATGTCATCGCCTACGAGGGCGAGGCCGTGCCGTATGACCTGGCGGCCGTCCCCGAACGGGGGACCACCGAAGGGGTACGACTGGCTTCACCGACTCCATCGAGCAGGACTGGATGTGGGGTGTCCTGTGACACCGGCAAAGGCTCGGCCGTGGCGGCGACCCGATCTTCGACATGGTGAACACGCCGCGTCAGCGCCGCTGCATGCGTCAGAGGTCGTGCCAGGCGTGCGGGCGGACGACGCGGGACCCGGAGTCACACCGCCTGTGGTGGGTCATGGCACGGCCGGCCTGGCTCACCGAGGCGGGAGAGCCGTAAGTGAACTCGCCTCCAACCTGCCGGTCATGCATCCGGGTGGCGAGACAGCTGTGCCCGAAGGCTGCCGCATGACGCGCCCGCCTACACCGCGGCCGCCGTGCAGCCGTACGGCGTGCTCGGCAACCTGTACCGCGCCGCCGGGCGAGGCCCGGTAGCGCTCAAGCAAGAGAAGGTGATCCTGTCGTTCGACGACTTCCGGCGGCTGGAGTTCACGCTCGCGACGCAGTTGCTCGCCGCCCTGGAGGACCTGCGGCCCGAGGATCTGCCGCCCGGCGACCACGACGCGGAACTGCTGGCGGGCGTGGCCGCCCACTGATCGCCCCCCGCCCGATGGACAGGCAGCCTTTCGGACGGGGGTGCTCACGCCGGCAAGACGCTGGGTCCGGTGCCGTCGAACCTCCGGCGCCGCACCCAGTCACGGCGGGCCGGGGGGGCTGGCGCGGACCCTCGGGCCACCCCAACGTGACAAGCGGCCTGGGTCCGGGGCGGTACAGCAGTCGCGCGTCAAGGTCTGCCGACGCGCGAGATGTGAGTAAATCCGGGAGAGAGGTTAACGGGCGTGCCGACGAGGTTGTCGTTGTTGAGGGCGGCGACTTCTGCTCGTCCAGAGTCGTGGTCATAGAAGAGCCAGCCGGTTGAGGTGCCGACTACATGGGTCCAGAAGCTGAAGGAGTCCCGCCCCCAGGAGCGAATGGTGCTGACATCACCGTTGAAACCGAGCCGTGCGAGTGCACCGGACCTGGCGTTCGCGTTGTAGAAGAGCAGTGTGTCTTGGTTGTTGGATTGCGGGCCTGCTGCAATGGATGTCCAGCCACCGCTAAAACTACCAGGCGGGTAAACCCTTTGGGGCGGGTCGAACTCGACGGCGGCTGCTCCATTCCCCGCGTTGTAGAAGAAATCGTTCGCCGTCCACCACGCGAATAGCACATGCGTCCAACCTGTGCTGAAACTTCCAGGCGGGTAGATCTTCTTCGGCGGGTCAAAGCCCAACGCCCCTGCACCTGACAGGGATTCGTAGAAAAGCGGCTTCTTGTCGAGACGCCACATGATGTGTGACCATTCGCTGAAGCTGCCAGATGGGAACCGTTTGTCGGTGACGTACACGACGCCGGAGACTCCTGGCGCCTGGAAGTCCTGCGACTCCAGGTGACCCACCTCTGCGCTGCGCGATCCCCGGTTGTAGAACATCACCGTTGAATCTTTGGGCGACCCCGCCATGATCTGCCAGTCGCGGGGGAGTGTATCGGGCGTATGATCCACCGATATATGCAGAGCATTTGCGCTCATCGTGGCAGTAGCGGCAGAACCATTGCCCGACCTATAGAAAAGCAGACGCTCTGGCATGGCTACCTCCGAACAACGAACCGGGCAGTTTCTGAATCGGTTCCAGGGCTCGATCTTTCTGCATCGTACCTACCCCGAATTCCTCTTTAGTCACCCCGCGAACCTGTGCATGCCCGAAAGGGCTTTTCTATAGAGTCGATGAAGCCAAGCCAAGCTGAACGGCTGGCCGTTCTGGCATCCGGGAAAACCGGCCGGGAGAGGTTGGCTGCGGCGTTCCTGCAGGAGTGCGCTGCCAGCGGACTGCCGGGCACACCAAGTGGTCCACGACCCGCGTGCTGGCCTTGACGGCAAGCTGCCACATCAACCACGCCTTGGCCGCAACCGACATCGCCTCAGTCCGGGGCTGGCGCTATGTCCGCCCGGGCGGCTGGTCCTGGCGGGCGCTGAAGCGGATCTTGTTCTTGTGCAGCCAGACGTTCAACGCCGTCCGGACGAAGTCCTGCGGCCCGTTGCCGGTGATGTCGCAGGCCGCGGTGAGACGCGCCCTGCGGCGAAGCGACCGAGCGGTACGAGGCCGCCCGCCGGGCCGCTCAGGAGGCGTACGACCGCGCGATGGCCGAGACGACCGCAGCGTGGCATAACGCGATCCGCCCGGCTGCGGCCTCGCCCGAAGGAGTGCCTGCGGCGGACAAGAAGAGCCTGGTAACGCGGGCCATGATCAGCAAGATCGCCGGCCTGCGGTTCCAGAGGATCCAGGAGATTGTTAACACGCCCGCCGAGCCGTAGTCTCATCAGGCGTGTTAAAAGGCGAAACCCCGGCCTATGACAGAAGTGCCGGGGGTTCGCCATGCCTGGGGCAACAGAACCCTCCTTTGCGTTATAGATTTGCGCGAATGAGATGCCGCCCTATCTGGCGTGCGCGATTGCTAGCGAGATCAGTTCAGGTAGGCTTGCTGGCGCATGCGAGCCCGGCGGCGCTGCTACCGGATAATGGCCGCCAGGTACTCGACGGAGCGGCCTCCCGGGACGTAGGCGGTGCGGGCCGCCTCCTCAGGAGAGAGAGCCCCTCAGCGGGGCCGCGCTTCCGCTAGGACTCGCCCGGCGGCCGCAGAAGCTTCGGCGCGGGTCGTCATAGATCCACTGTCGCACGAGGGTGCGAATAGGCAGTCCGTGAGATGCCTCACGTGCCGGCCGATCCGCTGGTATCGCGGCGGTCGGGCGTGCGCTCTACTCTTGCCACGGAGACAGGCAGGAGAGGGGTTTGCGTGGAGCCGGGCGCGGATGGGTCACTCGTTTCATCGCTCGATGCGGTCCTTGAGCGCATCACCTACGCCAACGAGGAGACCGGCTACACGATCGCGCGCGTCGCCACCGACCGCACCGGGGCCGACCTGCTCACCGTGGTCGGGCCGCTGCTCGGCGCGCAGGTGGGGGAGTCGCTGCGGCTGCACGGCCGCTGGACCTCCCATCCCCGTTACGGCCGCCAGTTCGAGGTGTGGTCCTACACCACCGTGCTGCCGGCCACCGTGCAGGGCATCCGCCGCTACCTCGGCTCCGGGCTGATCAAGGGCATCGGGCCCAAGATGGCCGAGCGCATCGTCGACCACTTCGGCACCGACACGCTCGACGTCATCGAGCAGCAGCCCGAACGCCTGGTCGAGGTGCCGGGGCTCGGCCCCAAGCGCACCAAGATGATCGCCGCCGCCTGGGAGGAACAGAAGATCATCAAAGAGGTGATGATCTTCCTGCAGGGCGTCGGCGTGTCCACCTCCATCGCGGTGCGCATCTTCAAGCAGTACGGCGAAGGCTCCATCAACGTCGTGCGCACCCAGCCGTACAAGCTGGCCGACGACGTGTGGGGCATCGGCTTCAAGACCGCCGACACCATCGCCCAGGCCGTCGGCATCCCCCACGACAGCCCAGAACGCGTCAAGGCCGGGCTGCGCTACACCCTGTCGCAGGCCGCCGACGACGGCCACTGCTACCTGCCCGCCCCCAACCTGGTCGCCGACGCCGTCAAGATCCTCGACGTGCCGCCCGACCTCGTCGCCACCTGCCTGGAGACTCTGGTCGCCGAGGAGGGCGTCGTCCGCGAGGAGGTGCCGGCCGGCGACAACCACGTACCGGCCGTCTACCTGCCGCCCTTCCACCGCGCCGAGACCTCCCTGGCCGGCGGCCTGCTCACCCTGCTGCACAACGGCCACGACCGGCTCAAGAGCTTCGCCGACGTCGACTGGGAGCGCGCCGAGCGCTGGCTGCACGGCCAGACCGGCGCCGACCTGGCCGCCGAGCAGCGCCAGGCCGTCCGCCTGGCGCTCACCCACAAGGTCGCCGTCCTGACCGGCGGCCCCGGCTGCGGCAAGAGCTTCACCGTACGCTCGATCGTGCTGCTGGCCCGCGCCCGCCGCGCCAAGGTCATCCTGGCCGCCCCCACCGGGCGCGCCGCCAAACGCCTGGCCGAGCTGACCGGCCACGAGGCCACCACCGTCCACCGCCTGCTGCAGCTGCGCCCCGGCGGCGAGGCCACCTTCGACCGCGACAACCCGCTCGACGCGGACCTGATCGTCGTGGACGAGGCGTCCATGCTGGACCTGCTGCTGGCCAACAAGCTCGTCAAAGCCGTCGCGCCCGGCGCGCACCTGCTGTTCGTCGGCGACGTCGACCAGCTCCCCTCGGTCGGCGCGGGCGAGGTGCTCAAAGACCTGCTGGCCGCCCCCGACATCCCCCGGGTCCGGCTGACGCAGATCTTCCGCCAGGCCCAGGAGTCCGGCGTCGTCGTCAACGCCCACCGCGTCAACACCGGCCGCCACCCCGTCCTGGAGGGCATGAAGGACTTCTTCCTGTTCCCCTGCGAGGAGCCGGAGGAGATCGCCGCGCTCACCGTCGACGTCGTCGCCCGCCGCATCCCGCGCCGCTTCCGCCTCGACCCCCGCCGCGACGTGCAGGTCCTGGCCCCCATGCACCGCGGCGCCGCCGGCGCCGGCGCGCTCAACACCGCCCTGCAGGAGGCGCTGACCCCCGCCCGCGACGGCATGCCAGAGCGCCGCTACGGCGGGCGCGTCTTCCGCGTCGGCGACAAGGTCACCCAGCTGCGCAACAACTACGACAAGGGCTCGGCAGGGGTGTTCAACGGCACGGTCGGCATCGTCACCGACATCCGCCCCGACGAGCACAAGCTCACCGTCCTGACCGACGAGG
Organism: Nonomuraea sp. NPDC004580; assembly: GCF_040609855.1. Classification (NCBI taxonomy): domain Bacteria; kingdom Bacillati; phylum Actinomycetota; class Actinomycetes; order Streptosporangiales; family Streptosporangiaceae; genus Nonomuraea; species Nonomuraea sp. NPDC004580. The sequence continues at coordinate 20,767 of NZ_JBEXLH010000077.1, read as the reverse complement.
ACGAGCCGGTCGACTACGCCTTCGACGAGCTCGACGAGCTGGCCCACGCCTACGCGGTGTCCATCCACCGCTCCCAGGGCAGCGAATATCCGGCCGTGGTGGTCCCGCTGGCCACCAGCGCCTGGATGATGCTGCAGCGCAACCTCCTCTACACCGCGATCACCCGCGCCAAGAAGCTCGTCGTCATCGTCGGCTCGCGCCGGGCGCTGGCCCAGGCCGTACGCACCAAGGGCGCCGGACGCCGCCACACCGGCCTGACCCACCGCCTGGCCCGCACGAGTAATTGAAATGTGATCGAACTCTCCCAAACGATTCGGCGTCTTACAGGCAGGAGCATTAAGGTTTTTGAAGTGCCCTTTGCGGCGCCGTTGGCGAGAGGAAGAACTTGAACGCGCAGACCGGCCCGAGGAGACCCGCCACCGCATTCGCGCTGCTGGCAGCGGCCGCCCTGACGGCATCCTGCTCAGGCGGTCCCGCGAGCCCTCCGCCCGACGCGCCCGACGCCACCATCGTCGCCACCCCGCAGGCGCCCACGGTCGCGATCAAGCCCGCCGAGGGCACCAGCAAGGTCCACCCGGACAAGAAGGTCGTCGTCTCCGCCGCGGGCGGCGCGCTGGAAAACGTCACGGTCGAGGCCGACGGCGAGCAGGTCACCGGCACGTTCAACGGCGACAAGACCCGCTGGATCTCCAAGACGCCGCTCAAGCCGTCCACCCGCTACAACGTCTCGGCCACCGCCGGCGCCACCACCGCGACCAGCACCTTCACCACCGCCAAGCCCGAGCGCGCGCTGCAGGTCGCCGACGTCACCCCCAACGCCAAGGGCGAGACGCTCGGCGTCGGCGCCCCCATCATCGTGACGTTCAACCAGCCCGTCACCAACAAGGCCACCATCGAGCGGGCCCTGGAGGTCGAGGCGGAAAAGCCCGTCCAGGGCGCCTGGCGGTGGATCAACGACAAGGTCGTCATCTACCGCACCGCGAAATACTGGCCCGCCCACCAGAAGGTCACCTTCAACGCCGACATCACCGGCATCAAGGGCGGCAAGGGCCTCTACGGCGTCAAGGACTACACCGCCAACCTCAAGATCGGCGCCAAGCAGATCAGCAAGGTCGACGTCGCCAAGCACATGATGTACGTCTACAAGGACGGCAAGCGGGTCCAGACCATGCGCATCAGCGCAGGCAAGGGCAACACCCGCGAATACACCACCACCTCGGGCGTGCACCTGACCATGGAACGCGGAAACCCCGTCCGCATGATCTCGCCCGGCCGCGAGAAGGACGACCCCGAGTACTACGACGTGATGATCAACCACGCGGTGCGGATCTCCAACTCCGGCGAGTACGTCCACGCCAAGGACAACGTCTGGGCCCAAGGCCGCACCAACGTCAGCCACGGCTGCATCAACGCCCGCCCCGACCAGGCCAAATGGTTCTACGACCACATGCAGCGCGGCGACGTCGTGGAGATCACCGGCACCAACCGCGAACTGGAGTGGAACAACGGCTGGGGCTACTGGCAGATGTCGTTCTCCCAGTGGAAGAAGGGCAGCGCCTTGAAGACGGTCAAGAAGAAGTGATCCGCGTCCGTCCCGCCGGGCCCGGCGACGTGCCCGTCACGCTCGCCATGTTCGACGGCGCCGTGGCCTGGCTGACCGCCCAGGGCCGCACCGGCCAGTGGGGCAGCCGCCCCTTCACCGGCGACGAGCGCCGCACCGAGCAGGTCGCCTCCTGGCAGCGCGGCGGCGGCATGCACATCGCCGAGCACGACGGCAGGCCCGCCGGCACCATCTCCATCGGCCCCGCCCACGCCTACGTCACCCCCGCGACCGAGCCCGAACTGTACGTCCAGGCCCTGGTCACCGACCGCCGCCACGCCGGCCACGGCATCGGCCGCGCCCTGCTCGACTGGGCCGCCGAGCAGGCCCGCGAACGCGGCCTCGGGCTGCTGCGGGTCGACTGCTACGCCGGCGACGACGGCCGCCTGGTCGCCTTCTACGAAAGCTGCGGCTTCACCCGCGTCGCCCCCTTCACCGTGGGGGAGTGGCCCGGCATGCTCCTTGAGCGCCGCATCACGGGCTGACCTCCACCAGCACCTTGCCGACCGCGCCGCCCTCCACCGCGCGGTGCGCGTCGGCGGTGCGCTCCAGCGGAAAACGCACCAGCGGCAGCCCGTGCTCCTCACCCACCGGCAGCGCGCCGTCGGCGACGGCGGCCGCGACGTCCTCGGCGCCCGCGCGCAGCGCGTCGTCGCCGACCGTGTAGAGCACCAGGAACTGGAAACGGGTGTTCAGCGTCATGTTCTGCCGCACGTCCAGCGAGACCGGCTTGCCGCCGTCGTTGGCGTAGGTCGCGATCACCCCGCGGGTACGCAGCACCGCCAGATCCAGGGCCAGGTTCGCGCCCAGCGCCACCTCGGCGACGATGTCGACGCCGTCCGGCGCGAGCTCCCGGATCTGCGCCGCCGGATCCCCCAGCCGGTAGTTGATGACATGGTGCGCGCCCGCGGCCGCGGCCAGCCGCGCCTTCTCCGGACCGGAGATCGTGGTGATCACCGTCGCGCCGGCCCACCGGGCGAGCTGGATGACCGCGTGCCCGACCGCGCCCGCCCCGCCCGCGGCCAGCACCACCTTGCCCTCCAGCGCGCCGGGCCCCAGCCGCCCCGGCCCGTCCTCGGCCACCGTGAGCGCCCGGTGCGCGGTCAGCGCCGGAACCCCGAGGCTCGCCCCGACGTCGAACCCCGCCTTCTCCGGCAGCGCGACCGCCTGACCGGCGTCCAGGAGCGCGTACTCGGCGGCGGTGCCGGTGGATCCGCCCTGCGTGGCCATGAACAGCCAGACCCGCTCACCCACCCGCCCCCGATCGACCCCCTCGCCGACCGCGTCGATCACCCCCGCACCGTCGAGATGCGGGATGACCTCGGGCACGCCCTGCGGGTTGGTGGCGCCCGAACGGGTCTTCCAGTCCGTCGGGTTCACCCCCGACACGGCGACGCGCACCCGCACCTGGCCAGGGCCAGGCTCGGGCAGGTCACGCTCGACGAGCTGCAGAACACCGGCGTCGCCGGTCTCGCGGTAGATGATGGCCTTCATGACGTGCCGTCCCCCTTTTCTCGATGGTCGCCGTGGCTATGCTCTCCTACCCACGCCCGTGATCAGCCGATCCGGCCGCGCCGGGATCGGCCTGCACGCGGTGCGCTCCCGGGCGAATGGGCCAAGAAGCTCACCGTCAAGCAGTACGGCTTCAACGCCGCCCCGTACGGCTGGTTCGTCGAGCAGCTCACCGCCCAGGACAACGCGACGCCTTCAAGACCGGCGCCGTCGCCCTGCACCTGGAGTCGACCTCCGCCCTCGGCGGCGACACCCAGGCCGCACGAGGCAAGTTCGAGCTCAAGACCGCGCCATTCCCCAAGCCGGCGGCACCGTCATCGGCGGCGCCTCCCTGGGGATCGACGCCGTCGGCCACAGCGACGCCGACAAGCGCGCCGCCTGGGGAGTTCGTGAAGTTCTCCACTGCCTGCTCGGCATCATGCCGGAGGCCAGGAAGGCCGCCGAGGTCGGCCTGGAGCAGGCCGTGCCCGCCGGCGCCGGCCAGGAGCCGAAGACCTCGGCCCAGCAGGCGATGCAGGTAGCGTCGTCTACGCCATGGGCCTCGACCTCGCCGAGAAGGACGCGCACGCCCCCTCAGACGGCCGCCACATCTACCGCTCACTCGACGGCGGCCACCGCTTCGCCCCCGTCGTGGATCAGAACGCCGACATCACCATCACCAACGGCCCGCCGCTGGCCGCCCACCCCACCGACCCCGCCGTGCTCTACTTCACCTCGGGGGACCGGCTGGTCCAACCTCGGCACCGACATCTACCGCTACGACGGCCGGCGCGACCGCGTCACCACCACCCACAACTCCCACGACCGCGTCACCTCGATCGCGTTCAACCCCGCCAGCCAGGCAGTGATGTACCTGGGCCTGACCGAAGAGTCGTAGCACGCACAAAGAGGGGCGCGCCTCAGCAGGACAGCGCCGGATGCTCCGCGAGGAGAATCCTCGCGGAGCGCCGGATGCGCGGGCGCCGGTCGAGCGCCCAGCCGCATTTACTCGTCGTCGTCGTCCTCTTCGTTGCAGTACTCGGTCCTCCACTTGCCGTGCTTGTAGCACTGCTTACACCAGTCGCCGTAGACGGTCTTCCAGCGGCACCTGGCCGCGGCGTTTCCCGGTGCGGCGCTCTGCTCGGCGGCGGTGCAGGCCGCGTCGGTGCCGGTGGCCGCTTGAGCGGTGACGGGGCTGCTGATCACCAGGGCGGACGAGGCCACGGCCATGGCGATGAGAAGTCGTTTCACCATTGGTTGCTCCTGATGGAGGGAAGAGTTCCAGGTCCGGCCTGGAACAGTCGAAGCGTCGTTCACGGATGTACGAATGTCGCCGCGACGGCGCTATGAACAATTTCCACGCTAGCGACGGCCGCCGAAATCGTCCCCCCACCAGCGGCAAAACTCAATTTTCGAACAATCGGCCCTATATTTCTTCCGAACGAAACCAACGAATATCGCCGCGCGGACGGCATTGAAAGGAGAGCCGCTACATGGCGTGCACACGGCGACACGAAGCCCCGTCCCGCCACGCCGCCTGAGATGATCTCCTCTTCCCCCGCCGGGCCACCCCGACGCCGGGCTTGCTGAATGATTCGGGAAAGGGTTTCACCAGCAGCCCTACACCAGCGCCAGCTGAGCCGCCTTCGGCTCACGCCGCACCGGCTCAGGAGCACCACATTCCATCCCGTACACCCGGCACAGCTGCGCGATCTGCCCCGTGATACGCCGCTCGTAGTTCTCCGACGGCGACCCCGCCCGGTCGTACAACTCCTCATACCGCTCCGCCAGCGCCGGATGCGCCCGCCCCAGCCACTCCAGATACCACTCCCGCGTCCCCACCGGCAGCCGCAACACCACCGGCTCCACCACCCGCGCCCCCGTCGCCGCGATCCGCCGCACCGTCGCCCCCAGCTGATCGGCCGCGTCACTCAGCAACGGCAGCACAGGAGCCATCAGCACCCGGCACTCCACCCCCGCCTCCACCAGCGCCGACACCAGCTCCAGCCGCGCCTGCGCCGTCGGCGCGCCCGGCTCCACCGCCCGCCGGATCCGCTCGTCCACGAACGCGATCGACACCGCCACCCGCGCACCCGCCCGCGCCAGCAACGCCGCATCCCGCAGCACCAGCGCGCTCTTGGTGTAAACCGTGAACGGCGTCCCCGACGCCGCCAGCGCCCCGATCACCCCCGGCATCAGCCGGTACGTCTCCTCCGCCGCCTGATAGCAGTCACCACCCACCCCCACCGCCAGCTCCCGGCCGTCCCACCGCGCAAGCTCCGCCCGCAACCGCTCCACCACGTTCGGCCGCACCACGATCCGCTCGTCGAAATCAGCCCCCGCACCCAGCCCCAGCCGCCGATGCCCCGCCCGCGCACCGCACCCCCGGCACGCATGAGCACACCCGCGATAGGGGGAGACGGCCCACTCCTGGACGATGCCCGCCGCCGACGGCACCCGCTCGATCACCGTACGGGCCTGCATCTCGTAAAAACCGCCACGCACCACCGCACGCCGCTCGATCAGCGGCCGATCATCGGCAGCCTCGTCATCGACCAACGCCAGCACGTCCCAACCCACGCCACCCAGTGGAACACGTTTTCGACAGCGTTTTCAAGCAGTTCCCGCCAACGCGGGGCCCCGGGGGAGAAAAGCCCTAAAATTCGGTACGCCCGTACCACTTCACTCCCGGAGACCCCCATGGCCTGGCTCCTGCTCGCCCTCGCCATCGCCTCAGAAGTCCTCGCCACCAGCGCACTCAAACTCTCCAACGGCCTGTCCCACCTCGGCTGGAGCATCGTCGTCGCCGCCGGCTACCTCACCTCCTTCGCCCTGCTCGCCCGCGTACTCAAACTCCACCTCGACATGGGCACCGCCTACGCCGTCTGGTCCGGCGCCGGCACCGCCGCCATCGCCCTCATCGGCGCCGCCTTCATGGGCGAGACCCTCACCGCCCTCAAGATCGGCGGTATCCTCCTCATCATCGCCGGCGTCGTCGTCCTCAACCTCGCAGGTGGCCATTGACCCCACACCGCAGCCCCGCCCAAGACCGCAGCAGACGCCGCCGCGCCACCCTCCTTGACGCCGCCGTCCACCTGCTCACCCACGGCGGATTCGCCGCCGTCACCCACCGCGCCGTCGCCCATCATGCCGGCCTGCCCCTGGCCGCCACCACCTACTACTTCGCCTCACGCGACCAGCTCATCGCCGAAGCCTTCGCCCAGCTCGTCGACCGCGAACTCGCCACCACCCGCACCTGGATCACCCGCCACGGCCCGCACCGCCTCCTCGACCAGGTCGCCGCCGCCGACCACACCCGCCAGCTCGCCCTGTGGGAGCTCTACGTCCACGCCGGCCGCGACCCCGCCCTGCAGGCCATCGCCCGCCGCTGGAGCGACGGCTGCCTCCACGTCCTCGCCGACACCCTCCGCCTGCCGCCCGACGACCCCCGCCTGCGCCTGCTCTACACCACCGTCTCCACCCTCTGGCTCGAGCACCTCGTCGAACGCCGCCCCCTCGACCAAGCCCGCACCCTGCTCACCCTCGCCATCGAGCACGCCATAATGAGGCCCGTGATCCACCACCTCGCCCTGCACGCCGACTGGCAGCACGCCCAGAACGCGGGGGAGTACCGCATCTCCACCCTCGGCCGCACCCTCGACGACGAAGGCTTCATCCACTGCAGCCGCGACCTCGCCCAGCTGCGCACCGTCCACGACACCTTCTACACCGGCGTCACCGAGCCGCTGCTCATCCTCGACATCGACCCCACCGGCCTCGACGTCCGCATCGAGAACGGCTACCCCCACCTGTACGGGCCCCTGCCGCTGACCGCCGTCACCGCCGCCCGCCCCTACACGCCCTGAGACCCGCCATGGACACCAGGACCGCCGCCCAGCGCTTCGCCGACACCTGGCAGCACGGCTGGACGCACCACGACACCGCCGCCATCATCGCCCTCTACCACGACGACGCCGAACACCTCAGCATGCCCTTCCGCCCGCCCCACAAGGGCAAGAAGGCCATCGCCGACTACATCACCTGGTCCTTCAGCGGCGAGACCGACCCCCACGTCACCTTCGCCACCCCGATCGTCGACGGAGACCAGGCCGCCATCGAGTTCCGCGTCCACGCCCACGAAGACGGCCACCCCGTCAGCCTCGCGGGCTGCGTCTTCGCCCGGTTCACCCCCGACGGGCTCGCCATCCGCACCCGCGACTACTGGCACACCACCGACGGCCACACCTGACCGCCTGCCGCCGACCGGTCAGCGCACCACCCGCAACGGCACCCGCCCAGCAGGAACCGGCCCAGCAGGCACCGGCGCGGGGGAGGGCTCACGCCGTGGCTGCGCCTGCACCCGAGGCTGCGGCCGCGTCGGCTGCGCCTGCTGGTGGGGCTGAGGCTCCGGCTGCGCCTGCTGCTGCGCGAGCCGCTGCTCCTGCTCGGCCGCCTGCCGCTCCGCGCAACCACCCGCGCAGTACCCGTTCGTCACGATCAGCCGACCGCGCAACGTCGTGTACGCATCCTTCCCCGAAGCGGGCAGAACCCCCCGGCACACCGGGCATAACACCGACTCAGTCCCCACGTGCTGCTCCTCTCGCGGCGCGAATAGCAGGAGCTCCACCCTAAAACGCCACCCCCCGCGGGCGACACCCAATCAACACAAAGTCAATGCCGCCGTCAATGCCCCGGCCGGCCCGCCCAGGCCGCCCAAACCCCCGCTCAACCCCGCCTATATCACCCTGCGCACACACCTCGACACGGCTAAGAAATCTCCACACCCGGCACATCCATCACACGGGCAGGGGAGAGGCACCTCACCCCGCCGACCAGCATGCATCGAGCTCCGCACACCCGCCCCACCTGCGATAAACCGGCAAAAGCCGCTATTTCCTGACTTCCACTGCGCACAACCGCACAATAAACACCCGCCTCACGTAAACGAACCCCACCAATGTGCGCCACCTCAGAAAAACCCAGAATTCCATGTGATTCTCAGCAATGGCGCACCGCTCATCATCACCGCCGTGCGCCTCCTCACCCGGCGCCGCACTCAAACTCCTCACCCAGCGGACCCCTACCTGAGGACGAGGCCCCTCGCCCTCAAGAACGAGACACGATCACCCCTCGGGACTGACCACCGGCCGCCACCACATGTGTAGCCTACCTACACAACCACGACCGGGGAGACCACCACCCATGACCAAGAACTCCGCCCTACCCACCGTGCGACTCATCGCCCTCATCATCACCGGCATCATCATCGGCAACCTCGCCGTCACCCTCCTCACCGACCGCCCCACCGGCCTCGGCATCGACGAACTCATCGCCTTCGGGGGAGGAGCAGCACTCGGACTCCTCGCCGAATACGCCATCTTCCGCCGCCACCCCTAAATGGACACCCTCACCCTCGCCAGGCTCGAATTCGGCATCACCACCAGCCTCCACTTCCTCTTCGTCGCCCTCACCCTCGGCCTGGCACCCCTCATCGCCTACCTCCACACCCGCCACACCATCGGCGCAGACCCCCACTACGAACGACTCACCACATTCTGGGGCCAGATCTACCTCGTCAACTACGGCCTCGGCATCATCTCCGGCCTCCTCCTCGAATTCCAGTTCGCCCTCAACTGGAGCGGCCTCACCCACCACGCAGGACAACTCTTCGGCGCACCCCTCGCCCTCGAAACCCTCTACGCCTTCTTCATCGAATCCACCTTCCTCGGACTGTGGATCTTCGGCTGGGGCCGCCTCCCCAAACTCCTGCACCTCACCACCTTCTACATCGTCACCCTCGCCGCGCTCGCCTCCGCCTACCTCATCCTCGTCGCCAACGGATTCCTCCAGAACCCCGTCGGCCACCACCCCCACGGCGACACCCTCCGCCTCACCGACCTCGCCGCCCTGCTCACCAACCCCGCAGCCCTCATCGCCCTCGGACACATCCTGCCCGCCGCCCTCATGGTCGCCGGATTCCTCATCGCCGGCATCAGCGCCTGGCACTTCCGCCACGGCACCACCGACGTCCGCTTCCACCGCACCGGCATGCGACTCGGACTCACCGTCGGCTACATCGCCACCTTCTTCACCATCGGCTTCGGCGACGCCTCCGTCCTGTGGATCGTCCGCAACCAACCCACCAAAATCCCCGGCACCCATGGAGCCGAAGCCGTCGCCGCCCGCATGATCGCCCAGCACGGCCCCGGCGACTACATGGCACCCGGCTGGATCACCATCGCCGTCACCATCATGATCTCCGTCGCCTACCTCTACGTCCTGTTCGCCCTCATCCCCATCGCCCTGCTCGGCAAAGGCCGCATCGAACGACACCGCCTCCTGCTCGGCATCGGCGTCTGGACCATCCCGCTGCCCTTCCTCACCGTCATCCTCGGCTGGACGGTCCGCGAGATCGGCCGCCAACCCTGGGCCATCTACGACGTCCTGCCCACCAGCCAAGCCGTCTCCGACCTCACCACCGGCAGCGCACTCGCCTCACTGATCATCTTCACCACCCTGTACGCCGCCCTCGCCGCCACCGGCTACACCCTCATCGCCAAACTCGCCCGCCAAGGCCCCGACACCGTCATCCTCGGCCGAACCCTGGGGGAGAGCGGGCAGACCACGGGAGGCCCCCCGACCACCGCGGAGCACTGATGCACACCCTCTGGCCACTGCTCACCGGCCTGCTCATCACCGGATGGTTCGCACTCGACGGCTTCAGCATCGGCACCGCCGCCTACCTGCCCCTCCTGCGCCACGACCCACCCGCCCGCAACCGCGCCGTCGCCGCCATCGGACCGTTCTTCCTCGCCGGCGAAGTCTGGCTCATCGCCTTCGCCGGCGTCCTCGCCCTCACCTTCCCCGCAGCCGAAACCCGCCTGTTCGCCCGGCTTCATCCCGTCATCGTCACCATGATCGCCGCATGGCTCGTCCGCGACGCCGCCATGTGGTTCCGCGCCCGCCGGCCCGGACCCCGATGGCGAGCCCGATGGGAGACCACCATGGCCGCCGCCGCCACCACCTTCGCCGCATCGACCGGCCTCCTGCTCGGCAACGCCATACAGAACGGGGGAGCACCACTCAACCCCTACGCACTGCTCACCTCACTCACCGTAGTCACCGTCTTCTTCCTGCACGGCACCGCCTTCCTCACCCTCAGGACCACGGGGGAGTCACGCGCACACGCCCGCCGCACCGCCACCCGCGCCGCACCCCTCACGATCACGCTCCTGGCACTCCTGCTCGGCGCCGCCCCGCTCACCAGCCTCACCCTCACGCCCGCCACCTTCATCCCCGGCCTCACCGGGCCGCTCGCGGCCGCCGCGGCGTGGCTCGCGCTCAGGAGGGGACGCGACGGGCTGACGTTCGCCGCCACGCTGGTCACCGCCGCGTCCCTGCCATTGACCGCCGGGGGACTCATGACCGGCTCGCTGCCGCAGGACGTCGCCGATCCCGGCACGCTCGAGAGGCTGGCCGTGGTGGCGCTGCCCATCGTCCCGCTGCTGCTCGCCGCGCAGGCGCTGCTGTGGTGGATGCACCGGCGTCGGGTGAGCGAACGTACGGTGACGTTCTTCTGACGGCCCCCGCGGGAGAGGCCCCCGGAACGGTCTACTTGACATAATGTTCATTATCAAGCAACGAGCAGCCGCGGCGAATAAAGCCCGCACACCCGGGCAGACGCCTGCACATGCCCGCCCTCGCCATCACCACACCGAGCCTCGTCGCGATCACCGCAGTGATCACCGCCGCAGCCATCTGGCTGATCATCTTCGCCGTCCGGCTCACCAGGAACCCGCGCAACCGGCCGACGATCAGCATCGACCTCGTCGATCAAGCACGAGAGCTGAAGGCGGCCGGCCAGATCCAGGAAGCCGTCTTCCTCGTACGCGGCGAAACCGGCATGAGCCAGCGCGCCGCCGCACGCTTCGTCAACCGTTTATGACCCCCGGCCCCCGCTTCCGGCCGCTCTCATGCTCGATTCCGATACCAGACAGAATGTGGGTTCTGTCGGGTATAGCACATTTCATCCCGTTCATGCCGATTCAGCGTCGTATGGCGGGACACGTGATGACGTCTCCTTGCGGCGCTCGACAGGGACGCGGCAAAGGGATCCCCTGGCAGAAGCCGGCGCGAAGGCGGTGCCCGCGCGCCAGGGGCGATGCAGGAGCGCGAGCAGGTCGCGGCTGATCACAGGGGCGCTCCCCTACCCCGGCGGGCTCGCGGCCAGGAGCTCCCCTCGCTTCAGGTCACGGACGGTCACCAGTTGCGAGTGCGGCCGAACCAGACATTTCGGGCTTGGAAGGTGGTGTCGCCGGTGGGGCCGGGTTGCTGGGGCCATTGGGGGTCGCCGGGTTCGACGCCGGAGGCCCAGGAGCCCATCTGCAGGTTGATGATGAGGTATTGCGGGATGCCGGCCCAGCCGACGCCGCGGTGGGTGGCCTGCCATCGGCCGTCGAAGTAGTAGTCGAGCAGGACGTCGTCGCCGTCCTTCTCCATCCAGAGGCGGTAGCGGTGCCAGGCGCCGGGGTCGGCGACGGGTAGCGGGGTGCGTTCTGCGGGGTCGTTCTCGCCGGCGGCTTTGGTCCAGGTGTTGAAGAGGTTGGTGGAGTCGCCGACGTATTCGAGGATGTCGCTCTCGGGGGGCCAGTCGGGGTAGATGCCGGTGGTCCAGAAGGCGGGCCAGATGCCTTGGCCGGTCTGGGTGCGGAATTCGCCTTCGATGTCGTACTCGGGGAATTGGTCGTTGATGAGGATGGGGGTGGTGGCGTGGACGGCGCCGGAGTGGTACCAGATGGGGGCGTATGGGTTCGAGGGGCTGTTCTCGGTGCTGGTGGCGAGGCGGGTGGCGGTGAGGGTGAGGACGCCGCCGGAGAGGGTGGCCTTGCCGGGGAGCATTGTGGCGGCGCCGTTGTGGTATTGGCCCCAGGGGTAGCCGTGCTGCCAGCTGGCGGTGAAGCCGGCCTGGTCGTCGAATGACGTCTTCTCGACGATGTTCTCCCAGGTGGGGGCGGTGGCGCGGGCCGGGGTGGCGAGTCCTAACAGGCCGGCGGCTGTTGTGGTGCCGAGGGTGAGGAGGGTGCGGCGGTTGAGGGTGTGGTCGGGCATGTGGCTCCTTACTTGATCATTGCCAGTCGTACGGTAGAGGGTTTCGGGGTGTGGTGGGTGCGGTAACTATGAGTCACTTGTCGTGGCTCATAGCGATTGGACGGGATCATGTCTCGTGTCAGTGTCGTCGCCGCTGTGCTCGCGTTCGGTGCCGTGCTGCCGGTGGGCGTCGCGTCGGCCGCTTCGGCTGAAGTGCTCCGGGCGGGGACGGTCACGATCGTCGACTGTGTGATCGGGGCCGGGATCATCATGCCGAGTTCGTCGAGCCCGACGCGGCTGGTGTGTGTCGGGGGTCTGCACGACGGCAAGCCGGTGGGCGGTATCGCCTGATCGGGCGGCCGGGGTGGGGCGGCCGGGGTGGGGTGGCCGCTCCCCCGCGCCCGTGGGGCGGGGACGTCCTTGAGCGGTCAGGTCAGGGTGACGTCGCCGCCCGCGGGGTGTTGGCAGCGGCCGTGGGGGCGGGGGCGCTCGAGCTGGCGGCATTCCCAGGTGGTGCCGTCGACGTTGACGGTGAAGTTGGGGAGGTCGTCGCCTGGGGTGGGGCGGTTGCGGTGGTAGGCGTCGGCGACGTGGCGGGCGGTGGTGCAGGCGGTGGCAGGCTGGGTGGGGAGGTCGGCGGTGATGTGGAGGCCGCTGGGGGTTCGTCCGCAGTCGGTGGTGCGGGCGGCCGCGGGTGGTGGGTGGGCGGCGCTGTCGTAGGGCGGTGGTCCGGCTGTGCAGGCGGCTGTGCAGGCGGTGGTGAGGGCGAGGGTGGCGGTCATGGTGGTGATGGTGGTGTGCATGGTGTGTCCCCCCTTCTCTGGTCAGGATGCGGGGTGACGACGGATGGGTGGGTGTGGTGGGGGTGAAGGTCGGTTCAAGGGGTTTTGGCGGTGCGGGAAGTCGGGGTGGGCGGGCGGGTTTGGATCGTGGTGGGGCGGGGTTGTGCCAAGGGGCCTGCGGTGGATTCTGTCCTGGGCGTGACCTGGGGTGGGGTGGTGGGGCGGGATGCTGGGGGTGTGGTGATGTGTCTCGCATGGGCGGGCTGTCATCGCCGGGGGCGCTCGGGCTACTCCCCCGCTCGGGCGCCCCTTTTTCGTGGGGGTGGGGGGCTGTGACCTGGCGGGATCTTACGGGGCAAAGCGGGTCAATCTGGGGCCGCGGACGTGGCTTTTTGCCGTGATTGGTCACCAGCAGTGGGCATTTCATGTCAGCATCATGTGCATGTATGGGTCATATGGGACTGCCGTAAAGGGTGGTGACGCGTGCGGCGATCCGCCGTCCGCCTGGTAGTCCCTCCCCTGGTGACCACTGCTCCCCTGTTCGGAAAGAAGTTCCCGCGTTGCGTATCTTGCTGCTCTGTTCCTCCTTCAACGGCCTGACCCAGCGCGCCTGGCTCGAGTTGCGCCGTTCCGGGCATGACGTCGGTGTCGAGCTGGCCATCTCGCAGGAGCAGATGACGGAGGCGGCCGAGCTGCACAAGCCCGATCTGATCATCTGCCCGTTCCTGAAGGAGCGGGTGCCGGACGCGTTGTGGCGCACCCACCGTACGGTGATCATCCACCCGGGGCCGCCCGGCGACCGGGGCCCGTCCTCGCTGGACTGGGCGATCGCCGACGCCGAGCCCGAGTGGGGCGTCACGGCGCTGCAGGCGGTGGAGGAGATGGACGCCGGCCCCATCTGGGGGTACCGGACGTTCCCGATGCCGGCCGAGCCGCCGCGTAAGTCGGCGCTGTACAACGGGCCGGTCGCGGACGCGGCGGTCGAGCTGGTGGCGGAGGTGGCGGGCAAGGCGGCCGATCCGGCGTTCGTGCCGGTGCCGCTGGACTACCGCTCGCCGGAGGTGCGGGGCCGGTTGCGGCGGGCGATGCGGCACGCCGACCGGGAGTTCTCCTGGAGCGAGCCGACCGAGGACATCCTTCGGCGGGTGCGCGCGGCCGACGGCGCGCCCGGCGGGCGGGCGGTTCTGTGCGACCTGCCGGTGCGGGTGTTCGACGTCTACCGGGGTCCTGAGCTGGCGGGGACGCCCGGTCAGGTGGCGGGGCGCCGGGAGGGCGCGGTGCTGGTGCACACCGGCGACGGCACGCTGTGGGTGGGTCATGTGAAGGTCGAGCGGGAGGGCGGCATCAAGCTGCCGGCGACGCTGGCGCTGGGCGACCTGGTGGCGGAGGCGCCGCAGCGGTCGGGCTACAGCGAGATCACCTACGACCGCAGCGAGGGCGTGGGCGTGGTGAGCTTCGACTTCTACAACGGCGCGATGTCGACCGATCAGTGCCGGCGGCTGGCCTCGGCGCTGCGGTACGCGGTGTCGCAGGACACGCGGGTGCTGGTGGTGCGCGGCGGTGAGGTGTTCTCCAACGGCATCCACCTGAACGTGATCGAGGCGGCGCGGCAGCCGGAGCTGGAGGCGTGGATGAACATCAACGCCATCAACGCGGTGTGCCGGGAGATCGTGGGCTGCACGAGCCAGCTGGTGGTGACCTCGATCGGGGGCAACGCCGGTGCGGGCGGGGTGATGATGGGGCTGGGCGCCGACCGGGTGATCGTACGTGACTCGGTGGTGCTGAACCCGCATTACCGCACGATGGGGCTGTTCGGCAGCGAGTACTGGACGTACTCGCTGACGCGCCGGGTGGGTGCGGAGCGGGCGCGGGCTCTGACGCAGGAGGCGTTGCCGATCGGCGCGGCGGAGGCGGTGGAGTTCGGGCTGGCCGACAAGGCGCTGGCGGGTTCGCGGCTGGACTTCGAGCGGCGGGTGCTGGAGTACGCCGAGCGGTTGTCGGCCGATCCGGGTTATGACCGGTTCCTGGCGGGCAGGCGGCATGCGCGGGAGGCCGATGAGCGGCGTAAGCCGCTGGACGCCTACCGGGCCGAGGAGCTGGCGGAGATGAGCCGGGACATGTTCGACGATCAGAACGGGTTCCGGCAGGCGCGGCAGGCGTTCGTGCACAAGGCGAAGGCGCAGGCGACGCCGGAGCATCTGGCGCGTCTTCGGGAGTTGTCCGGCGCGTCGGCACCCTCGGACGCAACTACATCTCATATGTGAGATATGGTTCGCTGTTGTGGCAGATGATTACCTTGTGCGGATCGGCCGGCTGATCCGGGACGCTCGCCAGCATCGTGGTTGGACCCAACTGCAGCTGGCGGATGCGCTGGCGACGAGTCAGAGCGCGGTGAACCGGATCGAGCGCGGAAACCAGAACATCAGTCTTGAGATGATCGCCCGGATCGGCGAGGCGCTCGACAGCGAGATCGTCTCGCTCGGCTATGCCGGGCCGATGCATCTGCGCGTGGTGGGCGGCCGCCGGTTGTCGGGCAGCATCGACGTCAAGACGTCGAAGAACGCGTGCGTGGCGCTGCTGTGCGCGTCGCTGCTCAACTCCGGCCGGACGATCCTGCGCAAGGTGGCGCGGATCGAGGAGGTGTACCGCATCCTGGAGGTGCTGGCCTCGATCGGGGTGCGGGCGCGCTGGATCAACGAGGGCAGCGACCTGGAGATCGTGCCGCCGTCCCGGCTGGAGCTGGAGGCGATGGACACCGAGGCGGCGCGCCGCACCCGGAGCGTGATCATGTTCCTGGGTCCGCTGATGCACCGCACGGAGCAGTTCCAGATCCCGTACGCGGGCGGCTGTGACCTGGGCACGCGTACGGTGCAGCCGCACATGTCGGCGCTCAGGCACTTCGGGCTTGACATCACCGCGACGGGTGGTTTCTACCACGGGCGGGTGGATCGCGGGGTGGCGCCGTCACGGCCGATCGTGCTGACCGAGCGGGGCGACACGGTGACGGAGAACGCGCTGCTGGCCGCCGCCCGCCACGACGGGGTGACGGTGATCCGCAACGCCTCGTCCAACTACATGGTGCAGGACCTGTGCTTCTTCCTGGAGCAACTGGGCGTGCGGGTGGAGGGCATCGGCACGACGACGCTGACGGTGCACGGGGTGCCGCACATCGAGCGGGACGTCGACTACTCCCCTTCCGAGGACCCGGTGGAGGCGATGAGCCTGCTGGCGGCGGCGGTGGTGACGTCGTCGGAGCTGACGATCTGCCGGGTGCCGGTGGAGTTCCTGGAGATCGAGCTCGCGGTGCTGGAGGAGATGGGGCTCGATCACGATCGGGGCGGCGAGTACGCGGCGGCCAACGGCCGTACGCGGCTGGTGGACCTGACGGTGCGGCCGTCGAAGCTGGTCTCCCCCATCGACAAGATCCACCCGATGCCGTTCCCCGGCCTGAACATCGACAACGTGCCGTTCTTCGCGGCGATCGCCGCCTCGGCGCAGGGGTCGACGCTGATCCACGACTGGGTGTACGACAACCGCGCGATCTACCTGACGGAGCTGACCCGGCTGGGCGCGTCGGTGAAGCTGCTGGACCCGCACCGGGTGCTGGTGGAGGGGCCGACGCGGTGGCGCAGCGCGGAGATGATGTGCCCGCCGGCGTTGCGGCCCGCGGTGGTGGTGCTGCTGGCGATGATGGCGGCCGAGGGCACGTCTGTGCTGCGCAACGTGTACGTGATCAACCGGGGGTATGAGGATCTGGCCGAGCGGCTGAACGCCCTGGGCGCGCGGATCGAGACCTTCCGCGACATCTGACCTCGTCCTTTGAGTCCTTTGAGTCCTTTGAGTCCTTTGAGTCCTTTGAGTCCTTTGAGGCCGGCGGCGAGCGGGGTGAGCGCGTACTCGACGCGTGGCGGCCCCCGCCGGAGGCGGCCCGCCGCGCCCGGGCCGCCTCCGGCACCGCCGTCCTTCAGGGGGCGGTGCTGATCGCCGGTGCTGACCGCGGGTGTCGTTTGTCGGTGCCGCCCGCTACCGTCGTGCGTGGATCTTCGAGTCGTGACGTGCGGGGAGGAGTGGCCGGTGCGGCCTGCGGAGCTCGACCGGTTGACGGTGGCGGAGGCGGCGGACCGTTACGTGGAGCTGGTGCGCGCCAGGACGCTGACGGGGGCGCTGTCGCCGTCCACGGCCGAGGTCTATGCCCGTGACGTGGCCACGCTGGTGGAGCTGGCCGGCGCCGACGTGGTGCTCGACGATCTGACGGGCGAGGACGTCGATGCGATCCTGCTGGCCTTCGCGCGCCGCCCGGACGGCCGCAAGGGGGTGGCGCGGGAGAAGGGGGCGGGGCAGTCCCCGTCGTCGCAGGCGCGTTTCCGCCGGTCGATCTCGGCGCTGTTCAAGCACGCGGCGCTGGCGGGATGGGTGCAGATCAACCCGATGACGCGCTCCAGCGTGACGGCCAGGGAGCGGGGCGGGCTGCCGCCGCAGCGGCGGGCGCTGACCCGCGAGCAGGCGCAAGGTCTGATCGGGGCCGCGCGGGCGCTGCCGGAGACGGCGCCGGAGCAGGGCAGGCGCCGTGACCAGCGTACGGAGCTGCGCGACGCGGTGATCGTGCTGCTGCTGGCGACGGTGGGGCCGCGGGTGTCGGAGCTCGTACGCGCGAACGTGGAGGACTTCTACACCAACGACGGGGTGCGCTACTGGCGGATCTTCGGCAAGGGCGGCCGTACGCGTGACGTGCCGCTGCCCGACGACGTGGCGGCCGTGCTGCAGACCTACCTGGAGCGGGGCCGGCCGGCGGGGGCCGACAAGGCGCTGCTGCTGTCGTGGCGGGGGCGGCGGCTGGCGCGCGGTGACGTGCAGGCGGTGATCGACCGGGTGCAGGCGCGGGTGCCGGCCGACCAGCGCCGCTCGGTCACCCCGCACGGGCTGCGTCACACCACGGCCACCCATCTGCTGGCGGACGCGGTGGACATGGACGCCGTGCGGCGGGTCCTGGGCCACGGCGACCTGTCCACGCTGGGCCGCTACCGCGACGACCTGCCCGGGGAGCTGGAGGTCGCGATGCGCACCCACCCCTTGCTGCGCGACCGCCCCGAATCCTGACCACTTGCCGTGAGACGCGGCTGCCCCCTGTCAGGCGGGCTGGAGGTCGTCGAAGAGGGCGATGGCCGTGGCGGGGTCGGGGCCGACCAGGCGGTCCAGACCGGCGGCCGTCATCTCGGCGAACGTGGCGGCGCGGGCCTGCATGCGCTCCTCGAACGCGCGCACGGCCGCGTCCACTTCCGCGTCCACCTCCGCGTCCCGGGCCTCGGTGAGTACTTCGGTGAGGGCTTGGGCGAGTTCGGCGCCTTCGATCATGGCGAGGTTGGCGCCCACGCCGAGGGGCGGCATCAGGTGGGCGGCGTCACCCAGGAGCGTCACGCCGGGCACGTGGTCCCAGGTGTGGCCGACCGGCAGGACGTGCATGGGGCGGTGGGCGAAGGTGGTGCCGCGGCGCAGCAGGTCGAGCACGGGGGCGGCCCAGCCGTCGAACAGGGCTTCCAGCAGCGGCCTGACGGCGTCGGGGTCGGTGGGGTCGAGGGCGGGCTGCCGGGTGAGGCCCAGGTGGCGAGCGGGGTCGGTGTGCCAGTCGAGGGGGGCGCGGAACTGGGCGTACACCTTGACGTGGCCACCGCTGTTGCGCTGGGCGACGACGGCGCGGTTGACGCCGTAGACGGCGAGAGCGCCGTCGCCGATGAGGCGGGCGAGGTCGGGGTGGGCGGTGTCGACGTCGTCGAGGGAGGTTTCGAGCAGGGTGACGCCGGTGTAGCGGGGGGTGGCGGGTGACAGGGCGCCTCGGACGCGGGACCAGGCGCCGTCGGCGCCGACGACCAGGTCGTATGTGTGGGCGCTCCCGTCGGCGGAGCGCACCAGGACGCCGCCGGGGGCGCCCGGCGCCACCTCGGTGACGTTCGTGCCCCACTGCACGTCCAGGGGGCCGCGCAGGAGGTCGCGGAGCTGGCCGCGGTCGATCTCGGGGTTGGCGCGCTCGCCGGGGCGGGGCCGCCAGTCACGCAGGACGGTGCCGTCGGTGCCGAGGATGCGCATGGCCTGGCCTTCGGGGCGGGCGAGCCGTTCGAACTCGGTGGTCAGCCCTGCTTGGGCGATGGCGGTCTGGCCGAGGTTCTCGTGCAGGTCGAGGGTGCCGCCCGGGGGGCGGGCGTCGGGGGCGGTGTCGCGTTCGAGGACGGTGACGGGGTGGCCGTGGCGGTGCAGGACGCGGGCGAGGGTGAGTCCGCCGAGGCCGGCCCCCACCACTGCTATACGGTGCCTCATGTCGATACACCGTATATCTGCGATACAGTGTATTGCAACGATACGATGTCAGGCATGACCGTGTGGGATCGGCCGGAACGGCCTGCTCGCCCAGCCCCGCTCGACCGCGAGCGCATCGTCGCCACCGCCATCGCGCTGGCGGACGAGGGCGGGCTGGAGGCGGTGTCGCTGCGCAAGGTGGCCGCCCGGCTGGAGGCCGGCCCGATGCGCCTGTACGGCTACATCTCCACCAAGGAAGAGCTGTTCGACCTCATGGTGGACGAGGTCAACGCCGAGTTGCTGCCCGCCGAGCCGCCCCGCGACTGGCGGGAGGCGCTCGCCGGTCACGCCCACCGCACCCGGCAGGCCGCGCTGCGCCACGAGTGGCTGGCCGACCTGCTCGGCGGCCGTCCCGCGCTGGGCCCCAACGCGATGGCCGTCACCGAGGTGCTGCTGGCCTCCCTCGCCGGGCTGGCCGACCTGGCGACCGTCATGCGGGCGGTGGAGACGCTCAGCGCGTACTGCACGGGCGCCATCCGCCGCGAGATCGCGAACCTGCGGGCCGAGCGCGCCACGGGCCTGTCCGAGAGCGACTGGCAGCGCGCCCGCGGCCCCTACGTCAGCCGCATGCTGGCCACCGGCCGCTTCCCGGCGCTGGCCAGGTTCGTGCACGACGGGGTGGAGGTGGACGCCGAGACGGTGTTCACCACGGGCCTGGAGTGGGTGCTCGACGCCGTGGCCGCCAAACTCACCCCGCCGCGTCCCTGAAGACCTGCCCGGCCTCCTCGGCGCATGACTCTCGGGAGCCCGGCGCCGGCCGTTTCGCCGGACCCGCCGGCGAGGTCGCCGCCCCGCCTGACCGGAGGGCTGCCCAGCGGGCGGGTGAGCCGTTGCCGGGTGAGGTCGCCGCCGGTGACGGTCCGCCGGAAGCTCATCGGCGGCCCTCTCTGAGCTTGTCGAGACGTGTGGTGATGTACTCCCACTTCGTCCAGAACGTGGCCAGTTCGCGGCGGCCGGCGTCGTTGAGCGCGTAGAACTTGCGCGGCGGGCCCACCCCTGAGGGCCGTTTGGTGACCTGGACCAGGCCGTTCTTCTCCAGCCTCAGCAGGATGGTGTAGACGGTGCCCTCGACGACGTCGGTGAAGCCGAGGTCGTTCAGCCGGCGCGTGATGGCGTAGCCGTAGGTCTCCTCGCTACCGATGATCTCCAGCACGCAGCCTTCGAGCGTGCCCTTCAGCATCTCCGTGAGGTTGTCCACGTCACCCCCGCCCTCCGCTACTCGGTGACACCGAGTACCGCTCCACGGTACCACCGGGGAGCGGGATCACGGGAGTGCCGCCAGTCAGGCGGCGACCGGGCTAGCCGGTGGGCGCGGGAGTGGAGCGGGTGGCGAGCCGGTCGAGGGAGATGCCGAGCACGTCGGCCAGCGCCGACGACGTGGTGTTCGCGGTGACCGCGGTGCAGAAGGAGAAGTTCGGCGTCGTGGCGGGGCTCATCACCGCCCTCGACGAGGCCGAGG
>NZ_JBEXLH010000076.1:0-35868 GCF_040609855.1 Nonomuraea sp. NPDC004580 | reverse complement strand
GGCCCCGCGTGGAGCGGGCCCGCCGGGGGCCCGAGGACCCCACCCGCTCCCCGGGCCGGGGTAACCGCCGCGCGGGGGCCCTCGGGCTCCGGCGCGCGCTCTGGGGCCTTCCCGATCCGGCGCGCCGGCGTTCCGGGGCCTTCCTGATCCGGCGCGCCGGCGCTCTTGGGGGTCATAATGCAGGCGGGGGCCGGTCCGCCCGGGGGACGGGCTCCACCGCGGCTCGGGAGCGTCCTCCCCAGCAGGCGGCGCACCACCGTCCGCACACCCGCCGACCAGGAGCCCGCCACCATGCCACCACCATCGCCACCACCATCGCCACCACCATCGCCACCGCCATCACCATCACCATCACCCACCGACCCGCTCACGCGCGAAAGCTTCCACGGCATGACCGTCGCCGAGGCGGGGCGGGTGCTGGCGACGCCCGCCGCGTACGCCGATGAGGGGCTGCTGCACGCGGCGCTCACGCTGCTGCGGCGGCAGGCGCCCGTCCACTATGTGCAGGCTGACGGCTATAACCCGTTCTGGGCGGTCACCAGGCATGACGACGTGCATGCCGTCGAGCGTGATCACACGCTCTGGCTCAACGCGCCGCGTCCCGTGCTGCGCAGTGCCGCGCTCGACGCGGCCCTGCGGGAGCGGCGGGCGCGGGGCAAGGCGCTGGCCAGCCTCGTACACCTCGACGAGCCCGAGCACCGGCCGCTGCGGGCGATCGCCGCCGACTGGTTCCGTCCGAAGGCCATGCGGGCGCTGCAGGACCGGGTGCGGGAGCTGGCCCGCGGGCACGTCGATCTCATGGCCGAGCACGGCTCCAGCTGCGACTTCGCCCGGCAGATCGCCGCGCCCTACCCCCTGTACGCGATCCTCGCCCTGCTCGGCCTGCCGGAGTCCGACTATCCGCTGATGCTGCGGCTCACCCAGCAGTTGTTCGGCCACGACGACCGCGACAAGGGAAGCACGGCGGCGGGCACGCCGGGCGCGCACATGGGCGCCCTGGAGGAGCTGTTCGCGTACTTCCACGACCTGACCGCGGCCCGCCGCGCCCGGCCGACCGGCGACCTGGCCTCCTGCATCGCGGGCGCGCGCATCGACGGCCGCCTGCTCGACGACACCACGATCGCCTCCTACTACATCCTCATCGCCACCGCCGGCCATGACACCACCAGCTCCACCGTCGCGGGCGGGCTGGAGGCGCTCATCCGCCACCCCGATCAGCTCGGCCTGCTGCGCCGCGACCCCGGCCTGCTGCCCACGGCCGTCGAGGAGATGATCCGCTGGGTGAGCCCGGTCACGTCGTTCATGCGCACGGCCCGCGCCGACACCCACGTACGCGGTGTCCCGATCGCGGCGGGCGAGTCGGTGCTGCTGTCGTACCCGTCGGCCAACAGGGACGAGGACGTCTTCGACGAGCCGTTCCGCTTCGACGTCGCCCGCGACCCGAACCGGCACCTGGCCTTCGGCACCGGCGTGCACTACTGCCTGGGGGCGGCGCTGGCCAGGATGGAGGTGGCGGCGCTGTTCGCCGAGCTGCTGCCCCGCCTGGAGAGCGTCGAGCTGGACGGCGAGCCGGCGTGGACGGCGACGACGTTCGTCGGCGGCCTGAAGCGCCTGCCGATCCGCTACCGCCTGACGCCCGCCTCGTAGGGCTCAGGTCTCCTGGCCTGGGCGGTGGCCGCGGCGGGCGTCGCGGTCGAAGATGCCGAGGATCTCGCAGGGCCGCCCCTCGGCGCCGATGGCGTGCGGGAGCATCGTGGGGAACTCGGCCGCCTGGTTCGTCTCGACGCGCAGCCGCCGGTTGCCGAGCAGGAGCACGGCGGTGCCGGACAGGACGACCAGCCATTCGCGGCCGGGGTGGGCGCGCATGCGCGCGGGGTTGTCGGGGGGCGGCTCGGTGATGCGCTGGCGTACGACGCTCAGGCCCGGGTCGGCCTTGACCGGCCAGCGCATCAGCTGGTGGGGAGCGTCGATCATGGGGTTGCTGATGACGTCGTCGCCGGCGGTCTCGACGAGCTGGTCGAGCGAGGTGTCGAGGGCGCGGGCGAGGGTGACGAGGCTGTCGAGCGCGAGGCGGCGCTGACCGTTCTCGATGCGGCTGAGCGTGGACTGGCTGAGCCTGGCGCGGGCGGCCAGCTCCTCCAGTGACCAGCCCTGGGCGACGCGCAGGGCGCGGATCCTCTTGCGTACCAGGCTGTCGAGGTCGTCATCGTCTTGCGTCATGAGCAACAGCTTATGCGTCAGCGGCAAGTCACGGCTACGTTCGCAGGACCACCTGCGAAAGGACCTTTCATGAGCACGTACGAGCCGCGCCGGTTGCGCGCGATCCTCGTGGCCGTCTGCGTCGCGCTGATGGCGGTGATCGCCTCGGTGTCCGGCCTGAACGTCGCCCAGCCCGAGCTGGCCGTCGAGCTGGACGCCGCGCAGAGCACGATCCTGTGGATCATCAACGTCTACACCCTCACCCTGGCCGCGCTGCTGCTGCCGCTGGGCGCGATCGGCGACCGCTGGGGCCGCAGGCGCATGCTGATCGCCGGGCTGGCCGTCTTCGGGGCGGCGAGCGCGGCGGCGGCGCTGGCGCCCACGGCCGGCATGCTGCTGGCCGCCCGCCTGGCGAGCGGCGTCGGCGCCGCGATGATCATGCCGATCACGCTCGCCGTCATCACCTCCACCTTCCCCGCCCAGGAGCGCGGCCGGGCGATCGGCGTGTGGACGGGCGTCGCGGGCGGCGGCGGCATCCTCGGCATGTTCCTGTCGGCCGCCCTGGTGGACGTCGCGACCTGGCGGTGGTCGTTCGTCCTGCCGCTGGCCCTGGTCGTGGTGGCGCTGGTCATGACCGTGCGGTCGGTGCCCGACTCGCGCGAGCGCCACGGGCACCGCTTCGACGGGGTGGGCGCGGTGGCCTCCGTCGTGGCCGTGGCGGGGCTGATCTTCGCGCTCCAGGAGGGTCCCGTACGCGGCTGGGCGGCGCCCGAGATCCTGGCCGCGCTCGCCGCCGGTCTCGTGGCGGCGGCCGGGTTCGTCGCGTGGGAGCTGCGCCGGCGGGAGGCGTCGCTGCTGGACGTGCGGCTGTTCAGGGAGCGCGGACTGGCGGGAGGGTCGGTCACGCTGCTGGCGGTGTTCGGCGTCCAGGCGGGGATCTTCGTGGTGCTCTTCCCGTTCCTGCAGGCGGTGCTCGGCTGGACGGCGCTGCTGTCCACGGTGGCGCTGATGCCCATGGCGGTGCTGATGATGCTCAGCTCGGGGCTGGCGGCGCGGCTTGCCGCGCGGGTGGGGCCGCGGGCGACCATGGCCACGGGGATCCTGCTGGCCGGGGCCGGGCTGGCGCTGATGGCCTCGATCGTCTCCGTGTCCGGCGGCTACCTGTCCGTGCTGCCCGGCATGCTGGCCATGGGCGCCGGCATGGGGGTGTCGATGACGCCCGCCACCGAGGTCATCACCGCCGCGCTGCCACGGGAGCGGCAGGGTGTCGCGTCCGCGCTCAACGACGTGACCCGCGAGTTCGGCACCGCGCTCGGGGTCGCCCTGCTCGGCGCGTTGCTGTCGGCCGGCTACCGCGACGCGGTCGGCGCGCGGTTGTCCGGTGTGCCCGATGAGGTGGCCGGACGGGCGCGCGAGGGCGTCGCGACCGCGATCGACGCGGCGGGACCGTACGCGGGCAAGGTGGTCCTGGTGACCAGGGAGTCGTTCGTGGCGGGCTGGCAGCAGGCGATGTGGGCGGGCGTCGCGGTGATGGCCGTGCTGTTCCTGTACGTGCTCGCCCGCGGCCCCGAGCGGCCCGAGGCCACCGGGGAGGACAGGGACGGCAGGGAGCCGGCCCACGCCACCGCGTCCTGACCGCCGGGAAAGGCGCCATTTCCCGCGCACGCCTTCCTCCCGGTGCGAAAAGCGGCGGTCACCGGCCCCTCCTCCGTATTCCGCCTTCCGGCGGGCGGGTTTCCTGTGCTGTCATATGACGAGTTTGTGACCACCGCGCACTTACGCTGGAGGGGCCGGTTATCGTGGCAATTACCGGCGAGGCGAGGAATCCTGGTATGCGACGTTTGTGGGTGTTCGGCTGGTTACTCCTCCTCGGCGCACCCATAGCACTGGCCGCATGTTCGCATTCCGCCCCGCCGTTGCGTGACGACCAGATCGTCCAGTGCCTTTCCCCCACCCGGCAGCCCGAGCTGGCAGCCGCGGCGGCGGCGCTCGACGACCGGCTGAGCGCCGCCCAGGGCCGCATCGTCACCCCCACCGCCACCCTCGACCCGAACCGGTGGGCGAAGGAGAACCGCGCCGCGTTCACCCGGGCCTGCCAGGCGATGACGTACGTGGCCCCGCCCAAACCGGCCGACGGCCCGTTACCGACCGTGGTGTCCATCCTGCTGCCGGTGCTGGCGGGCGGGCTGGTGGCGCTCGTCTCCACGGAGTGGCGCAACGCCTCGACGGTGGCCGTCAAGCACGCCGACGACCTGGGCGACGCCGCCGACGCCTTCCTGGTGGCGGCCCGCGAATACCGGGCCTCCCGGCAGGCGGGCAGGACGCCGCAGGCCGGGCCGTACGAGGAGGCGTACGAGAAGCTCGCCGCCCAGCTCGCCAGGGTGAGCAGGTTCCGTCCCGGCTGGCGCCAGGTGCCCGAGGCCCGTCGCCTGCTCACCGAGCGGCTCACCCGCGAGCAGGCTCACGACGGCGACATCGAGCCGGCCCTGACCGCCCTGGCGGAACGGCTGGCGGGCTTCGACAGGGCGCTGCGCCGGCCGTGGCGGCCCCATCCGGGGGTGCGGCGGGCATGACCAACCCCATCCACCCGCCGAGCCCCGACGGCTCCCCCTACACGGGGCCGCTGCTCTTCTTCGACGAGCGGGTGGACCACCTGCCGTTGTTCGCGTTCATCGACGGCATGCACGACCTGCTGTACGAGCGCTTCGACACCGCCGTCACCAAGGAGCGGGTCGCCGCCCGCGGCCACCTGATCCTGGTGCACGGCCCGCGGGGGGTCGGCAAGAGCACGTTCATCCAGCGCTGCGCCCACCTGCTGGCCCGCGAGCGGGAGATCGAGCGGGTCTGCGTCGCCGACTACAGCCAGTCGACCGGCCACGAGGACTGCACCGAGTTCTCCGACATGGCGCTGTGGCTGGCCCGGCAGATGACCGTACTCCTGGAGGAGGAGGAATGGACCCTCCACGAGGATGTGGAATCGCTGCGGCAGGCGACCGATGATCCGTATGTGGCGTTCGGCCGGATCAGGGACGTCCTGAACGAACGCGGCGGCGTGGCCGTCGTCCTCCTCCCGCAGCACCTCCAGCTCAAGTGGGTGCGCAACTTCCAGGAGCTGGCGCGCAGGCGGATGGTCTTCTTCGCCGAGTCCTTGACGGACGACCCCGGCAAGCTCGCCGGTCAGTTCGGCAGGCACCCCACCTGCCATACAATTTTCCTGCCGGTCGGCCTTTTGGACGGCGGGGGATGCGACATCCGCGAAATTCTGGTCAAACGTCGAGTCTCCCTGGGGGACGCGGAAATGCACGAGCTCTCCGAAGCGGTACGCCCCTTCAAGACACCCAGTCAGGCGCTCGAACAGCTGGCCCTTTTCTTCGAGGATTATGGGCACAGGGACATAACCCCCGCGAAACTCAAGGCGTTCGGCGAGAAGATCGTGATGCGCCTTCTCACCCGGCTGGAGAAAGACAAGAAGTCATGAAGGGCAGCCAAGGACCGCACGAGCCCGAGGTCCCCGTCACCTACACGCTGCGCCTTGGCGACGACGCAGACCCCACCGCGATCACCGTGGTCACCCCGGCCTTCGACAGCGCCCACCGGTTCGTCGACGGCTACCTGTCGACCGGCGGCGGCGAGCTCGGCGAGTCGGGCCGGGCCCTGGCCCTGATCGGCGACCTCGGGTCGGGCAAGACCCATCTGGCCACGTCGGTGCTGCACCGCATCGCGCGCAGCCACGAGGACGCCGTCATACTCAAGCTCGACACGCCCCACTCCGAATTCGGCTACCTGTTCCGCAACATCCTGCTGGAGCAGTTCGGCCGCGAGCGGCTGCACGACCTGGTCATCGACTACTACGGCCGGGTGACCGCCGAGCAGATCGGGGAGGAGCAGGCGGGGCCCGAGCTGGCCGGCGAGATCAGGTCGCGACTGCGCGACGGCACGCTCGACCCACGCAAGGTGGTCGAGCACTTCCACCTGGCCAAGCGGGCGCTGCAGGAGGAGCTGCGCCGCATGCTGCGGCACCTGACCGAGCACTCGGTGTGGGCGACGGCGCTGGCGCTCATGGTGATGGACGAGCTGACCGACGCGGTGTGGGAGTGGCTGGGCGGCGCGCCGCCGAGCCCCGAGCTGCGGGCCAGGGGCGTGCACCGCCAGCTCGTCACCTCCGCCGACGCCTACCACACGCTGTCGGTGCTGGTCTATCTCTGCGGCCGGATGCGCCGCCGCATGGTCCTGGTGATCGACGAGTTCGAGAAGCTGCTCGGCGGCGAGGGCCAGGCCAGGGAGGACGCGGTCAACTCACTCGACGAGCTGGTCAAGGTGTTCATCGACGCCAGGGGGCTGCTGGTCTACTGCGGGCCCACCGACAACCTGCCGCTGGTCAGCCGGGGCACGCTGCAACGCACCCGGGTCATCACGCCTTCGCCGTTCGACCGCGAGGAGGCGATCGAGCTCGTCGGCAAGCGCGGCGACGAGGTGAGCGGGCCGGTCGCCGAGGCGCTGGTGCAGATGACCGACGGCAACCCGCGCGAGATCCTCTCGCTGTTCCGGCGGGCGCAGGCGATCGTCGAGGCGACCGGCAGGCCGGTGACCACCGCCACGATCAGGGAGGCCGTCAGGCAGCGCCACGAGTTCGAGTCGTGGGAGGTGAGCACCACCGTGCGGCGCATCCTGGAGGAGAGCGGGCTCGACTTCCGCACCGACGTGGTGCTCGCCGCCGACACCGACCCGATCGACTTCTGGGTCCGCTACGCCGACGGCCGGGCCGCGGTCGCCGTGCTCGTCACCAGGTCGCTGCTCAGCCCGGGCGACGACGCCCAGCTGGAGCGCAGGGTGACCGCGGCGCGGGCCAGCCAGGTGCCGTGCGAGCTGATCGCGGTGGTCAACGGCCACCTCGCCACGTCGATGCGGGCGGGAGTGTCCAGCCTGCTCGGCCGCCAGCCGCTGCTGTTCAACGTCCAGGACTTCGGCGGGCGCTTCAGGCGGACGCTGGAGGTCGCGCTCAACCGGCTGGCCGCCTCGGCCGAGGAGAACGTCCTCGAGGGGCTGCGCCGCCGCATGGACCGGCTGAGCAGGCAGCAGAGCGCCACCCAGAACATGATCGACCAGCTCCACGGAACGGTCGCCGGGCTCAGGTCGGCCCCGCCGTCCGGCGCCGCCGAGCCCGACCTGAGCGTGCTGCCGCCGGCCGTGGCCGAGCAGTTCCAGCGGGCGGGCGCGGTCACCGAGGCCACCGGTGAGCTCGACCGGCTGCTGCACGACGTCTTCGACAACCCGGCGGGCAGCGAGCACAGCCTGCGTGCCAGGCGCCGGCTGGCCTCGCGCGACCTGATGGAGGCGGCCGGCGCGTCGATGGTGCGGCGGCTGCTGGTGCGGGCGTTCCAGGAGCGGGTGGCGCAGTTCCTGGCCGACACGCCTGCGGGGCGGCTGAGCCCCGGCCAGGAGGAGGAGCTGCAGGCGATCTGCCGCACGTTCGAGGTGACCGTGCAGTCGCTGCCGTCGGCGCCGCTCAGCGCGGCGGCTCCCGAACGGGGTCCTGCGCATCCGCCACGGCCGGACGAACGCTCCCGGGTGCTGGACGAGCTGGGGCGGCGGGTGCTGAACGGAGTCGTCTCCGCGGTCCGGCCGTGAGCACGCGCTGCCAGCCGGTGTTGGCGGCCACGTGCAGCACGTTGACCACGAGCACGGCCGGCGCGATCACCGCCACCGCCTGCGGATAGGCCGGGGCCAGGGCAAGTGCCAGCAGGATCGCGGTGATGCCGTTCTGCTGGCCGAGCGCGAGGCTCACCCGGTCGCGCACCGGCAGGCCGCGGGTGATCAGCAGGCCGCCGACCACAGCCTGCGCCGCGAACGCCGCCACGCCCAGCACCAGCGCCATGGCCGGCTCGATGCCGGCGACCAGCAGCGTGCCCATCGCGAACGTGGCCAGGTAGAAGGCGCCGGTGAGCGCGCCGTCCAGCAGCCTGCCCAGCTCGGGGCGGAAGAACAGCCCGATGAGGGCCATCCCGAGGACGAGGAACTGCGCCGTCGCGACCGCCAGCAACGCGATGAGCAGCAGCAGCGAGCCGGTCCGCACCTGACCGGGCCGCATCCGCCGGCCGGCCCCCCAGCGCCTGGCAGCCAGGACGGCGGCCAGCACCGCGCCCGCGAAGAGCAGGTTGAGCCCCAGGTTCGTCAGGTAGCCGGCGTAGCCCCCGCCCGTCGTGCCCAGCACGAGCGAGGACAGGTAGACCGTCAGCAGGGCGGTGATCGGGTCGTCGAAGGAGGCCCAGGCCAGCAGCAGGGACTTGGCGCGCGGCGACATGCGGGCCCGGCCGATCAGCGCGCCCACCGACAGCGGGTCGATCTGGGCCACCGCGAGTGCCAGCAGGATGACCGCGGGATGGCCGAAGAACAGCCACATCACGCCCGCGATCAGCGCCGTCTTCAGCAGCACGCCCACGGTGACCGCGAGGACGACCGTCCTGACGTCGCCGGAGACCGACTCCTTGTTGATGCCGTGCACGCTGCCGTACAGGCCGACACAGAGCAGCGCCGTCACGCCGTACAGGAAGATCGGGTGGCCGCCCGGGCTGCCCAGGCCCAGCGCGGCGACGGCCCAGCCGGCCAGCGCCACGCCGACGCCCTTGGCCAGCCGGTCGGCGGCAGGGTCGGTCAGCAACGGGCGCACGGCCCCTCCCCACGCTGATGGGCACGGTGGCTGTCAAGGACGACGATAAGCCCCTGCCGATCATCGGGCCATGAGCCGGGCCGCCACATCAGCCCGTCCCCAGCAGCTCCGACAGCCTGGCCAGCCCCTCACGCAGCCGGTTCTCGGCGACGAACACCTCCGGCTGGAACACCGTGAGCCCGACCACGAACCCCCGGGTTCCCGGCAGCGGATAGACGTAGATCGCGCCGGAGACGACGTCGAGGACCAGCCGCCTGATCGGCGCCTCCGACAGCTGCCGCAGCGAGTACGCCAGCTCCGGCAGGTCGGAGCGGAGCCGGGAGGCGAAGTCCTGGTACAGCTTGCGGGCGCCCTCGCTGCCCTCGACCCCGCCGAACCAGGGCGCGAGCGCCGGGCTGTCGATGACGTCGGCCGCGCACAGGAAGCGCCAGTCGCGGTAGACGGCCACGTAGTGCAGGTCGTTGACGTCCACGAGCGAGCCGAGGCAGCTCACCAGGTCGGCGACCAGCGTGGGGTCGGCCGCCTCGCCCGCCGTCGTCCTGAGCACCGCCGGCTCGATGCCGGGCGTCTCGCGCGGGCTGCGCCGCCCGCCGGGCAACTGGTCGGCCTGCAGGTAGACCTCGGTCCTGATGCGGGTGACGAGCCGGGCGACCTGCTCGTCCATCTCCTCGGCGGCGGCGAGGTCGCGGGTCATGCCGATGAGGAACTCCTCCTCGAAGACGTGCCCGCACTGCACGGCCGCGTCCTCGGTCATGACGAACGTCCGCATCAGCTCGCCGGTGCCGAAGTCGCGGACCAGGCCGTCGAGGCGGACGTTCTCGGTGACGAGCTGGCGGAAGGCCCGCTCGAGCGATCTGCGCTCCTCGTCGTCCCCCTCGGCGATCGTGAACACGTGGAAGCCGCGGTCGTAGAAGGCGAGCATCTCGATGTCCGGCAGGCCGGGCAGCGCCTCCTCGCAGAGCGTGACCAGTCGTTCGTGCCCGATGTGGGCGAAGGGCGAGCGAGTCGTCCTCAAGTCCGCCTCCCGCATGTCAGTTCCCGACGATCTCGATCTCGGCGGCGTGCCGGACGCCGGCCTCGGCCCCCGGGTGGCCGACCAGGCGGCGCCGGGTGTTGGTCAGGTTCTCCTGCACGCGCAGGGTGCGCGGATGCTCGGGGCCGAAGGTCCTGGCCAGGCAGTCCCACGCGCGTTCCTCCAGGACCAGGGCCTCGGCCGGTTCGTGCGCCACCAGCCGGCCGGCCAGCGTCACGGCGGCGGCCAGCGTGTACGGGTGCCGCGTCCCGAGCCGCCTGCGCAGCGCCTCGTGCGCCTGCCGGGCCAGCTCCAGCGCCTCGGCGTCCGCTCCCGCGGCGGCCAGATAGGTGGCCAGGTTGACCCGGGCGGCGTGGGCGAAGGGGTGCTCGGCCTGCATGGCGGCCAGGCCGTCGGCCACGTGCCGCGCGTTGCCCGCCGCCTCCGCGTGCTCGCCGCGCGCGTGCAGGTCGGCGGCGAAGCCGGCCTGGCAGAGCAGCGCGTACAGGTGCCGGCCGCCGACCAGCGAGCGCAGCTCCTCCAGCGTCTCGCGGTCGCGGGCCAGCGCCTCGAAGGGCCGGCCGAGCATGCGTTCGGCGGCGGCGAGGCTGCTCTGCATGCGCAGCATGAGCAGGGTGCGCGGGTCGCCCTTGGCGCTCCTGCTCGCCAGGTGGTCGAGCCCGGCGCGGAGCAGGTCGTACGACTCCTGGTGGCGGCCGAGGTCGCGCAGCAGCACCCCGGCGGTCAGCGCGGTGCGCCACAGCCCGAGGTCGCTCTCGCCGAACAGCGCCCGCCGCCGGTCCATGCGCTGCCTGGCCAGCTCGTACGCCCGGTGCGGCCGGCCGTTGAGCGAGGCCGACAGCGCCAGGCTGTTGAGCACCTTGCTCGTCCACTCGTGGTCGGGCCCGAACACCCGGTGCATGCCCTCGTACGCCACCGAGTCCCAGTGGTAGGCCTCGTCGAAGTCGCCGACGGCACGCAGGTCGGCCGCGTGGACCTGGGCGGCGATGTACCGGAGCGGATGGCCGCGCCGGTCGCCGCTGAGCTCCCGGAGCGCCTGCCCGGACAGGGCGTGGGCGGTCTCGGGCCGGTCGAGCACGCGGTGGACGTTGGCCAGCTCCATGCGCAGCCGGTTGACCAGGTCGGCCCTGGCCTCCGCGCCGGGCGCGGTCCAGCTGCGCAGCGCGCGGTCACCGATGGCGACCGCCTTGTCCCAGGCGCTGCGGTCGCCGAGCAGGAACAGGAAGCGGACCTGCCCGGTGATCCAGCGCCTCACCATCTCCTCGCCGCACTCGATCGCGCCCGAGGGGAACACGTGCCTGCCCAGCTCCAGGTACATCCCGGCGTCGGGGCCCTCGGTGTCGCCGGGCGCGTGCCTGGCCAGCAGCGTGAGCACCTGGCGGCGGCGCTCCTCGGCCTGCGCGGCCGGCATGCGGACGCGGACCAGGCTCGCGGTCACGCGGTGCACGCGCAGCCGCCCGCCGGGGCCCGGCTCGGCCCTGGCCAGGGCGTGCTCGTGCAGCAGGCGCAGCAGGGCGTCCACCATGAGGCCGTCGCCGTACTCGCCGATCAGCGCGACCGCGTAGTCGCGCGAGGCGGTGGAGTGGGCCAGGCTCAGCGGGACGCCGTCGGAGGAGACGAACGTCAGCGCCTCCAGCAGCCACGGCGCGCCCTCGCCGCCCGGCACGCCGCGCAGCAGGTCGAGCATCAGCTCCACCATGACGGCGTGCACGTCGTCGGGGCGGCCCTGCTCGCGCAGGTCGCGCCTGATCCGCTGGTAGGTGAACAGGAAGCGGTCGACGGTGATCGTCCGCAGGTCGTCGATCGTGCGGCGGGGGCGCTGCGCGCTGGTCAGCTCGCGTTCCATCCACGCCCTGGCCATGGACAGGGCCAGCGGCAGGTGTTCGACGGTGGCGGCGACCTTGGCCGCGCCGCTCTCGCTGAGCAGCTCGTCGCCCGAGGTCAGCAGCTCGACGGCGTCGGCGGCGGCGAGCTTGCCGACCTCGACGGGGCTGAAGCCGCCGGGCCAGCCGGCCGCGCGGGAGGTGACGATGACGTGGCCGTACGGGCCCTGCGGGACGAGGCCGGCGATGGCGTCGGGGCGGTCGGCCTCGTCGAACACCAGCAGCCAGCGGCCGGACTCGGGGCTCGCCAGGTGCTCCTTCAGCACGGCCACCGCGTCCTCGCGGGGCGGCAGGCCCAGCTCCTGGCCCAGCCTGCGCAGCCCCTCGCGGGCGGAGTAGGCGTCCTCGGCGTGCAGCCAGTGCACGACGTCGTACGCGCCGCGGAAGCGGTGGGCGTACTCCAGGGCCAGCGCGCTCTTGCCGCGCCCGGCCGGGCCCGTGACCACGCAGCGTCCCGTGCCGTCCCACCGGGGCCCGAGCTGGGCGCGCAGCTGGGTCAGCAGCGCCTGGCGGCCGGTGAATCCCTCGTCGCGCTGCGGCAGCTCCGACAGGGCGGGGCCGCGGCCGGGGAAGCGGGCGGTGCCCGTGCCCTCGCCGCCGGCCACGTACGCGCCGCCGACCCCGAGCGTGGCCTGCAGCTCGGCGGCGGCCTCCGCCTCGTGCAGGCCGCGCAGGTCCAGCTCCACCTCGCCCGCCGGTGCGGCGCCGGCGGCCTCGCCGTCGACCAGCACGCGGATCAGGCCGCGGCCCGGCAGCGGCGCGGCCCGGCCTCCCCTGCGCTGCCAGTCGAGGCCCGTCGGCTCGCCCGGCGGGCCGACGACCAGCACGGCCGTGTGCGCGTCGCCGGCCAGCAGGTCGACCGGGGTGCGCGAGAGGTAGTCGGCCTTGGTGAGGCTGTCGGCCCTGACGCCCCACAGGTCGAGCTGGGCGGCGATCCACTCGGCCCACACGTCGTAGCCGGGGACGTACACGATGGAGACGTGGCGCAGCGTGGTGACCGCGCCGCCGCTCAGCAGCTCGACCAGGCGTTCGTACGCGGCCCGCTGGGTGCCGCCCGAGCCGGGCGGCTCGGTGAGGACGGCGAGGTCGTCGGAGAAGTAGGCGGCGCTGTCGTAGGGCACCTCGACGGCGATGTCCGTGCCGAAGCCGGCCGTGGCCCGCTGCCTGGCGGTGCGCAGCAGGTCCTCGCCCTCGTGGGAGACCATCGTGGGCAGCGGCACGACCGGGGTGCCGGCCGCGCGCATCTGGCGGGCCGTGGCCGCGGCCTCGTCGATGCCGTACGGGCTGAGCCAGAAGCACACCACGGCGCTGTCGCAGGACCGGATCACCGGCGACGGCTCCGCGCCTGGCCGCAGGTTGACCAGCACATAGTCGTAGGGGGCGGCGGCGTCGATCTCCTCGCCGGCCAGCACCGCGTGCCGCACGACCTGGCCGGGAAGGTCGACGGCGATCTCCAGGCCCGACCAGTCGCCGGGGCCCGCCGTACGCGGCTCACCAGGGCGTTCCGGCAGGAAACGGCTCAGGTAATGGCGCAACGCCGGCGCCTGCGGCTCCTCGTCGAGCACGAGGACGCGTTTTCCCGCCTCGGCGAGAAGAAGCGCGCAGTTGCACAGCGCCATGGTGCGGCCGAGGCCGGCCCGGGTCGAGAAAAAACCGATCACACGAGCTTTCGTCACCGTGTCCACCGCCGCGCCTTCGCTCTATGCCGACATCGCGCCCACGGACCTAATCCTTACCTGCGCCGGGCAGGCACGTGTCGTGGCCGAGGAAATAAGTTTCCGATGGATCGTCCGTGTCCGCCAGCAGCCTGCGTACGGCGCGGCTCAGTGCGCTGTCGGGCAGCTGCGCCACGGCTTCCAGGTCGAGGTCCGACAGGTCCGGCAGCTCTGAACGGAGAATCTCATCCACCTGTCCCCCAGGACCGAAATCGTAGTCAATTTCCGGTTACTCGGATATTATCCGTTGAGCGTTTCCCGGAGCATTGGACAGCAGTGCATTTATTTCCCGCAGCCATGCCGGAGAGTTTTCGCACATTCGTTCTCAAACTCCACAGCCGGTGTGATCTGGCCTGCGATCACTGTTACGTATACGAATCCGCTGACCAGAGCTGGCGCGATCGTCCCCTCATGATGAGCGCCCGCACCGCGGCGGCGACGGCGGCCCGCATCGAGGAGCACGCGGCGGCCCACGGGCTGCGCTCGGTCAACGTCGTCCTGCACGGCGGGGAGCCGCTGCTGTGCGGGCCCGCCCACCTGCGCACCCTGCTCGCCACCTTCGCCGGGATGTCCGTCCGCGCCCACCTCACCGTCCAGACCAACGGGCTGCGGCTCGGGCCCGCCTTCCTCGACCTGTTCGACGAGTTCCGCGTCCGGGTCGGCGTCAGCATGGACGGCGGGCGGGCCGCCCACGACCGGCACCGCAGGACGCGCGCCGGGCACGGCAGCTACGACCGGGTCAGGGCCGCCGTCGAGATGCTGGCCGCCCGTGAGGGGCGCTTCGCCGGGCTGCTGTGCACGATCGACCTGCGCAACGACCCCGTCGAGGTGTACGAGGAGCTCATCTCTCTCCGGCCGCCCGCCGTCGACTTCCTGCTGCCGCACGGCAACTGGTCGCAGCCGCCGCCCGGACGGGTGCCCGGGGGCGGGACCCCGTACGCGGACTGGCTGATCGCCGTCTTCGACCGCTGGTACGGCGCGGTCCCGCCGGAGACCTCCGTACGTGTCCTGGAGGGGATCCTCGTGCTGCACCTGGGCGGCCGGTCGGGCACCGAGGGCATCGGGCCCGAGCCGGCGGCCGTCGTGGTCGTGGAGAGCGACGGGTCGATCGAGCAGAGCGACGCGCTCAAGTCCGCCTACCACGGGGCCGCCGCCACCGGGCTGCACGTCGCCACCGACCCCTTCGACGCCGTCTTCGAGTTGCCCGGGGTGGCCGTCCGCCGGCCGCCTCCGGCCGCCTGCCTGGCCTGCCCGCGCGTACGGGTGTGCGGCGGCGGGCACGTCGCGCACCGCTACCGCGACGGGGCCGGCTTCGACCGGCCCAGCGTCTACTGCCCCGACCTGTACCGGCTGATCGGGCACATCGGCTCCAGGGTGACCGGCGACCTCGCCCGGCTCGGCGGATGATCCGCGGCTTCGCCCTCTCCCCCGCCGCACTCGACGACCTGGCACGCGGTGGCCCGGTCCCCGGCGACCCGGCCGCGATGGAGCGCGGCAAGAACATCCTGCTCCTGCACACGGTCGTCGCCCGCAGCCGCGCCCTGGACCACCCTGGCGCACCGGCCACCGCGGACGCTTACCGGCTCCTGGCCCGCATCCAGCAAGCCGCCCCTTCTGCGGCGGCCGAAGCCCTGGGCTACCCGTTGCTGGGCACCTGGGCCTCAGCCACGGTGGCGGCCCTGAACCGCGGAGAAGACGCGACCCCCCAGCGCCTAGCCGCCCTGGCCGCCACCGCCGCCCTCATGGCAGGCGTCCCTGTCACAGCGCCCTTCACCACAAGCACGGAAATGGCCGAACTTCCCGGCCTCGGCCGCCTCCTCCTCCCAGGAGTCCCCGCCGACGAACCCGTCACCCTGATCATCCCGGCCCCCGGCCGGCCACGCGCCACCACAGGCTCCCCAACCCCTCACCACCAGCCGGGGGTCGCCGCAGGCGGGCCGGCCAGATCTGCCCCCGCCCACCAGCCGAGCACCCTCGGCCAGCCGGTCGATCCCACCTCCGCCCACCAGCCGAGCGCCATCGGCGAGCCGGTCGGTCCCGCTTCCGCCTGTCTTGAGGTAGCCGGTGAGCGCTTCCCTCTCCCCCATGACCTGCGCGCCACCGTGGCGGTCGGTGGGGCGCGGTGGGAAGGGGTGCGAGACGTCGGGTTTCTGCTCGATGATGTGGATCCCTGGCGGTTTCCTGGGCCGATTCCGCCGTTGGGGCGGCTCGCCGACGTCGAGGCGGAGGCTTGGGGCGCGGTGCTCGATCAGGCCCGAGAGGTGCTCAAGGCGCGGCATCCCGGGGTGGCGCGGGCGCTGGAAGGCATCACCAAGGTCGTGGTGCCGATCGCGCCGCCTGAGGCGGGCACGCGGAGCGCGACGGCGCGCACCGCGTACGGGAGTGTCGCGATGTCGTGGCCGCACGACGCGCGATCGGCGGCGCTCACGCTGACCCACGAGGTGCAGCACGCCAAGCTGACGATGCTGATGGACCTGTTCGACCTGGTACGTCCGGGCGCGCGGGGCCACTACTACGCGCCCTGGCGCGACGACCCGAGGCCGGCGGCGGCGCTGCTGCAGGGTGCGTACGCGCACATGGGGGTGGCCGGGTTCTGGCGGGCCGAGCGTCACGTGACGGCCGACTCCGAGGTGGCGCACAGCGAGTTCGCCCGCTGGCGGGACGCGGCGCACGAGGCGTGCCTGACCCTGCTCACCAGCGGCACGGTCACGGCGCTCGGCCGCCGCTTCGTCGAGGGCATGCTGGAGACGCTCGCGGCCTGGCGAGCGGAACGCGTCCCCGCGGAGGCGTCGGCGCTGGCCCGCCGCGCCGCCACCCGCCACCGCCTCCAATGGGCCGCCCGCCACGGAACCTGACCGGTCAGGGCTTCTCGGTGGGGGCGAAGGCGCGGTGGACGGCGGCGGCGAGGCCGGCGCGGCGGCGGTCGTGTTCCGCCTCGGGGTCGTCTTCTGTCGCGGTGTAGATGATGCCGGCCGGTGACCAGGTCATGGCCAGGGCGATGACCATGGCATGCACGTCGGCGGGGTCGAACGCGGGGTCGATGTGGCCGGCGGCCTGGGCCTCGGCGATGGCGCCGGCCTTGGGCACCTCATCGGCCTCGGAGAACAGGTAGCCGGTCGGGGTGCGTTCGAGCCTGGCCCAGGTGGCCAGGCGGACGAGCTGCGGCCGGTCGAGGTAGGCGTCGTAGAGGCGGACGGCGTAGCCGGGCAGATCGTCGGGGGTCAGCGGCGCGACGTCGAGCACGCCCTGGACCTGGTCGGCCAGCACGGCGTCGAACAGGTCCTCCTTGCTGCCGTACTTGGCGTACATGACAGCCTTGCTGACCTTGGCCTCGGCGGCGATGCGATCGACGCGGGCGCCGGCGATGCCGTGGGCGGCGAACTCGGCGGCTGCGGCGTCGAGGAGGCGCCGCCTGCTGGCCTCTCCTCTTCCCATGGGGGCGATTCTAGAACGAACTGGTTCGTTTGCGCGAACCGCACAGATCGGGTTACGGTCGGTCGTAACAGAACAAACCAGTTCGTTTTGGAGACGACTCTCTCATGACTGTTCCCCTCACCCTGGACTCCTCCGAGCGTCCCGCGCCCGCCTTCCTCGCCGACGGCTCGACCAAGCGGCTGCTGATCGGCGGCGCCTGGGTGCCCCCGCGGTCGGACGAGACGTTCGAGACCCGCGACCCGGCCACCGGTCAGGCTCTCGCCCGCGTGTCCGCCGCCGGCCCCGACGACGTCGCCGCCGCCGTGGCCGCCGCACGCCGGGCCTTCGAGGCGCCCTCGTGGGCGGACATCACCCCGTACGAGCGCAGCAAAGTGCTGCTGCGCATCGCCGACGTGATCGAGGCGCACACCGAGGAGCTGGCCGTGCTCGACTCGCTCGACATGGGCGGGCCGCTGTGGCTGACGCGCTGGATGGTGGAGCACGCGGTGGAGGTGTTCCGCCACTACGCGGGCTGGCCGACGAAAATCTACGGACGATCCGGGCCGTCGGACCCCTCGACCCTCGCCTACACCGTCCGTCAACCGCTCGGCGTGGTCGCCGCCATCACCGCGTGGAACGGCCCGATCCTGCAGCTCGCCTGGAAGCTGGCCCCCGCGCTGGCGACCGGCAACACGGTCGTCGCCAAGCCCGCCGCCTGGTCGCCGCTGTCCGCGCTGCGCGTCGGCGAGCTGCTGGCGGAGACCGGGCTGCCGGCCGGCGTGGTGAACATCGTCACCGGCGGCGCCCCGACGGGCGAGGCCATGACCGGCCACCCGGACGTCGACAAAATCTCCTTCACCGGCTCGCCGGCCGTGGGCCGGCGCATCCTGGAGGTCTCCAGCAGGGACCTCAAGCGCGTCACGCTGGAGCTGGGCGGAAAGTCGCCGACCATCGTCTTCGACGACGCCGACCTGGAGGCGGCGGCGAGGGGCGCGGTGGCGGGGTTCGCGCAGGGCAGTGGCCAGGGCTGCGTGGCGGGCAGCCGCATCTTCGTGCAGGAGTCGGTCCGTGAGCGGTTCCGGGAGCTGCTCGTACGGGAGATGCGCTCGTACGCGCTGGGCGACCCGTTCCACCCCGGGACCAAGGCCGGGCCCCTCGCCACGCGGGAGCACTTCGACCGGGTGGCGGCGTACCTGGACGTGGCCAGGGAGGAGGGCGGCGTCCTGCACACCGCCGGCGAGCTCGGCCACGGCCTCTACATGCCGCCCACGCTGGTGGAGCAGGCAGGTCCCGGCGCCCGCGTCGTACGGGAGGAGATCTTCGGCCCCGTCGCGGCGCTGCTGACCTTCACCGACCTCGACGACGCCGTCGCCCAGGGCAACGACACGATCTACGGCCTGTCGGCGTCGGTGTGGACCAGGGACCTCGGCCGCGCCCACCGCGCCGCCGCCCGCCTGCGCGCCGGCACCGTGTGGATCAACACCTTCGGCGAGATGAGCGCGGGGAGCCTGCCGTTCGGCGGGTTCAAGCAGTCGGGGCTGGGCCGCGAGCACGGCCTCGAGGTCCTGGACGCCTACACCGAGACCAAGACCGTCATGGTCCGGCTCTGAGTCCGGCTCTGAGTCCGGCCCTGAGGGGGTTTGACCTCGCCTTGGCGGTATCCGTGCCCGCCGTGGGGCCTGCGCGGGTCTGGTCGGGTAGGGCGCAGCTCATGACGAAGAAGCGGAAGCAGGAGCCGTCCGTAGGCGACGAGGTCACCTGGAAGAGCCACGGCTCCACCGCCCACGGCAAGGTCGAGAAGAAGGTCACCAGCAGGCAGGAGGAGGCGGGCCGCACGGTCGCGGCCTCGCCCGACGAGCCCCAGTACGTCGTTCGCAGCGAGAAGAGCGGCAAGAAGGCGGTGCACAAGCCGTCGGCGCTGCGCAAGGGCAAGGGGTCGCGGTGAGCGAGGACCACGAGACGGTCGCGAAGGAGTTCGGCGAGGCGGTGAACATGACCGCCAAGGAGCTGGAGCACTGGCTGGACAGCGACGACTCCAAGGCGGTCGGCCAGAAGGACGGCGGCGGCGAGTCCACCGGCCACGAGTCGGGCCGGCGGATCGTCCAGCTGCTGCGCGCCAAGAAGTCCGACCTGACGGATGACGACTACGCGCACATGCGCAAGGTGGTCGGCTACGTTCACCGGCACCTGGCGCAGCGGCCCTCGGGGGACGTCAAGGAGACCAAGTGGCGCTACTCGCTGATGAACTGGGGCCACGACCCGCTCAAATGACCCGCGCCAGATAGTCGGCCAGCTCGCGCTGCCGGGACACCATCACCATGTGGCTGCCCGGCAGCTCGTCGGGGACGATGCCGAGCCGTTCCTTGACGTGCCGGCGGACGAACTCGGGGGTGAAGAGGCGGTCGTCGCGGCACAGGACGTACCTGGTGGGGACGTCCGGCCAGGCGGCCAGCGGCCACGGCTGCGCGACGGCCCGGTCCATGCTCATGTGCTCGGACACCGCCGCGTCGTGGGCGATCACCCGGTCGGCCAGCTCCTTGGGGACGTCGTGCCAGTAGAGCTCGTACTCGTCCTCGGTGCCGGACGGCGGCCTGCCGCTGCGCTCCCACCAGTCGTCGGGCGTCTCTCCCGGGCTGGGGATCATGGCGGTCACCATCACCAGGGCCGCCGCCTGTACGCGGGCGCAGACCAGCGGCCCCACGAACCCGCCCCACGAGTGCGCCACCACGACCGGCGGCCGCCGCTCCCCGACCGCCTCGACCACGGCGTCGGCGTAGGTCCACAGGTCGGCGTCGGGGTCTGACATGGGCAGGTCGATCGCGACGGTGTCGTGTCCCCGGGCACGCAGCTCGGGTTCGAGCAGGTGCCAGTCGTACGCGCTGCCACCGCCGCCGTGGATGAGAGCGAAAGTCGTCATGCCCGTACGGACCGGCGACGCCCCGGAAACTCATCGGCCATGCTGAAGTGCATGGCCGGGAAGCACGCGTGGGGACGCCGAGCGTGACCTCCTGCTCGCGGGCGCCGGCATGCGGACGCCCCCGGGCGCGGCCGGGGGCGTCTGCGGGGTGTCAGGCGACCAAGCGTTTGCGGAGCAGTTCCTTGGCCTGCTCGGCGCCTTTGTGGCTCTCGGCCTGGGCGCGGCGGAAGAAGCCGGCCAGCTCGTCGTCGCCCGTACGCTCGGCGTCGGCGATGTAGTTCTCCAGCCGCAGCACGTTGCTCAGGCACTGCTCGACGAACCAGATGAGGTTGTAGTCCTTGTCCTGGGTGCCGGTGACCTTGCCGGTCTCCTGGCCTGACGGATTCATGTGTCTCCTCCTAGCCTTCGGACGGTCGGTCCCCCTCGTGACCGGCGGCGTGGCCGGTCGCCTCCGTCCTCCTGCCCGGCAGGCGCGCGTTATGCCTCTCAGCGCCTCCGTGTGGTGAAGTCCAGCAGGAGGGCGGCGGTGCGCTGGGGGTCCTCCAGGATGGGGGTGTGTCCGAGGCCGGGCAGCAGCTCGACCGTCACGCCCGGCACCTTCCGGTAGCCGGCGGCGGAGGACGGGCGCCATCTGCCGTCGTCCGCGCCGAACAGCACCAGCAGCGGCTTGCCCAGGCCCGCCAAGCGGTCGGGCAGAGCCCGCTCCTTCAAGTACTCGGTGGTCTCGCGCATCGTGGTGGTGAGGGTGTGGAAGGTCATCAGGCGTACCTCGTCCACGAGCTCCTGGGGCACCTCGAAGTCGGGACGGCTGAAGGCGGTGCGGCCGAAGCGGAGGATCTGGTCGTCGGTCGGCGGCCATCGCGACGGGTCCAGGGGCAGGGGCTCCTGCGGGATGTACGCCTCCAGGCTCGGGCCCGTGTTGATGAGTGCGAGCGCGTCCACCAGGCCGGGCCGCAGCTCGGCGAGGGCCGTGGCCACCACGCCGCCGCTGGAGTGGCCGGCCACGACGGCGTGCTCGATGCCGAGCCGGTCGAGTGCCTCGCCGACGCGGCGGGCCTGGTCGGGCGTCGCGTAGCTACGGTCGTCCGGCTTGCCCGACCTGCCGTGTCCGAGCAGGTCGATCCTGATGACGTGGTGCCGCCCCGCCAGCAGCGGGACCATCGCGTCCCACGAGCGGAGCGAGGAGGCCGAGCCGTGGACGAGCAGGAGCGCGGGCGCGTCGCGCGGGCCGTCCTGGCAGACGTGGAGGTCACCGTCGTCCAGCGACAGCGTGCGGCTCCCGGTGGTGCCGTCGTCCTGTGACGGCGCATAGCTCTCGCTGGAGCCGTCGTCCTGTGACGGCGCATGTCTCTCGCTGGTGGGGCCGCTCTGCATGCGCGGCCCGCTGTCGGAAACAGTCATGCCGCCACTGTGGCGACGGCCGGGTGGCGGCGTATTGGACGAATGTTCCCCCGTCGGCGTTACCGGGCGTCGTCTGGCGGGGTGAGGCGGGCCCAGATGGCGGCGAGGGTTTCGAGGTCGTCGTCGCTGAGCCGGTCGAAGAAGAGCCGGCGCAGGTCGCTGTGCTGGCGGCGCCACGCCTTGCGCATCAGGGCGCGGCCCTCCTTGGTCAGGTAGACCTCGAAGCCGCGCCCGTCGTCGGCCGAGCGCCGCCGCTCGATGAGGCCGCGCCGCTCCAGCCGGTCGGCGAGCCGGGTGAACCCGCCGCTCGACATCAGCCGCTGCTGGGCCAGCTCCGACATGCGCATGCCCTTGCGGCCCGCCTCGCCGAGCAGCGCGAGCACGCTGTATTCGGCCATGCTCACCCCGAGGGGCGCGAGCCCGGCCTCGATCTCGCGCCAGATGCGGTCGTGGGTGACCAGGAACCCCCGCCACACCGCGTCCTCGAGCTCTGACAACCTCTCCGTCGCCATGGGGAGCACCGTATCGGCCCGCCTACGGCCGCGCCAGCCGCGCTTGCCTGCCTGCACAGCAAAGCTCAACCAAGGAGCCCCGCCACCGGCCCAAGCGACCACCAGCGGAATCTCCTGGGGTAATTGCTTGCGCAAGCAGGTCACAGCACGATGACCGGAGCCCAGAGCCAAGGAGAACGACGGTCGAGATCGGCATCAAGACAGCGCTCAGGAGGTCGCCGACAAGCTGCTCGCCTACCAGCGAGCTGTACGGGGAGTCCGGCACCCTCCTGACCACCCTGCCCGAATTGTCCAAAGAGATCACCCTTAGCATGCAGGGGTACCCCCGGCCACGGACAGGAGACCCCGCTGCATGAACCTCGCCACCCGCCGGCGCCGGCAGGCCCTCTTCCTGCTCTTCTTCCTCCCCGGCATCGCCCTGTCGTCGTGGGTGACCCGCACCCCCGACCTCCGTGACCGGCTGGAGGCCTCCACCGGCGAGATGGGGTGGATCCTGTTCGGGCTGTCGCTGGGCTCGATGGCGGGCATCCTCTGCTCGGGGCGGCTCACCTCCCGCTTCGGCACCCGCCCGGTCATCGCAGCGGGCACCGCCCTGCTCGTCGCCGCGCTGGCCATGCTGAGCGGCGGCGCCCTCCTGTCGTCGGTGCCGCTGGTGGTGGCAGGGCTGTTCAC
Organism: Nonomuraea sp. NPDC004580; assembly: GCF_040609855.1. Taxonomy (NCBI): domain Bacteria; kingdom Bacillati; phylum Actinomycetota; class Actinomycetes; order Streptosporangiales; family Streptosporangiaceae; genus Nonomuraea; species Nonomuraea sp. NPDC004580. Next base: position 13,455 of record NZ_JBEXLH010000076.1, on the reverse strand, counting down.
GTTCGGGATGGGGGTGGGCGCCGGCGAGGTCGCGGTGAACGTCGACGCCACCGACATCGAGCGCGCCACCGGCCGGACCACCATGCCCATGCTGCACGGCTGCTTCAGCCTGGGCACGGTGGCCGGCGCCGGGGCCGGCATCGCGGCCACCGCCGCCCGGCTGCCGGTGCACTGGCACCTGGCCGCCGTCACGGTCATCGCCGTGGTGCTGATGCTGTACGCCGTCCGCGCCATCCCCGCCGGCACCGGCCGCGCCGCCGCTCAGGACGGCGGGCCCCGCGAGCGGCCGAAGCTGTGGAAGGACGCCAAGCTGCTCATGATCGGCGCGATCGTGCTCGCGATGGCGCTGGCCGAGGGCGCGGCCAACGACTGGCTGCCGCTGCTCATGGTGGACGGGCACGGCGTGGACGCCGCGTCCGGGTCGCTCGTCTACACGGGGTTCGCCGCCGCGATGACGATCGGCCGGTTCTGCGGCACGTACGTGCTCGACAGGTTCGGCCGCACCCTCGTGGTCCGCGCGAGCGCCGTGTCGGGCGCGGTCGGCCTGCTGCTGGTGATCTTCTCCGACAGCGCGGTGCTGGCCGGGGCCGCGGTGCTGTTCTGGGGGCTCGGCGCGTCGCTCGGCTTCCCCGTCGCGCTGTCAGCGGCGGGCGAGACCGGGCCCGACGAGACCGCCCGCGTCAGCCTGGTCGCCACCATCGGCTACGTGGCCTTCCTCGTCGGGCCGCCCGGTCTCGGCTTCCTCGGCGACCACTGGGGGCTGCGGCCGGCGATGCTGGTCGTGCTCGCGTTCGTCGCCTGTGCCGCCTTCCTCGCCTCCGCCGTCGACACCCGCCGCACCACCCCTGCCGCGGTGGGCGGCGAGGCGTCGTAGCGGCTCAGCGTACGTACACGTCGGGCCTGGGCGGCGTCGTGGTTCACGGTGGACATCGCGGCGCCGGCCTGGCCGTTGAACATCGTCAGGTGCTAGTGAGTACTCAGGGCCCGACGTTCCGGTGATCCGCGCTCGCGTTGCCGACCACCGTGCCGCGCTCGTCCACGGTGCCGTCGGCGGTCTTCATGGCCGCTTCGGCCCGGCCGTCGCCGTCGAGGTCGCCGACGCCGGCGTCGTTTGCGTGGTGGCCGTTCGGAGCCTCAGCGGCTACCCAGGTTCCCTCATCCTAGGCCGCGGCCGCGCACCGTCGATGGTGTCTTCTGGGAACGTGCTCTTTCCGGTACGAGGCGGCGATCGGCCGCCCAGACGGCCAGCGCACAGGCCGCGAAGCCGGCACCGAGGAGGCTGGCGCCCGTCCAGCCGTGGGCGGCGAAGACGGCGGTGGTCGTGGCCGCGCCGAGTGCGGAGCCGAGCGAGTAGAAGATCATGTAGCCGCCGACGACGCCGCTGGTCCTGCCGGGGTACGCGGCGGTGAGCCGGTGCTGGTTGCTCACGTGGACCACCTGGACGGCGAAGTCCAGCACCACGATCCCGGCGATGACCAGCCACAGCGACCAGCGCAGCTGGCCGATCGCCGCCCACGAACCGATGAGCAGGGCTAGTGCGATGCCGGTGACGGGCGCGGCGCGTCCCGCGTCGGCCCAGCGTCCCGCCCGGGCCGCGCCCAGGGCGCCGGCGAGCCCGGCGACGCCGAACATCCCGATCTGGCTCTCCTCCAGCCGCCAGGGGTCCCCCGCCAGCGGCAGGGCCAGCCCACTCCACAACGTGCCGAACGAGGCGAACAGAAAGAACGTGATGAGCCCCCGCGTCAGGAACAGCCGCTCCCCGAACGGCACCCGCGTCACGACCGCGCCCCGGCGGAGCCGCCCCGTGGCCACGCCCCGGCGCGGGCGGTCGTCGGGTGGGAGGGCGGTGAGGACGAGGGCGGCGAGGATGAGTGAGAGTGCCGCGAGTGCGGCGTAGACGCCGCGCCAGCCCCACATCTCGGCGAGCACGCCGGTCACGACCCGCGCGCCGAGGATGCCGGCCACCACGCCCGAGGTGACGACGCCGATGCTGCGTCCGCGTTCGGCGGGCGGTGCGACCGCGGCCACGTACGCCACCGTGGTCTGCACCACGACCGCGAACAGACCGGCCGTCGCGAGCCCGGCGAACGCCACCCACCCGGCCTGCGCCAGAGAAGTCAGGGCCGTGCCGGCGCCGGTGAGCACCAGGTGCGCGGCGATGAGCCGGCGCCTGTCGAGCACGTCGCCGAGCGGCACCAGCAGCACCAGCCCGGCGAGATAACCGATCTGGCCGATGGCGACGATCCACCCGGCGCGCTCCGCCGGCACGCCGAGGTCGCGTCCCATCTGCTCCAGCACCGGCTGGGCGGCGTAGACGCCCGCCACCGCGACGCCGCACACCACCGCGAGCAGCGCCCGCCGCCACCCGTCCATCGCCATCCCCCCGATCGGTTGCATATCGAAACCAATACCGACCGTAGGGCATAATGGTTTCAATAAGCAACCGATAGGAAGGTGACATGAGCGCCACGGACCCCGGCTGGACCGACCCGAGCTGCCCCGTCGCCCGCACGCTCGACCTGGTCGGCGACCGGTGGAGCCTGCTCGTCATCAGGGACGCGATGGACGGGGCGCGATCGTTCACCGAGTTCCAGCGCCGCACGGGCATCGCCCGCAACATCCTCACCGACCGCCTGCGCAGGCTGACCGCTCACGGGCTGCTCGCGCGGCGCGCGGCGCCGTCGGGACGCCGCCAGGAATATGTGCTCACCGACGCGGGCCGCGACCTCTTCCCCGTCATCGTCACCCTGCGGCAGTGGGGCGAACGCCACGCCTTCGAGCCGGGCGAGGCCCACTCCACGCTGGTGGATCAGCACGGCGACCCGGTGCCCGAGCTGACGCCGCTCGGCGCCGACGGCAGCGTTCTGGACACCGGCACCACTCGCGTGCGGAAGGCCGGACAGCGGCGCACCCTGTCCGGCGGCTCTGGCCAGGCGCGCTCACCGGAGAACTCTCCGTAAATAGGCGGAACGACCGCCGTACGACCCCGCTTAGGATTTTGTGCAGTGCACTTATCACAAGAGCGGCCGATGGGATGGATCAGGCGGTGACCATGGGCGAGTCCTACGGCCTGCAGGTACCGATCGACGACAATCTCGCCCTGCTCCGCGAGCTGGTGGGCACGTTCGCCCTGAAGGCCGGCCTGAGCAAGCACCGCACGGAGGCGCTCGTCCTCGCGGTCAGCGAGGCGGCCAGCAACGTGCTCGAACACGCCCAGGCTGCGGGCACGGTGAGCGCCCGCCGCGACCTCGACGGCATCACCGTGCACGTCGTGGACGAGCGCGGCTCCTTAACCCACGAACACCTCCAACGCACCCCGCCCTGGCCGCCTCGTCGCGGCCTGGGCCTGCTCGTCATCCAGCGAATCTGCGACCGCGTGGTGCTCGACCATCCCGGCGGGCGGTCGCGGCTGGAGCTGTTCATGCGCTTCGGCCCCGACGACGCCCTGCCCCAGCACTTCTGAGCCGCACTCACCCCAGGGCGGCCATCAGCTCCCGGCACGCCTGCTCGCAGTCGCGGCACGCCTGGGCGCACGTCACGCAGTGCGGGTGGTGGTCGTGGCGGGCGCACTCGTCCCCGCACGCCTTGCACGCCTGGGCGCACGCCTCCAGGACGGCCCTGGTCAGGTTGGCGTCGTAGCCGGTGTGCCGTGACAGCACCCGGGCCGTCGCCTCGCACAGGTCGGCGCAGTCGAGGTCGCTGCGGACGCACTTGGCCAGCTCCGCGACCTCGGGCTCGCTCAGGCAGGCGTCGGCGCACGCCGTACACGCCTGGGCGCAGCTCATGCACTGCTCGATGCACCTGATGAGCCTGTCCTGGTCGACGCGGCCGAGGTCCTGCGGATACGCGGAGAGCATCTCCGCCACCTGTGAAGTCATGTCGCCTCCCGTTCGCGAGCCACCGCAGCTACCCAGCCTGCGCGGTCCGCTAACCCGGCCCGGTCCCGGGTATGGCGAGCTGTCGAACGCGTAACGAAGGGGGTCATGGGATGACACTTCATCAGGGCGAGGACGAGCGCGCACAGGGGCTCGATCGGCAGGCCGCCGCCGAGACCGCCGCCGTCATCACGGGAAGCATGACCGGGCGCCGCGCACCGGCTCCGGCTGTCGTGGCCGCGCTGCTCGCGGGGGCCTGCGGCGCCGTCGTCGCCGCGCGGCTGGTGCGGGCCCGGCTGTCGAGAGGCGTGAGAGTCCCCGTGCTGGGCAGGCGGTGCCAGAGCACGCACGAGAGGATCCGTCATCATGAGCGTTGACGCGGGCCGGCCGCTCGCGCTGGTCACCGGGGCGTCCAGCGGCATCGGGTACGAGCTGGCCAGGCAGTTCGCCGGCCACGGCTTCGACCTGATCATCAACGCCGAGGATCCCGGCATCGCCGACACGGCCTCAGAGCTGCGCCGGCCGGGGGCGTCCGTGCAGGGCGTACAGGCCGATCTCGCCACGCACAACGGCGTCGAACGGCTCTACGCGGCCGTCGTGGACGACGGCCGTCCGCTCCAGGTGCTCGCGATCAACGCGGGGGTCGGGGTCGGCGGGCCGTTCGCCGACACGGAACTCGCCGCCGACCTGCGCCTGGTCGACCTGAACGTGCGGTCCGCGGTCCACCTGGCCAAGCTGTGCGTACGCGACATGGCGGCGCGGGGGCAGGGGCGGGTGCTGTTCACCTCGTCGATCGCCGCCACCCAGCCGGGGCCCTTCGAGGCCACGTACGCGGCGTCGAAGGCGTTCCTGCTGTCGTTCTCCGAGGCGCTGCGCGAGGAGCTGAAGGACCATGGCGTCACGGTGACCGCGCTGATGCCCGGGCCCACCGAGACGGAGTTCTTCGAACGCGCCGGTCTCGAGGACACCCGGCTCGGCAGCTCGAAGAAGGACGACCCGGCGCGGGTGGCCGAGCAGGCGTACGAGGCGCTGATGAGCGGCAAGGACCACGTGGTGGCCGGTTCTCCCAAGAACAAGGTGATGGCCGGCGCCGCCAAGCTCATGCCGGAGACGGCCAAGGCCAAGGCCCACCGTCACCTGTCGGAGCCGGGCTCCGGCAACGACTGACGCTCGCGGTGGTCGCCGGCTCATCGTACCGGTCGCGCCCAGCACGAGGACGTCTCCCCCGGCCGCAGGCCGGCGCGCCATTCCAGGGCCGGCTACGCGGCCAGGCCGCTCGCCTCGACGTCGACGACGACGGCGTCCCCAGACGGGCGCGGGTCGTCGAACTCGCCGTAACGCGGCGGCGCGCTGTGCTCGTGCAGTACGGCGGCTCTCGTGCGGCGTGAGGTCCTTCCCGTCAGAAGACGTCCGCCCTGGTCAGGCGGGTCGCATGAGGTCCTCGGCCCGCGTGCCGCCCGGCTCATGCGACGGGGGTGATAGTTCGGGCCGCGCCTGGGTAGCGGCTCTCCTGCCGCAGCAGGAGGACAGGAGCACGCATGAGCACCATGGCGGGAAGCTGGAAGATGACGATCACCGACGGATGCCGGCCGGGAGACCGGCTGAGCCTGCTCAATCTCAGCCCCGGCCTCGCCCACGTCGAGGTGACGCTGTGCGCGGAGGGCGACCGGCCGCGCGGCCCGATCCGGCTGACCATCCCGCCCCGGCGCACGCGGTCGGCCACGGTGGAGGATCTGAGCGACGAGGCGGAAACCATGGCGCCGGGGCCGGCGTACACCGTCGTGGTGGTGTCGGACGCGCCGGTGCTCGTGCAGCCGCCCCGGGCGGGCCGCCAGGCGCCCGAGCTGACCCGCCCGGCGGCCTAGCGCCGCACGCGGGTCAGCCGGCCACCTTGAACAGCTCGTTCAGCTGGTCGTTGAGGTGGGTGAGCGAGCTGGCGGGGGCCTGGCCCAGGTAGACGGCGTCGAAGGCGGGCTGGGAGAGCGCCGCGATGTCGGCCGCGTTGGAGGTCACCGGCAGCGGGAACGTGGTGTGGTTCTCGATGTGGTCGGTGAAGGCCGACACGTCGAGCCCGCGTTCCTTCTTGTTGTACTCGATGGCCAGCTCGGTCCCCGAGGGCCGGGCGGGGAAGACCACGCCGGAGCTGCCGATGATGTTCTGGCACTCCTCGCCGGACAGGAACTTGACCCACTTGGCGGCGTTCTCCGGCTGCTTGGAGAACGTGGTGACGGAGTCGGCGAGCCCGTTGAACATCGAGGCCCGCTTCCCCGACGGCCCGATCGGGTTGGGCGCGACGCCGATGGCCAGCTTCTTGCCGTCGGCGTCGGTGAGCTTGGTGAACGACGAGATCGTCCACGAGCCGTCGAAGCCCATCGCGGCGATGCCCGACTGGATCTGCTTGTCGGCGGTGATCGCGTTGCTGCCGCCGATCGCCGCGTAGCTCGCCATGTACCCCTTCTTCACCAGCCCGAAGTACCAGTCGAGGGTTTCCTGCAGCACCGGGTCGTCGAGCTTGAAGCGGGTGCCCCAGGGGTTCCTGTCGGTGGGCTGCCAGCCGGCGCTGCCGGTGAAGGCCGACCACTGCGTCTGGCCCCAGTTGTCGCCGCCGGCGCCGTTGGCCGCGAGCCCGTACGTCTTGACCTTGGTCCTGTCGAAGCCTGGCTCGTCGCCGCGCACGCCGTTCTGGTCGATGGTCAGGTGCGCGATCGTCTTCTCGAACGTGCCGCCGTCGCGCGGGTTCCAGGTCAGCTCGCCGAGCGTCTCCGGGGAGATGCCGGCCTCCTTGAGCGCGGTGGCGTTGTAGAACATCGCGATGGTGTCCCAGTCCTTCGGGGCGCCGTAGCGCTTGCCGTCCTTGCCCTTCCACAGCTCGGCCAGCCCGGCCTGGTAGTCGGAGTCCTTGATGTCGCTGGTCGGGCCGAGGTCGTCCAGCGGGCGCAGCACCTGCAGATCCACGAACTGGGGGAACTTGGTCAGGTGGTCGGTGAAGACGTCGGGGGCGGTGTCGGCGATGAAGCTGGCGGTCAGCTTGGACCAGTAGTCGTCCCAGCCGTACTGGGAGATGTTGATGCGCAGGCCGGGGTTCTGCTTCTCGAAGGCGTCGGCGCACTTCTGGTAGCCGGGCTGCTGCGCGGAGTCCCACAGCCAGTACTCGATGGCGCCGTTGGCGCCGCCGGTGCCGCCCGCGCCGCAGGCGGTGGTGGACAGCAGAAGCGCGGACAGGAGGATTCTTCTGAGCATCACTTGATCCCGCTGAAGCCGATGGAGTTGACGATGCGGCGGGCGAAGACGAAGAAGAGCAGCAACATCGGCAGCGCCGCCACCAGCGTGGCCGCCATCAGGCCCGCCCAGTCGGGGCCGGCCTGTGGCTTCTGCGACTTGAACACGCCGAGCGCCACGGTGAGCACGCGCGACTTGTCGGTGTAGCTGACCATGAGCGGCCAGAAGTACTCGTTCCAGGAGGTGATGTAGGTGAGGATCGACAGCGTCGAGATGGGCGCGGCCGAGATCGGCAGGATGAGCCGGAAGAAGATGCGCGTCTTCGACGCGCCCTCCACCAGCGCGGCCTCCTCCACCTCGCGGGAGATGCCGAGGAAGAACTGCCGCAGGAAGAACACCGCGAACGGGGTCATGAGCATCGTCGGCAGCGCGATGCCGAGCACGGTGTCGATGAGGCCGAGTTCCTTGATGAGCACGAAGTTCGGCAGCAGCGTGAAGATCGCCGGGACCATCAGGCCGGCCAGGAAGACCGCGAAGACCTGCTCGCGATAGCGCCAGCGCAGCCGGGCGAAGGCGTAGGCGGCCATCGAGGAGAAGAACACCTGCCCGGCCGTGACCATGCTCGCGACCAGCACCGAGTTGAGCAGGTAGCGCCAGAACGCGATGGGCTGTCCTGATCCGCCCGCGTCGATGGCCTCCTGCCCGGTCTGCAGGCCGAAGACGCGCTCGAAGCCGCCCCACGAGAAGCGCACGGGCAGCAGGCTGTCGCCGCCCGCGTAGAGCGCGTTGTTGTCGGACAGCGCGGTGCGCAGCACCCAGTAGAACGGGAACAGGCTGCCGATGATCACCAGGACCATGAACGTCCAGGCGATGATCCGGCCGATGCCCGGCCGGGGTTTGCGCGGCGGCTCCTGGCCGGCGGCGGGGGCGTCGCTCGGGGCGGGGGCCACGACGGTCGCCATGTCACACTCTCCCTAGGCCAGGTCGGAGCTGCCGGCCCGGGTGAGCCGGTATTGCAGGAACGTGATGATCATCAGGACGATCAGCAGCGCCACGGACATCGCCGAGGCGTAGCCGAACTGGAAGCGGCTGAACGCGGCCTCGTAGATGTAGTACTGCAGCACCTTCGATGAGTTGACCGGGCCGCCCCTGGTCGCGATCGCGATGGTGTCGAACACCTGGAACGAGCCGACCACGCTGATGATCAGCACGACGGCGGTGACGGGCCGCAGCAGCGGCAGCGTGATGCTCCTGAACATGCGCAGCTCGGAGGCGCCGTCCATGCGGCCGGCCTCGTACAGGGTCGGGGGGATGGTCTGCAGGCCGGCGAAGATCAGCAGGGCGGTGTAGCCGACGTGCCGCCAGACGTTGATGAGCGCGACGGTCGGGATCACCCAGGCGGAGTCGGCGAGGAACGCGATCCTGTCGAGCCCGAGCAGCTCCAGCACCTTGTTGCCGATGCCGAGCTGGTAGTCGAGGATCCACAGGAAGATCAGCGCCGCGACCACGTTCGAGACGAGATAGGGCGTCAGCACCAGCCCCCGCAGCCACGTCTTGCGGGTCAGCCGCTGCATCAGCACCGCGATGATCAGTGCGAGCACCGTCTGGATGCCGATGTTGACGACCACGTAGTAGACGGTCACGCCCAGCGCGTTCCAGAACACCGGGTCCTCGACCATGCGCACGTAGTTGTCCAGCCCGGTCCACCGGGAGGGCGTGAGCAGGTTGAACTTGGTGAAGCTCAGGTAGATGCCGCGCAGGGTGGGCCAGAGCAGGAAGACCAGGAAGCCGATGAGCGCCGGGAGGATGAACAGGAGCGCCAATCGCGTGTCGTCGCGCGGTCGCTTGGCGGTGCCGGTCGTCGCCGGCCTGGTGGGGGTGGCCATGGTCTCTCCTACGCCGTCACCGGCTGATCGGCGCTGGGCCGCGTCTACCCTCTCTGCACGTCAACCCGACGCGCCAAACGGTTAGCGGAGAGTCTCTTTCCCAATGACATCCCGTGTCAAGAGCCCCTAACTACGTCTTATAGGACACGGTGAGCGGCTCGCTGCGATCGAGGTCACCTATCGCGCCGGCGGCGTTCGGCCTCGTCCAGGGCCGGGACGAGGGGCTCGAGGGCGGCGCGGAGCCGATCGGGGAGCGAGCCGGACGGCATGACGAGACCGCCCGCCGACGTGACGCCCATCCAGCGGTCGAGAGCGACCCGGACGGCGGCGGCCACGGCGGCCGCCAGGACCCTGGCGGTGTCCTCGCCGGCCACACGGGGGGCGATCGCCTCGGCCAGGGGGAGCTCCATCGAGGCAGGAGCCGCCACGAACGCCTCCCTGAGTGCGGGCCGGGTGGTGATCATCAGCAGCGCGGCGGCGTGGTGCTCGCCCGGGTCGGTGTACTGCTCCACGATCGCGTCGATGACGGCCTCGGCCAGGCGGACGGACGGCGGCCTGGCCGCGACCGCCTGCGCCACGCGGGTCTCCCGCTCGGCGGTGACGGCGGCGACGAGCGCCTGCTCGCGGCTGGCGAAGTAGTTGTTGTACGTCCTCGGCGAGACGCCGGCGGCCTCGGCGATGTCGTCCACGCGCACGTTGTCGAGCCCGCGTTCGAGCGCCAGACGCAGCGCCGCCTCGCGCAGCGCCTGCCGGGTGGCCTGCTTCTTCTGCTCCCGCAACCCCGCCATGCCCCTCACTGTGGCAGAGAAGTTGCGCTCACGCAAACTTGCGTGCACGCAATATTTGCTCCTACGCTGAGGGCCTCTCAAGCGAAAGGACGAGCCCATGCGAGCCAAGGGCATCAGTTACGACACCGGCTTCGTCACCGGCGGGACCCGCGCATCAGGCCCCTTCGACCCCGCCGTGGTCCGGCGCGAGCTGACGATCATCCGGGACGACCTGCACTGCACCGCCGTCCAGCTCGTCGGCGGCGATCCCGAGCGGCTGGAGGTCGCCGCCGGCCTGGCCGCCGAGCTGGGTCTTGAGGTGTGGTTCACGCCGTACCCGCTGGAGCTGGCGCCCGAGGAGATGCTGGCGCTGTTCGCCGACTGCGCCGAGCGGGCGGAGCGGGTCAGGCGGGGTGGCGCGGAGGTCGTGTTCGTGGCGGGGTGCGAGCTGACCCTGATGGACCACGGCTTCCTGCCCGGCGACACGCTCCAGGAGCGGCTCGGCGCCCTGATGAACCGGCGCGAGCTGGTCGCGGAGGCGGGCCGGCGAGTGGCCGCGTTCCTGGCCGAGGCCGCGACCGTGGTGCGCGCGCGGTTCGGCGGCAAGGTCACGTACGCGGCGATCCCGTTCGAGCCCGTGGACTGGTCGCTCTTCGACATCATGACGATCGAGCTGATCCGCTCGGCCGAGGTCGCCGACCGGTTCCAGGACGGCGTGCGCTCCCTCGTCGCCCAGGGCAGGCCGGTGGCGATCACCGGGTTCGGCACGGGGACCTGGCGCGGCGCCCCCGACGTGGCGCCCCGCAGCATGGAGATCATCGAGTACGACCAGGCCACCGGCTCACCCGTGCGCCTCGACGGTGAGTACGCGCGCGACGAGGCCGGGCAGGCCGCGTACCTGCGGGAGCTGCTGGAGATCTTCGAGGCCGAGGGTGTGGACGCCGCCTTCGTCCACACCTTCGCCCTCCCCGACCTGCCGCACCGCCCCGGCGGCGACCCCCGCGACGACCTCGACCTGGCCAGCCTCGGCGTGGTCAAGGTGTACGAGGACCGCGACGGCGGCACGTACCCCGGCCTGCCCTGGGACCCCAAGGCCGCGTTCGCCACGGTGGCGGCCTGCTACGGGAAGGCCCCCGCGAGGTGAGGGGATCGGCGACCGGTTCGCGGCCCTGTCCCGCCTGGCCGAGGTCGCCGGGCGGCACGGACCCACTCCTCGCGCCGAAGGCCCGGCGGGAGGGTTCCTCACAGTGAGATGGCGGTGGTCGCGAGTGCGACCACGGTCATGACGGCCGTGGTCGCGAACGCCCAGCCGAAGATGAAGCGCTGGTGCTGGCCGAGCTGCACGCCGCTCATGCCGACGAGGATGAACGTGGCGGCGGTGAGCGGGCTGAGCGGGAAGCCGGTCGTCATCTGGCCGAGGATGGCGGCCCTGGCGATCTCGGCGGAGTCGATGCCGAAGCCGCCCGCCGTCTGCGCGAGGACGGGCAGCACGCCGAAGTAGTACGCGTCGGGGGTGAAGACGAGGCTGAGCGGCATGCCGGTGAGCGCCACCAGCACCGGCAGGTGGCCGCCGAACGACTCGGGGATGACGCCGACGAACGCCGCCGCCATCTCGTCGATCATCTTCGTGCCGGTCAGCACGCCGGTGAACACGCCCGCGGCGAAGATCATGGTGGTGACCAGGACGACGCTCTTGCCGTGCCGTTCGAGCAGGTCCTGCTGCTTCTCCCAGGTGGGCAGGTTGACTGCGGCCGCGATGGTGAAGCCCAGCACGAACAGCACCGGCAGCGGCATCACCTGCAGCACCAGGCAGGCCAGCAGAGCGAGAGTCAGCACCAGGTTGAAGGCGGTCAATCCCTTGCCGGCGGGCGCGAGCGCGGTGCCGGGCCCGTCCCCCGCAAGCCGCGGCCCAGCGGACGGCCCAGCGGACAGCCCAGCGGGCTCGGCGGGCTCGGCGGGCAGGGTGACCGTGCCGAGGCGGCGGCGTTCGCGCAGCCCGATCAGGGACGACGCCACCAGCACCCACGCGATGCCGGCCACCATCGCGGGCAGGACGGGCGTGAACACCTCCGAGCTGTCCAGCTTCAGCACGGCCATGGCGCGGGCGGTCGGGCCGCCCCACGGGACCATGTTCATGACGCCCGCGCCCAGGCAGACGACGCCGGTGAGCACCAGCGGGCTCATGCCGAGCCGCCGGTAGACGGGCAGCAGCGCCGAGACGGTGATGAGGAAGGTGGAGGCGCCGTCGCCGTCGAGCGCCACGCACATCGTGATGACGGCGGTGCCGACCGCGATGCGCAGCGGGTCGTCCTTGGCCAGGCGCAGGATGCCGCGGATCAGCGGGTCGAACAGGCCGGTGTCGATCATCAGGCTGAAGTACAGGACCGCGAAGGCGATCATGATGCCGGTCGGCGCCACCTTGCCGAGCCCGTCGAGGATCATAGGACCCAGGTCGGACGCGAACCCGCCGATCAGCGCCGCCGCCACCGGCACGAGGACCAGGGCGGTGAGGACCGAGATGCGCTTGGTCATGGTGAGCACCAAGAACAGGCCGATGGTGAGAAAACCCAGGAGCGCGATCATCGGGGTCCTTTCCGGGAGGTTAGGGGAAAGTGTCCGAGCGCCGGCGTTTCACGTCCACCATCAAAACTGGATTTATCCATGCGGCATGCGCAAGAGTTACGCCGTGGATGCCAGCCTGCGGCAGCTCGCCGCGTACGTCGCCGTCGCCCGATCCGCCGGGTTCACGGCCGCCGCGGCGGACCTGCGCGTCTCGCAGTCCACGCTGAGCCGGGCCGTCGCGGACCTCGAACGCGTGCTGGGCGTGCGGCTGCTGGTGCGCGACACCAGGAACGTGCAGCTCACGGCCGCCGGAGTGGAGACGTTGCGGGTGGCCGAGCAGATCGTGGACGCCCATCGGTCGGGCATGAAGGAGCTGCGGCGCTACCTGCTCGGTGAGTCGGGGGTGGTGGCGATGGCCACGCTGCCGTCCGTCGCCGCGGTGCTGCTGCCTGGGCTGATTTCGGCGTTCCGGCGGGAGCGGCCCGAGGTGAGCGTACGGATCATGGACGGGCTTGAGCGGGCCGTGCTGGGTCGGGTGCTCTCCGGCGACGCCGACTTCGCCGTGACCACCGTGGGGGCCGCCTCCGACCGGCTCGAACACCGGCCGTTGCTCCGCGACCGCTTCCGCGCCGTCCTGCCCGAGGGGCATCCGCTGGCCGAACGAGATGAGCTGACCTGGGAGGACCTGGCCGCCGCGCCGTTCCTGGCGGTCGGTCCTGAGTCCAGCGTGCGGCGGCTCACGGACGCGGCGTTCGCGCAGGCCGGGGCGGGCGCGGGGGCCGTACCGGCGGCGGAGGCGAGCAACGTGGCCACGGTGGGCGGCCTGGTCGCGGCCGGGCTCGGCGTGTCGGCCATGCCTGCTCTGGTCCTGCCCCTGCTCGGCCCCGGCCGCGTGGTGCACAGGGAACTGGTCGCCCCCGTGGTCGAACGCCGGCTCGACGTCGTGTTCCGCGCCCGCCGCACCCTGCCACCCGCCACCGCGGCCTTCCTGGACCTGCTGGAAGAGGCCCGCGCCGAAGCCCGCGACGTCCCAGCCGGCGCCTCCTGGATCACCCGCTGACAGAGATGATGTAGGTGAGCACCTCCCGCCAGTCCTGACCCACCCTCTGACTGACCTCGGGTCTTCAACGGGATCTGTCGGTCTGA
>NZ_JBEXLH010000075.1:37534-38344 GCF_040609855.1 Nonomuraea sp. NPDC004580 | reverse complement strand
TCGGCCAGCGCGGTGAGCCGCCGCCCGGTCAGCGGCCTGTCGCAGGTCGCCCACACCGTGCCCAGGACCTCGCGGCCGGCCCGCGCCGCCACCGCCATCCGCCCCGTCAGCCCGTACGCCGGGTCGGGCTCCACGAAGATCGGCCCGTCCGACGCGGCCAGGCGCGACAGCACCCCTCGTTGCTCGAACAGCTCGCGCAACCGCTCAGGCACCTGCCTGGCCAGGATCGTCTCCAGCCGCGCCGGGTCTCCCGCCTGCTGCGAGCGCGAGTACGCCAGCACCCGCGACAGCCGGTCCTCGATCGTCACCGCCGCCCCGACCACGTCCGCGAGGCTGTCGGCCAGCGCGAACAGGTCCGTCGGGCCCCGCCCCGACTCGGTCTCCCTGCCTTCCAGCACCAGCCCGTACACGACCCCGGTGAGCTGGCTCCACGACACGGCGGGGTCGATCAGCAGCACCGCGACCCCGGCGTCCTGCGGCACCTCGCGCGCCGCCGCCTCGCCCGCGCGCACCAGCACCGCCGTCGCGCGGGCCGCGCTCGCCCACGCGATCGCCTCCGTCACCGAGGCCGCGCCCACCGCCAGCAGCACGTCGCCCGTCACCCGCTCGTCGGTCGGGTCGGGCATCGCGACGCTGCGCAGCTGCGCCGTGCGCGCGTCCGTCCGTCCGGCCAGGCGCACGCCGTACCCGCCCAGCACGTTGACCAGGCGGTCCAGTCTGACCACGGTTTGTCCTCCGTGTCCGGGTTGCGTGGGGGGGCGCGCCGGGCCCCCCCCCCAACAGCCCCGTGTAGGCGGCGTAGTAACCGCG
>NZ_JBEXLH010000075.1:0-37524 GCF_040609855.1 Nonomuraea sp. NPDC004580 | reverse complement strand
ACCGCCCCCCCCCCCACTCTCTTGCCCGGTGGGGTCCCTACTCCCCTGGTTTGTGCGTGGGTTAGGGTTTGGGGGGGGGGCGCGCCCCCCCCCCCCACGCAACCTGCCCGTTCTAGGCGGCTTCGTACCGGCGCTGGCAGGTGATGCAGAACCGCGCCAGCGGCCGGATCTTCAGCCGCTCGAACGGGATGCCCGCCTCGCACTCCGAGCAGCGGCCGTACGTGCCCTCCGCCACGCGATCCAGCGCCTGCGTCAGCTCGGCGATCGCGCGGTCGGCCGCGGCCAGGTCCACCAGCAGCTCCTGGTACTGGGCGTCCGCCCCGGTGCCGTCGCTGGCCTCGGCCCGCAGGCCGAGCAGGTGTCGGCTCCGGCGCTCGAGCTGCTGCTGCAGCTCCTCACGCAGTTCCTGGAACTGCACGGTGCTGAGGTGAGAGTCGATCATGACGTGATCCCCTTTCTGGGAGTACGTGGAACGAGAACCGCGACAGGTAGTGCCGCGGAAGCCTTCCTGCCTGCCAGGGCAACCCCGGCCCGCTTCACCGGCTGGGTGGCCGGGGACGCCGGCCCTCTTCATCGGCCTTGCCGGCTGACGCGGGAGGCCAGCTCCGGGTGGCGGCCCATGCGGGACAGGCCGCGGACGGTCGCGTACTCGGGCTCGGGCACGGTGTTGACCGGCATGCGCAGCGCCGTTTGCAGGCGGTGCAGGAGCCGCCGCTGCCGGGCGCCGCCTCCGGTGACGGTCAAGGCCGGCACGGACGGGCGTACGTCGCCGGGCAGCCGCCGCACGAGGGCGGCGGTCATCTCCACGACCCCGTCCAGCGCGTACGGCAGCAGGCCCGCGCTGGTGGTGGCGCCGAGCTGGAGCGCGGCGGCGTCGAACACGGCGCCCTCACGCACCGCGACCGCCTCCACGATCCCCGCCCCCACGTCGAGCAGCAGGAACGGCTCCGCCCCCACCACATCCAGCCCCGCCCCGACAGCAGCGGCCACCGGCTCATCCACCAGCCACACCCCACACCCACCGCCTCGGGCGCCAGAGGCCAGGCCGTCGCCTTGGGCGCCACCGGCCGGGCCTTCGCCTTGGGCGCCACCGGCCGGGCCTTCGCCTTGGGCGCCGTCGACCAGGCCGTCGCCGGAGAGGCCGCCGGGCAACTCGCCGGGAGAAGCCCCGGAGACCCGGCCGGCCCCGTTGCCGGCTGCGGCAGGCACCCGCGTAGCAGAACCCCGCGTAACAGAACCCCGCGTGACGGGACGCCCGGTGACGGCCTCGACCACCGCGGTGTGCACGGCACGGCGGTCACTCTGGGTCGCCGCCAGCGGCACACCGACGAGCACCTGTTCAAGGGGCTCGTCAGGAGGTCTGGCGTCGTGAAGCGCCTGGCGTACCAGCCGGAGACACGCTGCCGGGTCAGCCACCATCCCATGACGTATCGGGCGTATCGGTACGGCGGAGTCCTCGGGTGCGACGCCGGACACGTCCGATGAACGGTCGGCGATCGCGGACCCGCGCGACGTCCGCGTACGCGCCGTCCCGAGATCCAGCGCCACGAACCCCCGCCCGAGACTCATACCGCCCCCCTCGGACGACGGCGGACATGCAATGACCTGATCACGGCCATGACAGATGGCTCCTTGCTGTAGACGAAGCGACTGGGACGGCACAACCACCACCCCACGAACTCGACCGCCGAACCCTCCCCCCCCCCCACGCCGCCCAGCGCCGTGCGGGGCACGAGGGCACTGAAGTGCGCCGGGCACCTCAGCCGTCCCGATCGAGGCCGCTGCATGCGGGCGTAGGTGCCGGACGCCCAGGCCCCGGAGGGCGGTGGAACATCCGGCCGCACCCATGGGACGACCGACGGCGCACAGCACCCGAGCAGCCCGGTGCGCGGACACCTGCCAGGCGGCCATGGGCATGCGGACGCTCGCCAGACGGTCAAGCGCGCGCATACGCGTCCCGTTGACCGGGCGTGCGGACGCTTGCCCCGGCGCCCAGGCGTGCGCCCGTGCGCCACGACGACCACGCAGCCGCACACCGACGTGACTCGCCCGCGTCACATGCCAGCTCAGCCGTCGTGCGTCACGCGCCAGCCCGGCCGACGCGCGTCACGTGTCAGTGCGGTTGGCGTGCACGGAGACGCACCGGCGCAGCCGGCGTGCTGACGCGTGCACAGACGATTGGCGTGCTGACGCGCAGACGCGATCAGCGTGCCGGCGCTCAACTGGTGGGTGGACGCTGCCGTTCACGGTCGGTGCGTGTGCGTGTGCGTGTGCGTGTGCCGGGGCGGAGACGTGTGCGGGCGCATGCTCGCATACGTCCGGCTCCCGGCAGCGAGGCCGCGGGTCGCGAGGTGGGGAGGGGTCAGGCCGGTGGCGGGCTGCGGGAGCCCGCGGTGCGGTGGCCGAACTGCTGCGGGTCGCGGATCGCGGGGCCGTCGGCGGTCGGCGACGGCAGGAGTGCCAGGTGGGCGGCCTCGCCGTTGCGGGTGCCGCGCAGGGGCGGCCACAGCGACGGCGTGTGGTGCTCACGGGCGTTGCCCGCCTGCGGTGGCAGGCTCGACAGCTTGTCCTTGTACGCGCCGGCGAGCCACACCTGCCCCGCGGACCCGCCGGACAGGCCCACCTGGCCGCCGCCGTACCAGGCGACGGAGAAGGTGGTGGCCACGAGCAGGGACAGCAGGACCAGGCCCATCACACCGCCACGCGGCGCGATGAACCCCCGTGGGGTCAGCCCTGGTCCCGTCATACGGCCGACCATAGCCCAGGAAATGCGAAAAGGCATGCCCGTATCTCCGCCCCCGCCCAGGCGGCCCCGAAGGCGGCGCCTCCCCACCGACCCAGGACTCTGGCTCGCGCCTTCATGAGTCGCAGCGTCCTGAGCCCCGCGACGGCCCTGCCAAGCTTGGTCCCGCCTCGTTCGCGCGAGGGCGAGGAGACCGGGGGCAAGGCTGGCGGAGGTGCTCAGCTTCGGCATTTCGGTCAGAGGTAGTGGCCGATGTTCTCCTCGCGCTGTTCCTGCTGCACTCGGGGGGCCGGTTTGGCGACGGCGTTCGGGCGGATCTCCGGGCCGAGTTCGGCGCCGGGGTCCAGGACGGTGATGGTGAGGTCGTCGTCCCTGACGCCGACGTGGGCGCGCTGGCCCTCGTGGAGGGTGCCGTTGAGCAGGAGCCGGGAGAACGTGTTGTCCAGCGTGCGCTGGATCATGCGGCGCAGCGGCCGGGCGCCGAAGGCCGGTTGGTAGCCTTCGTGGGCCAGCCAGTCCACCGCTCCCGGCTCCATCTCCAGCTCGACCCCCTGGGCGTGCAGCCGCCGACTGGTCTCGTCCAGCAGCAGTGAGGTGATCTCGCGCAGCTGCTCGGCCTCCAGGCCGCGGAACATGATGATCTCGTCGACCCGGTTCAGGAACTCGGGACGGAACCGCTGCTGGAGCAGCCGCATGAGCTGCCCGCGCAACCCCCGGGCCCCCTCGCCAGGATGGGCCATGATGATGTCCGCGCCGATGTTCGAGGTCATGATCAGCACGCTGTTCCTGAAGTCGACCGTGCGCCCCTGCGCGTCGGTAAGCCGCCCGTCGTCCATCACCTGGAGCAGCAGGTTGAACACGTCGGGGTGGGCCTTCTCGATCTCGTCGAGCAGGATCACCGAGTACGGCCTGCGCCGCACCTGCTCGGTGAGCTGCCCCGCCTCCTCGTAGCCGACGTAACCGGGGGGCGCCCCGACGAGCCTGGAGACGGTGTGCCGTTCCTGGAACTCGCTCATGTCCAGCCGGATCATCCGATCCTGCTCGCCGAAGAGCGACTCGGCCAGCGCCCGTGCCAGCTCGGTCTTGCCGACCCCGGTGGGCCCGAGGAAGAGGAACGAGCCGATCGGCCGGTTGGGGTCGTTCATCCCGGCGCGGGAGCGGCGTACGGCCTCCGACACCGCCGCCACCGCCTCGTCCTGGCCGATCACCCGCCGGTGCAGGTGCTCTTCGAGGCCGAGCAGCCGTTCGCGCTCCTCCTGGGTGAGCTGGGAGACGGGGATGCCGGTGGCGCGGGAGACGACCTCGGCGATGTCGTCGGGAGTGACCTCGGCGAAGCCGCGCCGGCTGCTCCTGGTCTCCTCGATGCGGGTCTTGAGCGCGGCGATCTCGTCGCGCAGCTCGCGGGCGCGGTCGTAGTCCTCGCGTTCGACGGCCTGGTCCTTCTCGCGCTGCCGGTGCTCCAGGTCCTCCTCCATCTCGCGGGTGCCGGCGGGGGTGGTCCTGGTGTGCAGCGCGACCCTGGCGCCCGCCTGGTCCATGAGGTCGATGGCCTTGTCGGGCAGGAACCGGTCGGAGATGTAGCGGTCGGACAGCTCGACCGCGGCCACCAGCGCGTCGTCGGTGAACTTGACCTGGTGGTGGGCCTCGTACCGGTCGCGCAGGCCGCGCATGATCTCGATGGTGTCCTCGACGGTCGGCTCGGGCACCAGGATGGGCTGGAAGCGGCGTTCGAGCGCGGCGTCCTTCTCCATGTACCTGCGGTACTCGTCCAGCGTGGTCGCGCCGATGACGTGCAGCTCGCCGCGGGCGAGCGCGGGCTTGAGCATGTTGGAGGCGTCGATCGCGCCCTCCGCGCCGCCGGCGCCGACGATGGTGTGCAGCTCGTCGATGAAGATGATCAGCTCTTCGCTGTGGGCGCGGATCTCCTCCATCAGCTTGCTCAGCCGCTCCTCGAACTCGCCGCGGTACTTCGTCCCGGCGACCAGGCCGGCCATGTCGAGCTGGACGACCCGCTTGCCGCGCAGTGTGTCGGGCACCTCGCCGCTGACGATGCGCTGCGCGAGCCCCTCCACGATCGCCGTCTTGCCCACGCCGGGCTCGCCGAGCAGCGCCGGGTTGTTCTTGGTACGCCGCGACAGCACCTCCACCGCCTGCGTGATCTCGTCGTCCCTGCCGATCACGGGGTCGATGCCGCCCTCGTCGGCGGTGGCCGTCAGGTCTCTGCCGAACTGGTCGAGCGTCGGGGTGCTGCTCGGCTGCGGCGGCTGGTGCGGCATCGGCTCGGCGGCGCCCCTGTTGTCCTGCACGAACGACTCCGGGGTGAGCCTGGCGTGGCGCAGCAGCCGCCCGGCGGCCGACAGCGGGTTCGCCGACAAGGCGAGCACCAGGTGCCGCGCCCCGATGTACGACGCGGCCGTGGCCCTGGCCACCTGCCGCGCGTCCAGCAGGGCTCGCTTGGCGGCGGGCGCCAGGCGTACCGGGCCTTCGCGCGGCTCCCGCTGCTCCACCGACTGCTCCACCTCCGTGGCCAGCGCCGCCGGATCGGCCCCCGCCTGCTCCAGCATCGCCCGGGTCGACTCCACCTGGGTGGCGGCCCACAGCAGGTGCTCGGTGTCGAGGTAGCCGGCTCCCCACGAGGCCGCCTTCTGGGCGGCGGTGCGGAGCAGCTCGATGGCGTCCTCGCTGAGCAGCCGTTCGAGATCGACCCGCCGGTTGTACGGCGGCGGCCCGAACCCGAAGAACCTGGCCAGCAATTCGTCCATGGGGCCATAGCCGTAGTGCCAGTAATCACCAGAGGTCATGGGTCCCCCCTTCACATGACGTCACTTCCGGGCCGCCTACCCCTGCCCGTACGCCATAACCACAGGGTGGACGAGCGCGATCTTGCCTGGTGAGGCCGGAACGAATCAGGTCTCCGGCTTGTTAACTCACCTTCGATCAGTTTCGATCGGTACTATGGCCGTCGGCGAGGAGGAGTATGACCAACGTGGCCACAGACGCATCACCGGCTGAGGACCAGGCGGCGGCCGACGCGGCGGGCCGGCTGCCCGACGAGCGCCGCAACCGGCTGGTGGAGCTGCTGCTGCGGCGCGGCATCATGCGCGTCCACGACCTGGCCACCGAGCTGGCCGTCTCGGCGATCACCATCAGGCGTGACATCACGCTGCTGGCCGAGGAGGGCGTCATCCGCCGGGTGCGCGGCGGGGCCACGCTCACCGAGCCGCCCGAGCCGGCGCCCGCCCGCGAGCCGGCGGAGGCCCCCGGCCAGGCTGCGGCATCGCTCACGGTGGGCATGGTCGTCCCCTCGCTCGACTACTACTACCCCGACGTGATCCGCGGCGTCCGCGAGGCGGCAGCGGCGGCGGGGGTGCGGGTGGTGCTGCGCGGGGCCACGTACCAGGTGGCCGACGAGCGGCGGCAGCTCGCCTCGCTCATCGACTCCGTCGGCGTGGACGGCCTGCTGGTCGCGCCCACCACCGAGAGCGACGAGGGTGAGGAGCTGGTCCGCTGGCTGCAGACGGCGGGCGTGCCGGTCGTGCTGATCGAGCGGGCCGCCGCCGTCGGGCCCTACCGGGAGGCCATGGAGTCCGTGGTCAGTGACCACGCGCTCGGGGCGGCGATGGCCGTGCGCCACCTCGCCGCGTTCGGCCACCGCAGGGTCGGGCTGATCACCACGATCACCAGCCCCACGGCGCCGCACGTGCGCGCCGGGTGGCGGCTGGCCTGCGAGGAGCTGGGGCTGGAGACAGAGGGCACGCCCCAGGCCCGTACGGTGGACCGCCGCGACCCCGGCTGGGCGCGGGCGCTGGACGACGTGCTCGACGCCTGCCTGGCCTCGGGCACCAGGGCGCTGCTCGTGCACTCCGACCCCGAGGCCATCTCGCTGGTCGAGCGCTGCCAGGACCGCGGCATCAGGGTGCCCGACGACCTGGCGGTGGTGACGTACGACGACGAGGTGGCCGAGCTGTGCGACCCGCCGCTCACCGCGATCAGGCCGCCGAAGACCGACATCGGGCGCGCCGCGTTCGCCCTGCTGCTCGAACGCCTCCACGACCCCGGCAGGCCCGCCCACCGCGTGGTGGTCGGGCCCCAGCTGATCGTCCGCCACTCGTCGTCCTGACCCGCCCGCCTCGGGGGCGGGCGGGGTCAGGGGCGCAGCAGGCGGGCGGGGTCGAGGGCGTCGCTCGTGCCGTCGGGCCAGGTGAGGAGGCATGACGGGCCGTGCCATGACACGGCGGGCGGTTCGGCGGGCTCGCCCGTGCCGAGGTGGATGGCGACGTCGTACCAGACGTCCGTACGCGCTGGGCCGCTCGTCGCCCGCCACGGCACCAGCGTCCAGTGACCGAGCGGCGAGGCGTCGTCGGCCGCGGTGACGCCGCCGTCGTCCAGCCCGGCGCTCCACACGCCTGAGCAGGTCTTGCCGTTGCTCACGACCGAGCCGGCATCCAGGTCCGGCCCGTCGGCCGGCAGCGGCCAGCCGCCGACGCGCAGCCGTCCCGTCTCCTCAGAGGGCCGGACGCGGACCAGCCGCACCTCCCACGCGGCGCGCACCACCGACAGCACCTCCAGCCACGGCCCGAGCCGCACCTCGCCGGAGCGCCCTGAGCCGTGGTCGGGGGCGTCCTCGTCGGGGGTCACCCAGTGCGCCCGCCACCGGGACGCTCCCGCGACGGTTCCGGTGGGGAGCCGTTCCAGGCCGAGCGTGTCGAAGCCGGTCCTGTGGCTCGGCTCGCCGGTCTGGGACAGCAGCGTGACCGACTGGTCGAGCGGCCGCCCCGCGTGCGGGCCGGCGAGCAGGGGAGAGGTGGCGGTGGAGTAGCCGAGGCGGGCGTAGAGGGGGGAGTCGGTGAGGTTCGAGCCCGGGCGTGCGTGGTCGGTGCCGTGGTTGACGACCCGGACGACGCCGTCCGCCCGCGTCCCGCCGACCAGCCAGCCGGGAGCGGCGACGACGCGCTGGAAGTCGTCGCGCTCGACCGGCAGCGGCTCCTCCACGGCGGTCCACACCGGGTGGTCGGCGGGCAGGGTCAGGCCGAAGAGCCCCTTGGCCGCCCAGTAAGGCGACCCGGGCCCCGAGTACGACTGCGCGATCGGCCGCCACGGCCCGTGCCAGCCCAGCGTCAGCAGCCCGTCCTCGCCCGGCGCGCCGTGGGAGACGAAGTGGCGGGCGATGCCGGAGGCGGCCCGGCGCAGCAGCCCGGGTGAGGGGGAGCCGAGCCCGTAGCGGGCGCCCAGCCAGAACGGCACGGCGGCGGCGAAGCGGTAGGTGAGGCTGCGGCCCTGGACGAGCGGCGAGCCGTCGGCCCCGACCAGGTGCACCGCGTCCTGGAGATACCGTTCGAGCCGCCGCAGGTAGACGGGCCTGCGCGACCCGGCGTCCGGGCTGCCGGCGGCCATCTCGGTCCAGATGAGCGGGTAGAACTGCAGCGCCCATCCGGCGTAGTGGTCGTAGGCGCGCTCGTCGCCGTCGGCGTACCAGCCGTCCTGGCGGGCGAAGCCGTCGGTCAGCGCCAGGCCTGCCTCGATGTCGTCCGCCGAGTACGGCCCTCCGACGGAGGCCAGGAACTGCTCGACGACGATCTGGAACCACACCCAGTTGATCGGCGGGTACCACGAGCCGATGGCCGGCGTGAGGTAGTCGACGACCTGCTCCTGCACGAGGGGGCTGAGCCGGTCCCACAGCCAGGGCCTGGTCAGGTGCAGGACGAGCGCGAGCGAGGCGGCCTCGACCTTGGCCTGGTCGTGCTCGTCCAGCCGGACCCAGCGCTCGGGCGCGTGCGGGTCCGTCCCGGCGGCCAGGCCGTCGGCGTACCACTCCATGAGGTTCAGCGGGTCGGCGCCGCGCTCGCCCGCGACGCGGAACCCGGCTGCGAGGAACGTGCGCGCGAAGCCTTCCAGGGCGTCCACGTCAGGGCCGTAGCCGCCCGGCCTGCCGGGGAAGGAGACGCGGGCGCGACCTGGCGAGGTGTGGCGGCGGGCCGCCAGCAGCAGGCGGTCGGCCAGACCCGCCCAGTGCGCGCGCGTCCACCCGGTGAACGGTGACAGCCGCGGGTCGTCCAGGGGCGCCATTCACGAGTCCCTTCCTGCCGGGGGGATGTTTACGTAACCATGGATTCACGCGATGGTTACAGCGCCGCCTGGGCCCGTCAAGCCGTCACCGGCGCATCCGGCCGGTTTGTTGAGCAGTTGTGATCTAACACGAGCGTTGCTGATCGGACCAGTTGAATTGCCTCTTGACGAGCTCGATGCGGTCACGCTTAACTCCAAGGCAACGCCAGCCGATCACAGATGAACAAAGCTGATCGTATGCCGATCGGAACCGCAGGCGTCCTCCTCTTGGCCGTGCCGTCATGCCGCCACGCGCCGAGACCCCCGCAGACCCTTCACACCCGAGGAGCATCAGGTTGAACAGCAGATCCCGCGTCGCCGGCCGATCGAACGGGCACACGGGCGCGTCCCTATGACGCGCCCCCACGCCCTGCTGGTCATGGACCCGGCCACGTACCGCCTGCAGTTCGGGCAGCGGCAGCTGCACCGGCTGCGCGGCCTGGCCGAGCTGGGAGACCCGATCTGCACCGACGACCTGGACACCTCCTCGGCGCGGCGCCGCCTGCGCGAGAGCGAGGTGCTGTTGACCTCGTGGGGCTGCCCGCCGCTGACCACGGAGCGGCTGGCCGACGCGCCCCGCCTGCGCGCCGTCTTCCACTGCGCCGGCACCGTGCGCCCGTTCGTCACCGAGGAGGTGTGGCGCCGCGGCATCGTGGTCACCAGCGCCGCCGACGCCAACGCCATCCCGGTCGCCGAGTTCACCCTCGCCGCCGTCATCTTCGCCGGCAAGAAGGCCCCGTTCCTCGCCCAGGACGCGCGCGAGCACCGCGACGACTGGTCCTACGCCGCCCGGCGCGGCGAGCTGACCAACAGGGGCCGCACGGTCGGCGTCGTCGGCTTCTCCCGGGTGGGCCGCCGGGTCGTGCGGAGCCTGCGCGGCCTGGAGATGGACGTGCTGGTCGCCGACCCGTACGCGGCGGAGGAGGAGGTGAGCGCGGCGGGCGGCCGCCTGGTCGCGCTGCCCGAGCTGCTGCGCCGCAGCCACGTGCTCACCCTGCACGTCCCTTCGCTGCCCGCCACCCGGCACCTCATCGGCGCGGCCGAGCTGGCCACGCTGCCCGACGGCGCCACCGTCATCAACACCGCGCGCGGCGCCGTGCTCGACACCGCCGCGCTGGAGCGCGAGTGCGCCGCAGGGCGGCTCGACGCCATCCTCGACGTCACCGACCCCGAACCCCTCCCGGCCGAGTCGGTGCTGTACGAGCTGCCCAACGTCATGATCACCCCCCACATCGCCGGCTCGCTGGGCAGCGAGACCCGGCGCATGAGCGACAGCGCTCTCGACGAGCTCGAACGCCACCTGGCCGGCCTGCCGCTGCGTACGGCCGTCACGCCGGCCGAGTTCGCCGTCAGCGCCTGACCAACCCCCCAGCGACGGAGAGGAGACCGGATCAATGATCACGTCAGGCAAGGGCGGGGCGCGGCGGCAGGCGGTCAAGGGCCTGGCCCTGGCAGGGGCGCTCTCGCTCGCCCTCGCGGCCTGCGGCTCGGGCGACCCGGAGCCGGCCGACCCCAACGGCAAGATCACGCTGAGCGTCACGGTGTGGAACCTGGCCAAGACGCCCGAGTTCAAGGCGCTCTTCGACGCCTTCCAGCAGGCCAACCCGAACATCACCATCAAGCCGGTCGACATCCTCGCCGACGACTATCCGGAGAAGGTCACCACCATGCTGGCGGGCGGTGACAAGACCGACGTGATCACGATGAAGAACGTCATCGACTACTCCCGCTACTCCAGCCGCAACCAGTTGCTGGAGCTCACCGACCTGGTCAGGTCGGCCGACACGAGCAAGCTGGCCGGCCTCGACGCCTTCGACGTCAGCGGGAAGTACTACGCACTGCCGTACCGGCAGGACTTCTGGCTGCTCTACTACAACAAGACGCTGCTCGACAAGGCGGGCGCCAAGCTGCCCGACCCGCTGACCTGGGACGACTACACCAAGCTCGCCAAGGAGCTGACGCAGGGTGAGGGCGGCGACAAGGTGTACGGCGCCTACCACCACACCTGGCGCTCGGTCGTGCAGGCCATCTCCGCCGCGCAGACCGGCGGCGACCAGCTCAGCGGCGACTACACGTTCTTCACCGACCAGTACAACGTGGCCAAGGGGCTCCAGGACGCCGGCGCCGTGCTCGACTTCGGCACCGCCAAGTCCCAGCAGGCCGACTACCGCACCCAGTTCGAGAGCGGCAAGACCGCGCTGATGCCCATGGGCACCTGGTACATCTCCGGCATCCTGGAGGCCAAGGCGAAGGGCGCGACCGACGTCGAGTGGGGGCTCGCCCCCATGCCGCAGCGTCCCGGCACGACCGGCGTCACCACGTTCGGCTCGCCGACCGCGTTCGCCGTCAACAAGCGCTCAGAGCACGCCGACGCGGCCAAGAAGTTCGTCGAGTTCGCCGCGAGCAAGGCGGGGGCGGAGGCGATCACGAAGGTCGGCGTGGTGCCCGCGCTGCAGACGCCCGAGATCACCGAGGCGTACTTCGGGCTCAAGGGCATGCCGGAGGACGAGCTGTCGAAGAAGGCGTTCGTCCCCGACAAGGTGACGCTGGAGATGCCGGTCAGCGAGAACAGCTCCGACATCGACACGATCCTCAACGAGGAGCACGAGCTGATCATGGTCAACGACAAGTCGGTGGCCGACGGCATCCGCACGATGAACGAGCGCGTCAAGAGCGAAGTGCTCAACTAGGGCGGTCGCGGGCCCGGGCCGCCGTCCGGGCTCCCGGCGTCTCACGGAGAGTTCCGAAGGACACCATGACACAGGCAACGACACAGGCAACGACGCGGCCGCTGCCGGCCGCACCGCCCCGCCGGCGCGCCTGGCGCGACATCCTCGTCGGCTGGAGCTTCATCCTGCCGAACTTCATCGGCTTCGCGCTGTTCACCCTCGTGCCCATGACGGCGGCGTTCGCGCTGGCGTTCCTCGACTGGGATTCCTACAGCACCCCCGAGTGGGTGGGGCTGGAGAACTTCGAGCGGCTGCTGCGCGATGAGAACTTCCACGTCGCGCTGCGCAACACGCTCTTCTACGCGGCCGGGCACATCCCGCTGACCCTCGCCGTCGCCCTGGGGCTGGCCCTCGCGCTCAACAGGAAGCTGCGCGGCGTGCAGTTCTTCCGCACCGCCGCGTTCTTCCCGTACGTCACCTCGCTGGTCGCCGTCGCGGTCGTGTGGAACATGCTGTTCAACCCCACCTCAGGGCCGGTCAACCAGTTCCTGGAGGTGCTCGGCGTCAGCGAGCCGCCCCGCTGGGTGGCCGGCACCGACTGGGCGATGCCCGCCGTCATCATCACCAGCGTGTGGCGGGACATGGGCTACTACATGGTGCTCTACCTCGCCGGCCTGCAGACCATCCCGCGCGAGTACTACGAGGCCGCCACCGTGGACGGCGCCGGCGCGTGGCAGCGGTTCTGGAGCGTCACGCTGCCGTGCCTGCGGCCCACCACCTTCTTCGTCCTGGTCATGCTGACGATCCAGAGCTTCAAGGTGCTCGACCTGATCGTGGTGATGACCGACGGCGGTCCTGGTCGCAGCACGCTCGTGCTGGCCCAGCTCGTCTACCGCGAGGGCATCAGGGAGGGCCAGTTCGGCTACTCCTCGGCCATCGCGCTGGTGCTGTTCCTCATCGTGCTCACGGTGACCGTCGTCCAGTTCCGCATCAACGAGCGCAGGAGCGTGACATGACCGCGCTGCCGAAGGCCGCAGGGAGCAGCCGGGGCCGGCGGCTGCTCCGCACCGTCCCCGCCTACGCCGGCCTCATCGTGATCGCCGCCCTGGTGCTGGTGCCGTTCGCGTGGATGGTGTCGTCGTCGCTGAAACGCGACAACCAGGTCTTCACGGTGCCCGTCCAGTGGATCCCCGAGGAGCTGCGCTGGTCGAACTTCGTGGAGATCTGGGACCGCATCCCGCTGCTCACCTACCTCGGCAACTCGGCCTTCCTGTCCGTCACGATCACCGCGCTGCAGGTGCTGACCGGCAGCTTCGCCGCGTACGGCTTCTCCAAGGTGCGCTTCCCCGGCAGGGACGGGTTGTTCCTCGCCTACATCGCGACCATCGCGGTGCCGTGGCAGGCGTACATGGTGCCGCAGTACATCATGATGCAGCGCGCCGAGCTGACCGACACCTACTGGTCGATCATCCTGCTCCAGGCGTTCGGCGCGTTCGGTGTGTTCCTCATGCGGCAGTACTACATGTCGATCCCCGACGACCTGTGCGAGGCGGCCCGCATCGACGGGCTCAGCGAGTACGGCATCTACCGCCGCATCATGCTGCCCCTGTCGAAACCGGCGCTGGCCAGCCTCGCGCTGCTCACGTTCGTCAACACCTGGAACGACTACATGGGCCCGTTCATCTACCTGACCAGCAACGAGCTGTGGACGGTGCAGCTCGGGCTGCGCTCCTTCGTCGGCCAGTACGAGGCCGAGTACGCGATGATCATGACGGGGTCGGTGCTGTCGGTGCTGCCCGTCCTGGTGATCTTCCTGTTCGGCCAGCGGTACTTCATCCGCGGCATCGCGACGAGCGGGCTCAAGGGATGAGCGCGCCGGGGAACGTCTCCGAGGGCGGCGTCGCGCGGCGGCTGCTGCGGCCCGCCCGGCAGGAGACGTACGAGAAGGTGTTCTCGACCGTCTACGCCGGCCTCATGACGAACGTGCTGCTGGCGCTCTCCTGCGCGCCGCTGCTGCTCGCGCTGGCCGTCGTGCGCGACCCGCTGGCGTCGTGGCCGTTCTTCGCGGTGCTGTCGCTGCTGTGCGGGCCCGCGCTGGCGGGCGCGTTCGGCTGCTTCGAGGCGCTCGGCGAGGGCGACACCGGCGTGCTGCGCGCCTTCTGGGGCGGCTACCGGCGCGGGTGGCGGCGCGCCCTCGCCGTGTGGGCGGCGGCGGGGGCGGCCGTGGCCGTGCTCGCGGTGGACGCGGTCGCCGTGGCGGGCACCTCCTTCGGCCCGGCCCTGGTGCCGTTCTTCTGCACGGCGGCGGCGCTGGTCGCGGCGGTGGCGTTCGCGCTGCTGACCTTCGCCGGGGAGCCGGGTGTCCGGCTGCGCGGCCTGGTGCTGCCCTGCCTGTTCCTCATCGCCCGCCGCTGGTACCTCGCGGCGGCGAGCCTCGTCGTGCTCGGCCTCGCCGTCGCGGTCGTCCTGGTCAAGCCCGTGGCCGGCCTGCTCCTGCTTGTCTCGCCCCTGCTGTACGCGGCCTGGGCCACCACCCGGTACGCCGTCGCGGCCGCCCGGTAAGTGGCGCGGCGCACTGCGATCACGGCGCACCGGCGTGGTATCACGAAGAACGTGAAGAATCTTGCCGGCGTGGGCATCTGGAGCACGCAACTCAGACACGGAGACCCGGGCGAGGCCGCGGAGGCCGCCGCAGAACTGGAGGAACTGGGCTACACCGCCTTGTGGATCCCCGACGTCGGTGGGCCGGTGTTCGACGCGGTCGAGCGGCTGCTGTCGGCGACCAGGCGGACGACGATCGCCACGGGGATTCTGAACCTGTGGATGCACACCCCCGAGGAGACCGCCGCCTCGTACGCGTCGCTGACCGCGGCCCACGGCGACCGGATCCTGCTCGGCATCGGGGTGAGCCACGCCCCGCTCATCGACTCCACCGAGCCGGGCCGCTACCGCCGCCCGCTCGCCGCCATGTCGGCCTTCCTCGACGGGCTCGACGCGGCCGAGCGGCCCGTGCTCCCCGGCGACCGGGTGCTCGCCGCGCTCGGCCCCAAGATGCTGGCGCTGGCAAAAGAGCGCTCGCGGGGCGCGCACCCGTACCTCGTCACCGTCGACCACACCCGGCAGGCCCGCGAGGCGCTCGGGGCGGGGCCGCTCGTGCTGCCCGAGCAGACCGCGATCCTGTGCTCGGGCCGCGACGAGGCGCGCGCGATCGGCGCCGACTGGCTGCGCGGCTACCTGTCGCTGCCCAACTACGCCAACAACCTGCTGCGGCTCGGCTTCACCCAGGAGGATCTGGAGACGGTCAGCGACCGGCTGTTCGACGCGCTCATCGCCTGGGGCGACGAGGACGCGGTCCGGCGCCGGGTGGACGAGCACCGCGCCGCCGGGGCCGACCACGTGTGCGTCCAGGTCCTCATCGACGACCCCAAGGGCTTCCCGCGCGAGGAGTGGCGCCGGCTCGGCCCGGCGCTCAACGGCTGACCCCGGCCCGGCCCGCGTCAGTGGGACTCGCGGGCCACCTCGGCGCCGCTGCCGCCGACCAGGAAGTCGAGGTCGGCGCCCGTGTTCGCCTGCTGGACGGTCTCGACGTAGAGGCGCTGCCAGCCGCGCGCCGGGCGGGCGAGGGCCTGCGTCATCGCCTCCGACGGCTCCCGCGCGGCCAGCTCGCAGGGCGGGAGCTCGACGTCGAGGCGGCGGTTCGGCACGTCCAGGACGATCATGTCGCCGGTGCGCACCTTGGCGAGCGGCCCGCCCGCCGCGGCCTCGGGGGTCACGTGCAGCACGACCGTCCCGTACGCGGTGCCGCTCATCCTTCCGTCGCAGACGCGCACCATGTCCCGCACGCCCTGGGCGAGCAGCTTGGGCGGCAGCGGCAGGTTCGACACCTCCGGCATGCCGGGATACCCCTTGGGGCCGCAGCCGCGCAGGATCAGCACCGAGTCGGCGGTGACATCGAGATCGGGGTCGTCCAGGCGGGCGTGCAGGTCCTCGATCGAGTCGAACACCACGGCCGGGCCACGATGCTTGAGCAGGTGGGGCGAGGCGGCGGCGGGCTTGATGACGGCTCCGTCGGGCGCCAGGTCGCCGTACAGGACGGCGATGCCCGCGTCCTCCTGCAACGGGTGCTCCTTGGTGCGGATCACCTCGGGGTCGTGGATCGTCACGTCCTCCAGGTGGTCCACCAGGGGGCGCCCCGTCACGGTGATCGCCTCGGGGTCGAGCAGGTCGCGCACCTGGTGCAGCACGGCGTGCAGGCCGCCCGCGCGGTGCAGGTCGTCCATCAGGTGACGGCCGGCCGGCTGCAGGTCCACCAGGAGCGGCACGCCCGCCCCCGTACGGTCGAAGTCGTCCTGGCTCAGCTCCACCCCGAGCCGCCCGGCGATGGCCAGCAGGTGCACGACGGCGTTGGTGGAGCCGCCGAGCGCGGCCAGCGCGACGATCGCGTTCAGGAACGAGCCCCGCGTCATCACGTTGGACGGCCGGCGGCCGGCGGCGATCATGTCCACGATCAGCCGGCCGGTCACGTGCGCGCCTTCGAGCAGCCGGCTGTCGGGCGCGGGCGTCCCGGCCAGGCCGGGCAGCGTCATGCCGAGCACCTCGGCCAGCAGGCCCATGGTGGAGGCGGTGCCCATCGTGTTGCAGTGGCCCTTGCTGCGGATCATCGACGACTCCGAGCGCAGGAAGTCGCCCTGGGTGAGGGTGCCCGCGCGGACCTCCTCGCTCAGCCGCCACACGTCGGTCCCGCACCCGAGCGGCGCGCCGCGGAACGTCCCGGTCAGCATCGGCCCGCCCGGCACCACGACGGCGGGCAGGTCCACCGACGCGGCCGCCATGAGCAGCGCCGGGATCGTCTTGTCGCAGCCCCCCAGCAGCACCACGCCGTCGATCGGGTTGGCCCGCAGCAGCTCCTCCGCCGCCATCGCGGCCATGTTGCGCCAGAGCATCGCGGTCGGCCGCACGTTCGTCTCGCCCAGCGAGACGACGGGCAGGTTGTGCGGGACGCCGCCCGCCTCCCAGATGCCGTGCTTGACCTGCTCGGCGACCTCGTTGAGATGCATGTTGCAGGGGGTGAGGTCGGAGGCGGTGTTCGCGATCGCGATGTGCGGACGGCCGTCGAAGGCGTCGGACGGCACCCCGCGCCGCATCCAGGCGCGATGGATGTAGGCGTTGCGGTCGGTGCCGGCGTACCACTGGCTGCTGCGGGACATCATCCTCTCATAATGGGAAATAAGATCGGTGAAACGGAAATCGACCGCATACCGGGCATCGGGCGTGACGCGCCGCGTCGGTCGCCGGGCGAGCCGGGCCGTCGCACCGCCGTCGCCAGCCGAGACCTGGAGAGAGACCGCCTTGAACCTCATGCGCATCGGGGCCCCCGGCACCCAGCGGCAGACCGTCGGACCCCGCTAGATGCGCGCCCTGGTGCTCACCGGGCCTGGTGAGGCCGAGGTGCGGGAGGTCGAGCCGCCGCGCGCCACGCCGGGCGAGGTCGTGGTGGACGTCGAGCGGGCCGGCGTGTGCGGCACCGACGTGGAGCTGTTCACCGGACACATGAGCTACCTGAGCACCGGGCGCTCCTGGTACCCGCTGCGGCCGGGACACGAGTGGTGCGGCCGGGTCAGCGCGGTCGGCGACGGGGTGGACCCCGCGTGGCTCGGCCGGCGCGTCACCGGCGACACCATGCTCGGCTGCGGCCACTGCGCCCGCTGCCGGTCGGGCCGCCACCACGTGTGCGCCGACCTGGCCGAGATCGGCATCAGCAGGGGCCGTCCCGGCGCGCTCGCCGAGCAGCTGCCCGTGCCCGCCGCCGCGCTGCGCGCCCTGCCCGACGGCCTCGACCCGGCCCTGGGCGCGCTGGTCGAGCCGGGCGGCAACGCGCTGCGCGCCGTCCGCGCCGCCGCGCTCGGGCCGGGCGATCGGCTGCTCGTGCTCGGCACCGGCACGATCGGCCTGCTCGCCGCGCTGTTCGCGCGCGCCCAGGGCGTCGAGACCCACCTGCTCGGCCGCGACCCCGAGCAGCTGCGCCTGGCCGCCCGGCTCGGCTTCGCCGCCTGGATCCGGCCCGAGCTGCCCGGTCTGCCGTGGCACGCCGTCATCGACGCCGCCACCGACCCCGGCTTACCCGCGCTCGCCCTCGACCTCGTCGAACCCGCCGGCCGCGTCGTCTACATCGGCCTCGCGCCGGCCCCGTCCACGCTCGACACCCGTGACCTGGTACTAAGGGACGTGACGGCAGTCGGTATCCTCGGCGGTTCAGCCGGACTCGACGGGGCAGCCGCGGCCTACGCCGACGGCTCGGTGGACGCACGCCCGCTGGTCGCCGCCACGATCGGGCTCGCCGAGACCGCCGAGGCGCTGGCCGGGCGCCGCCCCGCCGGCTCAGGACCCAAGATCCACATCGACCCGCGACGCTAAGGAAGCACCCATCGTGATCGACCAGCCGGACCCCGCGCTCCTCGCCGCGGTCGAGACCGCCGTGCCGGGGATCGCCCGGACGAGGGCGAGCGACCGGCTCGGCCTGGCCCACGACGCCTCCCACTACCTGCTCACCCCGCAGGCCGTCCTGGTGCCGCAGGACGCCGCGCAGGTCGCCGCGCTGCTGCGGGCCGGGCTGCCGCTCACGTTCCGCTCCGGCGGCACCAGCCTCAGCGGGCAGGCCGTCAGCGACCGGCTGCTGGTCGACACCCGGCGCCACTTCCGCGGCATCGAGGTGCTCGACGACGGCGCCCGCGTACGCGTCCAGCCCGGCGCCGTGCTCCGGCAGGTCAACGCCCGCCTCGCCCCCTACGGCCGCAAGCTCGGCCCCGACCCGGCCAGCGAGTCGGCGTGCACGATCGGCGGCGTCGTCGCCAACAACTCCAGCGGCATGACCTGCGGCACCCACGCCAACACGTACCGGACGCTCGAGTCCATGACGCTCGTGCTGCCCAGCGGCACCGTCATCGACACCGGCGCGCCCGACGCCGACGACCGGCTGCGCGCGCTCGAACCCGCGCTCGCCGAGGGCCTCGACCGGCTGCGCGAGCGCGTGCGCGGCAACCCCGAGTCGGTCCGCCGCATCCAGGTCCAGTTCGCGCTGAAGAACACCATGGGCTACGGGCTCAACAGCTTCCTCGACCACGACACGCCCGTCCAGATCCTCGCCCACCTGGTCATCGGCAGCGAGGGCACGCTCGGGTTCGTCGCCGAGGCGGTCTTCCGTACCGTGCCCGCGCACCGGCTGGCCGCGACCGGCCTGCTCGTCCTCCCCACCCTGCACGCGGCCATGGCCGCCATGCCCGCGCTGGTCGAAGCCGGGCCCGCCGCCGTCGAACTGCTCGACGCCGAGTCGCTGCGCGTCGCCCAGACCGACCCCAAGGCCGACGACGTGCTGCGCACGCTCGACGTCAAGGCGCACGCCGCGCTGCTCGTCGAGTGGCAGGAGTCCGACGCGGACCTGCTCGCCGAGCGCGAGCGGGCCGCCGAGCGCGCGTTCGCCGATCTCCACCTCGCCGCGCCCGCCAGGCTCAGCCGCGAGGCGGGCGGCCGCGCCGGGCTCTGGCACATCCGCAAGGGCCTGTACGCCGCCGTCGCCGGCGCCCGCCCCAGCGGCACCACCGCGCTGCTCGAAGACGTCGCCGTGCCCGTGCCCGCCCTGGCCGACCTGTGCGACGACCTCACCGACCTGTTCACCGCCCACCGCTACGAGCGCAGCGTCATCTTCGGCCACGCCAAGGACGGCAACCTGCACTTCATGATCAACGAGCGGTTCGGCACCGACCTCGACCGCTACGCCGCCTTCACCGAGGACATGGTGGCCGCGGTGCTCGGCAAGGGAGGCACGCTCAAGGCCGAGCACGGCACCGGCCGCGTCATGGCCCCGTTCGTCCGCCGCCAGTACGGCGACGAGCTGTACGAGGTGATGCGCGAGGTCAAGCGCCTGTGCGACCCGGCGGGCACGCTCAACCCCGGCGTCGTCCTCACCGATGACGACGACGCCCACCTGCGCGACCTCAAGCAGGTCGTCACCGTCGAGCCCGAGGTCGACCGCTGCGTCGAGTGCGGCTACTGCGAGCCGGTCTGCCCCAGCCGCGACCTGACCACCACGCCCCGCCAGCGCATCGTGCTGCGCCGTGAGCTGGCAGCCGCCCGCGCGGCCGGCGACCACGCGCTGGTCGCCGAGCTGGAGTCCGACTACGGCTACGACGCCGTCGACACCTGCGCCGTGGACGGCATGTGCGCCACCGCCTGCCCCGTCCTCATCAACACCGGCGACCTCACCAAGCGGCTGCGCGCCGAGCGCCACGGCCGCCTGGCCCGCAAGGGCTGGACGTCGGCCGCCCGCCACTGGGACGGCGTCACCCGGGCCATGAACCTCGCGCTCGACACCGCCGCCGCCACCCCGGCCCCGCTGCCCGAGGCGGCCTCCCGCGCCGCCCGCAACGTGGCCGGAGCCGACGCGGTGCCGCAGTGGTCGCGCGACCTGCCCAAGGGCGGGGCCCGCCGCCGGCCGCGCCCCGCGCACCGGCCCGCCGCCGTCTACCTGCCGTCCTGCCTCAACACGATGTTCGCGCCCGCCGCGGGCGGTCCCGGCGTCATGACCGCCTTCCAGCGGCTCGCCGAGCGCGCCGGGGTCGAGCTGCTCGTGCCCGAGGGCATCGCGAGCCTGTGCTGCGGCACGCCGTGGTCGTCCAAGGGATACGCCGACGGCCACGCCACGATGGCCGGCCAGGTCCGTACGGTCCTCGACCGCATCGAGAACACCAGCGGCGTCCCGGTGGTGAGCGACGCCGCCTCCTGCACCGAGGGCTTCCGCCACCTGCTGCCCGGCGTCGAGGTGATGGACGCGGTCGCCTACACCGCCGGCCACCTCCTGCCCCGCCTGACCGTCAAGCGCCGCATGCCGTCCCTGGCCCTGCACCCCACCTGCTCATCCGCCCGCCTCGGCCTCGACCCCGCCATCACGCGGCTGGCCGAGGCGATCGCCGAGAAGGTGGTCGTGCCGGACGACTGGCAGTGCTGCGCCTTCGCCGGCGACCGCGGCCTGCTGCACCCCGAGCTGACCGCCTCGGCCACCCGTGCGGAGGCCGCCGCCGTCATCGCCTCGGGCAGCAGGGCGCACGCCTCCGTCAACAGGACGTGCGAGCTGGGCCTGACCCGCGCCACCGGCAAGACCTACCATCACCTGCTCGAATACCTCGACCGCGCCACCGACTAGCGGGTGTAGGCGGCGATCTTGGCGGGGTTCATCGTCCAGTAGATCCGGTCGATGCCCGCCTCGGTGGCGTTGATCGTCAGGATGGTGAACACCTCGCCGTCGCGGACCAGCAGCGCGGACGTCTGCCCGTTCGCGCTCGCCCACACCACCTCGGCGCCCGCCCAGAAGCGGCTCGCGAACGCCCGGTGGTATTTGGCCACCCGCAGCGCCCCCACCACGGGGAACTTGGACGCCCGCACCGCGCCGCCGCCGTCGGAGTAGCTGACCACGTCGGCGGCGAACAGCTCCTCCAGCGCGGCCAGGTCGCCGGAGCGGGCCGCGCTGACGAAGGCGGCCAGCAGCCTGCGCTGCGCGTCGCGTGGCACCGGCGTGCGCCGCTCGACGCGCAGCCGCTTGCGCGCCCTGCTGACGAGCTGCCGCACCGCGGGCTCCTTCAGCCTGACGATCTCCGCGATCTGCCGGTAGGGGTAGTCGAACGCCTCGCGCAGCACGTACGCGGCGCGCTCGGTGGGGGAGAGACGTTCGAGGAGCAGCAGCACCGCGAACTCCAGCGCCTCACCCCGCTCGGCCCCGAGATGCGGGTCGGCGCTGGTGTCCACGGGCTCGGGCAGCCACGGCCCGACGTAGGTCTCGCGGCGGGCGCGCGCGGACTGGGCGGCGTTGATCGCCAGGCGGGTGGTGATCGTCGCGAGGAACGCGGGCGGGTTCTCCACTGTCGCCCTGTCGTAGTCCTGCCAGCGCATCCACACGTCCTGCACGAGGTCCTCGGCCTCGGTGACGCTGGCCAGCATCCGGTACGCGATGCCGAACAGGCGCGGCCGCACCTCCGCGAACACCGCCGCCGCACGTTCGAGATCGTCCCCCGCGCCGTCTGCCACTGCCTTCGCCCCCCGTCACCACGTGTCTGCCCGGACCGCCCCGATCACCGTCAGGTGACGAAGCGGAAGAGCGGGCTCGACGGGTCGATCTGCTCGATGCGGTGCGGGGCGGCCTCCATGCGCTTGAGCAGCGCGGGCAGGTCGTCGGGGCTGGAAAGCTCGATGCCGACCAGCGCGGGGCCGGTCTCGCGGTTGTTGCGCTTGACGTACTCGAACAGGGTGATGTCGTCGTTGGGGCCCAGCACCTCGTCGAGGAAGCGGCGCAGCGCGCCGGGCTCCTGCGGGAACTCCACCAGGAAGTAGTGCTTGCGCTCCTCGTGGACCAGGGCGCGCTCGACGACCTCGGCGTAGCGGCTGACGTCGTTGTTGCCGCCGGACAGCACGCACACCACGGTGGCGCCGGCCGGGATGCCGGTCACGGCGGGGGAGCGCAGCACGGCGGTGGCGAGCGCGCCCGCCGGCTCGGCGATGATGCCGTCGGTCTGGTAAAGCGCGAGCATCTCGCTGCACACCTGGCCCTCGGGGACGGCCACCAGGTCCACGCCGGAGCCCGCGATCAGCGGGTACGTGACGTCGCCCGCCCGGCGTACGGCGGCGCCGTCGACGAACGTGTCGATCGCCTCCAGCGTGACCGGCCCGCCGGCGGACACGGCGGCGGCCACGCAGGCGGCCCCGGCCGGCTCGACGCCGATGACGCGGGTGCCGGGATGCCGCTCGCGCAGCCAGGCCAGCGAACCGGCCAGCAGGCCGCCGCCGCCCACCGGCACCACGACCACGTCGGGCGCCCGGCCGAGCTGCTCGACCGCCTCCCGCAGCACCGTGCCCTGCCCGGCGATCGTCCTGACGTCGTCGAACGCCGGCACCAGCGTCGCGCCGGTCGCCTGCGCGTCGGCCTTCGCGGCGGCGGACGCCTCGTCGTACGTCTCGCCGCCCAGCACGATCTCGATCATCTCGCCGCCCAGCGCGGCGATGCGGTCGCGCTTCTGCCTGGGCGTCATGCGCGGCAGGTAGACCCGGCCGCGCACGCCGAGCGCCGAGCACGCGTACGCGACGCCCTGGGCGTGGTTGCCCGCGCTCGCGGCCACCACCCCGGCCGCCCGCGCCGCGTCGCCGAGCTGCGCGATGAGGTTGAACGCGCCGCGCACCTTGTAGGAGCGCACGGTCTGCAGGTCTTCCCGCTTGAGCCAGATCTCGGCGCCGGTCACCTCGGACAGGCGCGGGCTGCGCTCGAGCGGCGTCGTCGCCACGATGCCGGCCAGGCGCGCAGCCGCCGCATCGACCGCAGCCGCATCGACCGCAGCCGCATCGACCGCAGCCGCATCGACGGCGCGTGTTCCTGTCGCCGGCTCGTCCTCGCGTGGACTGCTCACGTCACTTTCCCCATCAAAGTCGTCATGTCGGTGCCGGAACCCCCGCCGGCCGGGCAATGCGCGTGATCCCCCGATCAGTCGCGGAGACAGCCCGCTCCCTAGTGTCATAGTGCATCGACCCCGCCGCGCCCAAATCGCCGGGTGTCGCATGACCGGAACCCGCCGCCGCCGGAGCCGTCAAGGGATCTGCAAGAGGCGTCGCAAGTCGCCTGAAATCGGGCGACACTTCCGGCAAGCCACTTGAAATCACTTCATCGCACAGTAGGGCCATCCGCCGAACAGCACAGCGATAAGGACGGCCCCGATGACGCTCCCCCGTACGCTCGCCTTAGCCGCCGCCACCCTCGCCGCCGTCGCCACCGTCGCCACCGCGGCCGCCCTCGCCCCCGCCGCCCACGCCACCACCACCCCCGCCGAGACGACCGAGTTCGCCGCCCCCGCCAAGTCGTGGGGCACCTACTACGCCCCCAGGCGCGCCGCCAAGGCGTGGGGCACGCTGACCGCCACCGGCGAGGACCACGCCGTCCTGCCCACGGCCGACTCCGTCCGCATCACCGGCAAGGTCTATGACAACACCCGCCGCTCCTCGTGCGGCTGGGCCGTCTTCCGCATCACGTACCGCTCGGGCAGCCAGTTGCCCTTCCGCGAGCGCTGGGTCCGCGACTGCGGCTACGGCGGCCCGAAGCACTTCTCGCTCCGCTACCGCGACGTCTACCAGGTCGAGCTCAAGGTCTGCTCCGAACCCAAGGCCGGGAAGCCGTCACTCACCTGCCTGTACGCCGGCACCTGGAAGACCCTCTACCTGTCGAAGTGATCCCCTCGAACGGCCCCGGCCACGACGCGCGGCGAGCGCGCAACCGTCCTCCATGGGAGGGGAGGAGGACGCCGTGCTCGACGACGTCGCGGCCGGGGTGCTGACCGGGCGGCGCGGTCGCCGCGGCAACGACGCCGCGGTGGCCGCCCGCCGGTCCTGAAGCCTTTGCTCTAGTACGTGGCGGTGCGCGGGCCCGGTTCACTCTCATGCCATATGGCCGTGGACCGGGTGAAACGTCGAAATGTCGCCACACAATGGGGCAATGACGCACCCTTCAGCGCCGGACCCGTTCCGTCCGTACACGCATGGGAAGCCTGGGCAGGGGTGGCGGGAGTACGGCCGTGCTCCGTACGAGCAGCCCGGCCCCGTGCCCCGGAGCCGCCAGGCCCCGGCACCCCAGCCGCAGCCGGACCCTGAGCCGGAGAGCCAGTGGCCCAGTCATGGGCCGCTCGCCGGGGAACGCGTGCAGAGCCCGGGGCGCGGGGAGAGCGGGCCGCACCCGCGGCAGGGCAGCCCGCCACCCGGCTTCGGCGGCGCACCACCGGGCCGCCACGGCCGGCCCGGCCCCCCGGACGACCACTCCTACCCGCCGGACCCGTACGACCCTCAGGACCCGTACACCCAGGACCCGTACACCCAGGACCCGTACGCTGAGGACCCGTACGCACGTGACCCGTACGGCCCTCAGGACGCGTACGGCCAGGACCCGTACGGCCGCCCTGACCCGTATGGTGACCAGGATGACCAGGACGGAGGCTACAGCGACCCCTACGGCCGCCAGAGCCCTTACGGCCCCTATGGCCGGCAGCCGCCCCAGGAGCCCTACGACCTGACCGCCGCCCCCTTCGACCGCCCGCCGAAGCGCGGCACAACCATGATCATCGCCCTCTCGGCCGCGCTCGGCGTCGTCCTCCTGGGCGGCGGCACGGTCGGCGCCGTCTCCTACCTCAAAGCCTCGGGCGGCACGCCCGCGGCCCTCCCGGACAGCAGCGGCGATTCAGCCCCCACCGAAGCGCCCCCACCCTCGGACGAACCGGCCGAGGCAGAGGCCGGCGACAATCCCAAGAGCAAGGCGACGGACGAGCCGTCGGCCCCCGCAGAAGAGCCGTCACCCAGCACGTCACCCAGCACGTCACCCAGCACGTCACCCAGCACGTCACCCAGCACGTCACCCAGCACGTCATCCGGCACGGCCGCCCAGCCCGGCTCACCGATCGCCCACACCGAGTTCGACGACTGGAAGTTCAACCTGTCGGGCGTGAAGTTCGACGCGAACAAGGTCGGCGGCTGGACCTACCAGACCTGCGAGCCCGTGGACGCCCAGGGCCTCCTGGCCAAGAACGACTGCCGCCGCGCCATCCAGGTCGCCTACTCCGCCTACCGCGGCCACCTCAAGGCGGTGCAGGTCATGCTGGAGTTCCCGTCGGACAAGGCGGCCAGGAACGCGGCCACCCGCATCACCAAGCTCACCACCGACGCCGTCGACATCCGCAGGGAGATGGCCCTGCGCACCTTCGAGTACGGCAAGATCAGGACCAGCCCGGCCAAGAACTACGTGGTGGTCACCATCGTCACCGCGGACAGAACGGCCCAGTCGAAGGCCGACAAGTTCCACCTCTACCTGCAGGCCGACTCGGTCGGCTACTTCCTGTTGCGCGACGTGACGATCACCGGCTGACGGGGGAACGGGGGCGTGGGGCGGCGCGATCGGGGTCGCGGCCTTGCGCCGAATGCACGGGGCCGAGCCGGTCTCGCACGGCGCCCGGAGAAGGCGGCACCTCCAAACCCAAGATTTCCCCAATAAAGCTTGGACAACTGTTTGTCAAGGGTTGTGTCGGGCAGGGGACGGCCATCGGTCGGGAGGTGACGGTATGGAACTGGGAATGGCACTGTCGATCCCCCTGGAGAACGCCTCTGTTTCGCTGACGCGCAATGTGGTGGACGTCGCGTTGAAGCGGTGCGGGGTCTCCCGTGACGCCCGCCACGACATAGGGCTGGCGCTCACCGAGGCGTG
This sequence comes from Nonomuraea sp. NPDC004580, assembly GCF_040609855.1. Taxonomy (NCBI): domain Bacteria; kingdom Bacillati; phylum Actinomycetota; class Actinomycetes; order Streptosporangiales; family Streptosporangiaceae; genus Nonomuraea; species Nonomuraea sp. NPDC004580. The sequence goes on along the minus strand of NZ_JBEXLH010000075.1, from coordinate 11,735 downwards.
CGCGAACGCCGTGCGCCACTCGAATGCCGAGCGGGACTACCAGGTGGACGCGGCACTGCACCGCGATCGGTGCGTGGTGGAGGTGACCGATCACGGCTCGGGGTTCGCCGTCAAGGACTTCAGGGAAGGCGCGCCGCCCGACGCGGAGGGCGGGCGCGGCCTGCACCTGATTCACGCCCTGACGGACCGGGTGGAGATTCATCATCATCGGGGGAGAGGCGTCACCGTGCATTTCGAGAAAATGCTCGACGCCGCGCTCGCCGGGTAGCGCCCGGCGGGAAAGATCGCACGTTTCGGGCCCGGCCGTACGTGGCATGACGCTACGAACCGTACAGGCCGGATCGGCCCGAACCCCCTCCACCCGGGAGCGTCACTCCATGAAACAGCACGCCGAACTGAAGGACTTCTGGGAGCAGCGCCTGCACGCCGACTGGACGGAGAGCGGCGTCGGCTACCAGCGGCTCGGGCTGGCGTTCAACACGTGGATGTACCGGGTGCGCGGCGAGGTGTTCCGGCGCGAGGTGGCGGCGCTCGGCCTCGACCTGTCCTCCGCCCGCGTGCTCGACGTGGGCTCGGGCACCGGCTTCTACCTGCGGCAGTGGCGGGCGCTCGGCGCGAGGTCCGTCACCGGCTCCGACCTGACGGAGGCCGCCGCGCAACGCCTGCGCGCCCGCTTCCCCGGCACCGACATACTCCGGCTCGACATCGCCGACCCGGGTGACACACTCAAGTCCGCCTCCTTCGACGCCGTCTCCGCCATGGACATGCTGTTCCACATCACCGACGACGAGCGCTACCGCTCCGCGCTGCGCTCCGTCGCGCAGGCGCTGCGGCCCGGCGGCACGTTCGTGCTGTCGGAGAACTTCCTGCACGGAAAGGAGCAGCGCGGCGACCACCAGGTCAACCACACGCTCCCCTGGATCGCCGGCGCGCTCGCCGACGCCGGGTTCGACGTCGTACGCCGTGTGCCCATGCTCGTGCTGATGAACGCGCAGGTCGACGCCAACCCGGTGTGGCGCAAGCTGTGGGGCGGCCTGCTGCGGGCGGTCACTCTTACCGAGACCACCGGCGAGGTCGCGGGCGGGCTGCTCGCGCTGGCGGAGCGGCGGCTGGTCCGCGTCCTGCCGGAGAGCCCCACGACGGAGCTGATGATCTGCCGTCGCCGCTAGCTAGCGGCCGTTTGCCGCGCACCAGGCGGCCCAGGTGGTGGCGCCGCCGCCGAGCTGCTTGGCGTGGAAGGACGACCAGGAGTTCTGGCTCGGGCCCGGCTGTTCGGGCGCGCTGCGGTAGAGCGGGTGGCGCGCCTCGACCTCGGCGCGCAGCCACGGCTCGACCTCGCCGTACGAGTCCAGCGACCAGCTCCGCGCGTGATAGGTGAGCCCGCCGCGCACCTCGCTCCCGGCCAGGCACAGGAACGGCGCCCACGGGCTCGTCCGCGCCCAGCTGATCTTCGTCCGCATCGCCCCTGACGGCACCCGCCCCGGCTTCGTCCGGGCGGCGACCTCCCGCTCGTCCACGAAGAAGTCGAACATCTCCTGCGCCGTGTAGACCCCGCCGGTCAGCCCGAACCGCTCGCCCAGCGTGGCGCCGAAGTCCGTGCGTACGGGGATGTCGCTGGTCCACGTGGTCTCGTCGTGCAGGCGGCGCACCGGTGGGCCCGCGTAGGACGGGGTGACGTCGAAGGGCCCGAAGTTGACGGTGTCGTTGTTGATGGGCACGACGGGATACGTCTTTCCGTCGACCGGGTTCGTCCACTCGCGCAGGATCCGTGTGGGGGCGGCCGGGTCGGTGTAGAAGACGATCTCTCGGGAGAGCTGGTAGAGCCGGGTGGTGCCGGGCTCCCGGTAGAGGCGGCGGATGTTGTACCCCTCGATGCCGAACAGCTTCTGCCCGTGCCGCAGCGCCGGGTCGAGGGCGTTGCCCGGCACGTCGGCGTACACGCTGCCGGAGATCCTGAACACCATGTCGGCGCCGTCGGGACGGCCGAACGTCTGCAGCGACAGCCGGGCGTTCCTGTCGGTGACCTGCCTGAAGACGGGGCCCGGGTCGGTGGGGTCGCCGGTGCCTGCGCTCGCCGGGACGGCGACGCTCACCAGCAGGGCGGCCAGGGCGAAAGACCTGGCCAGCAGGGATCGCTTCATGGGGGTGCCTCCGCGCGCACGGGGATGGGGAGGCCATTGTGATCATGCCGCCGCCGTCGCGTCCACCCGCCGCGACGGAGGGCTGTGGCGGGTGTGTGGTGACGATGTGGCGTTAGGAGAGAGGCTGGCGATGAGCCGTCCACCGTCCCTCCTGGGACGGGGCTCCAGTCGAAGGAGGACCCCCGAAAATGGCCGGCACGCCCCGAGGCCCGATCAGTTTTCTGCGCACCTCCGCCCGAGCAGTGAAGGACAGGTGCGCCTGGGACAGCCCCTACCGGCTGCTCTCCCTCTGCTGCTGAGGCGGCTGAGCCCCTGACGAGGTGGGGTGTGCGCCCGGCGGAGCCTCCGCCGGGCGTTGCTCATTTCACTTCCACGACAGCAGCCGGCCGCGGAACTTGGGGTGCTTGGTCTCCCAGTAGCGCCAGCCCTCCACCCGGCTCGGCACGTTGGCGATGCCCGCGGCGACCTTGCGCCGGTCGCAGGTGGCGAGGACCGACCACGCCGACCAGCCGATGCGGTAGCCGAGCACGCGGTACCACAGGTTGCCGTACATGCCGTCGCTGATCTCGCGCGTGTACTCGTGGCCGGTGAAGACCCTGTGCCGTTCCTCCAGGTGGGGCAGGCCGAGCCGGCGGATGCTCTCCACCACGGCCTTGGTGTCGGTCACCGTGCTGACCGCTGTGTCGGTCGCCGTGCCGTTCGCGGGGTCGGTCCCGGTGGGGTCATCCGGGGCGTTCACGGCGTCGGCCCCCGCGTCGGCCCCCGCGTCCGCCCCCTGGACGTCCCTCGTCCTGTCCCGCTGTTTGCGCAGCGTCTTCTGCTTCTCGTTCTCGGTCTCCAGAAAGGCGACCACTTCGTGCTCGCGGGTGACCGAGGCCGTGATGGAACCGCCGGGGCCGTCGATGAACCGGGTGCGCGGAATGAAGAAATTGCGCGGCGACTGCTGGTGAATGCGCCAGAAAGTACGCGGGCGGCAGTTGCGGCCGCCGTCCTCGTCGGTCCTGGTCGTGTGGAATCCCCGGTCGCTGTGAATTTTGCGCAATTTACGGAACTTGTCGTGGTCCGAGTCCGCGCTGGCCGGAGCCGCGGTGGCCGCCAACGCCACCGTGAGGAGGGCGTGGGTGGCGGGTCGCGCCAGTTTTCGCAATGGGGTGAACATCTACCGTCCCTTTCGGAAAAGCACTCCTCGGTGGCCAGGCCGGTACGATGCTTACAGTTGACGCGAGCCCGGTGACAACGCCACGCCGCAGATGAATGGTCCACACCTGGCAAGATCAGGTGAAAGAACGTCAATATCCGCCGCTACCAGGACGCCGACGCCGGCGAGCGTTACGAGATGCTGCACGTGTCCGCCCCGGGCCTGGACGGCCTGCCGGAGGGCCGGACCTGGTGACGAAGGGCGACCCCGGAGGGGACGGGCGCGACACCAGGAAGGCGCGCGCCGCCACAGGGGAGGGCATAGGCGTGCGCCGCCGTCACGCGCGTCCCCGCCGGGGTTCACCAGTCCCTGACTCTCACTCACGCCGGGGCTATGGTCCTCACCCTAACGGCGAAAGCCGGAAAAGGACCTGCTGCCAGGGCTTTTGTGACAACACTGTGTCAAAGGACAGGACAGCGGCTGTCAGCGGCCGATCGGGTGCCAGACCGTCTTGGTCTCCACGAAGGGCCTGATGCGGTCCAGGCCCGGATCGGCGTCGTGCCAGTCGTCCTCCGGCCGGGGCCGCAGCACCCGCTTGAGCGTGGTGGCCGCCAGCTCCTCCAGCTCCGCCGCCAGCTCGCCGGCGCCCGCGAGGTCGAGCGCGTTCACGTCGGCGTGCCCGGCCAGCGGCGGGCCCAGCTCGGCGACCCGGCCGGTGAGCACGTTCGCCACGCCCCCCGGCAGGTCGGACGTGGCCAGCGCCTCGGCCAGCGTGATCGCCGGCAGCGGCGTCCGCTCGTCGGCGACCAGCACCGCCGTGTTGCCCGCGGTGATCACCGGGGCGAGCACCGAGACCAGCCCGAGCAGCGACGAGCCGGTGGGCGCGACCACGCCGACGACCCCGGTCGGCTCGGGCTCCGACAGGTTGAAGAACGGCCCCGCCACCGGGTTCGCGCCGCCCAGCACCTGACCGATCTTGTCAGCCCAGCCCGCGTAGTAGACCCAGCGGTCCACGGCCGCCGACACCAGCGCCTGCGCGCGGTCCGCGCTGACGCCCTCGGCCGCGGCCACCTCGGCGGCGAACTGGTCGCGCCGCCCCTCCATCATCTCGGCGACCCGGTAGAGGATCTGCCCCCGGTTGTAGGCGGTACGTCCCGACCAGCCGGGGAACGCCTTGCGCGCGGCCACCACGGCGTCGCGCACGTCCTTGCGCGAGGCCAGCGCGGCGTTGGCGAGGTGGGAACCGTCCGCCGACGTCACGGGGTAGGACCTCCCTGATTCCGAGCGCGGGAACGCGCCGCCGACATAGAGCTTGTACGTCCTGAGCACCGCGATACGCGGCGGGGTCTCAGCCAAGGTAGGCCTCCAATCCGAGCAACCCGCCCTCGCGGCCGTACCCGGACTCCTTGTAGCCGCCGAAGGGACTGGCGGGATCGAACACGTTGAAGGTGTTGGACCACACGACGCCGGCGCGCAGCCGGCTCGCGGTCCAGAGCATCAGGGAGCCCTTCTCCGTCCAGACGCCGGCCGACAACCCGTACGGCGTGTTGTTCGCCTTGGCGACGGCCTCCTCCGGCGTGCGGAACGTGAGCACCGACAGCACCGGGCCGAAGATCTCCTCCCTGGCGACCCGGTGCGCCTGCGTGACCCCGGTGAACACGGTCGGACGGAACCAGTAGCCGCGCTCGGGCAGCTCGCAGGCGGGCGACCACGAGGTCGCGCCCTCGGCCTCGCCGGCGGCGGTCAGCTCGCGGATCCTGGCGAGCTGCGCCGCCGAGTTGATCGCGCCGATGTCGGTGTTCTTGTCCAGCGGGTCGCCGAGCCGCAGCAACTCGATGCGGGCGCGCAGCCGTTCCAGCAGCTCCTCGGCGATCGACTCCTGCACCAGCAGCCGCGAGCCCGCGCAGCACACGTGGCCCTGGTTGAAGAAGATGCCGGACACGATGCCCTCGACGGCCTGGTCGATGGCCGCGTCGTCATAGACGATGTTGGCGCCCTTGCCGCCCAGCTCCAGCGTGAGCCGCTTGCGGGTGCCCGCCACGGCGCGGGCGATCTGCCGCCCCACCTCGGTCGAGCCGGTGAAGGCCACCTTGTCGGCGCCGGGGTGGGCGACCACGGCCCGGCCGGTGTCGCCGGCGCCGGTCACGATGTTCACCACGCCGGGCGGCAGGCCCGCCTCCTGGCAGATCTCGGCGAAGGCCAGTGCGGTCAGCGGCGTCGTCTCGGCCGGCTTGAGCACCACCGTGTTGCCGGTGGCCAGCGCGGGCGCGACCTTCCACGCCAGCATGAGCAGCGGGAAGTTCCACGGGATGACCTGCGCGGCCACGCCCAGCGGTTTCGTGCCGACCCCGGCGTGCCGGAGCTTGTCGGCCCAGCCCGCGTAGTAGAAGAAGTGCTGCGCGACGAGCGGCAGGTCGATGTCGCGCGTCTCCTTGATGGGCTTGCCGTTGTCGAGCGACTCCAGCACGGCCAGCTCGCGGGAGCGCTCCTGGATGATGCGCGCGATCCTGAACAGGTATTTGCCGCGCTCGGCGGCCGGCAGCGGCCCCCACACCTGCTCGAAGGCGCGCCGCGCGGCGGCGAAGGCGCGGTCCACGTCGGCCTCGCCGGCCGCGGCCACCTCCGACAGCGGCTCCTCGTCGGCCGGGTTGACGGTGACGATGCGCTCGTCGCTCTTGGCCGCGACGAACTCGCCGTCGATGAACAAGTCGTACGACGGCCGGATGGACACGATGGAACGTGACTCCGGCGCGGGCGCGTACTCGAAGATCTCCACGCCTCTCCCTAGTCGATGGTGTAGTAGTCGGGCCCGGCGTAGTGCCCGGTCGAGAGCTTGGTCCGCTGCATGAGCAGGTCGTTCAGCAGCGAGGACGCGCCCAGCCTGAACCACGCGGGGTCCAGCCAGTCGGCCCCGGCGATCTCCTTGACCAGCACGAGGTAGCGCATGGCGTCCTTGGTGGTGCGGATGCCGCCGGCCGGCTTCACGCCGGCCTGCCGCCCGGTGGCGGCCCGGTAGTCGCGTACGGCCTCCAGCATCACCAGCGTCACCGGCGGCGTGGCGGCGGGGGACACCTTGCCGGTCGAGGTCTTGATGAAGTCGGCCCCGGCGTGCAGCGCCAGCCACGACGCGCGGCGCACGTTGTCGTAGGTGACCAGCTCGCCGGTCTCCAGGATCACCTTCAGGTGCGTGTCGCCGCATTGCTCCTTGACGGCCACGATCTCGTCGAACACCTTGCGGTAGTCGCCGGCGAGGAACGCGCCCCGGTCGATCACCATGTCGATCTCGGTGGCGCCGGCCGCGATCGCGTCGGCTGTGTCGGCCAGCTTGACCTCCAGCGACGTACGTCCCGAGGGGAAGCCGGTGGCCACCGAGGCCAGCCCGACCCCCGTGCCCGCCAGCGCCTCGGCGGCCGTGGCGATCATGTCGGGGTAGACGCACAGCGCGGCCACCGACGGCGCGCCCGGGTCGGCCGGGTCGGGGCGCACGGCCTTGGCGGCCAGCGCCCGCACCTTGCCGGGGGTGTCCGCCCCTTCGAGCGTGGTCAGGTCGACCATGCGGATGGCCAGGTCGATGGCCTCCCGTTTGGCCGTCGTCTTGATCGACCTGGTGGCCAGGCCGGCGGCCCGCCGCTGGACGCCGACCTCGTCGACGCCGGGCAGACCGTGCAGATAGGCCCGCAAAGAGCCGGGGATGGTGTCAGGCACGAGCGCCACGCCTCTCGATGAGCATGTTGAGTACGAGGGCGACCAGCAGGATGAGGCCGGTCACCACCATCTGGAAGAAGGAGCCGAGGCCGAGCAGGTTGCACAGGTTGCGCAGCACCGACAGCAGCAGCACCGCCACGAACGTGCCGAACACCCCGCCCCGGCCGCCGAACAGGTTCGTGCCGCCGAGCACGACGGCGGCGATCGCGTCCAGCTCCAGCCCGTTGAACGCGGTGGGCTGCCCCACGGTCAGCCGCGAGGTGAGCAGCACCCCGGCCAGCGCCGCCAGCGCGCCCGACACGGCGAACACCGTCGTGATCACCCCGCGCACCGGCAGTCCGGACAGCCGGGCGGCCTCCTTGTTGCTGCCGACGGCGTAGACGTACTCGCCGAACGTGGTGCCGCGCAGCACCAGGGCGGCCAGCACGGTGATCGCCACGAAGATGATCCCGACGATCGGCACGTAGCCGATGAACCCACCACCGAGCAGCTGGAACCCCTCGGAGGCGTTGGCCTCCGCGGGCTTGCCGTCGGTCAGCAGGTACGTCAGGCCGCGGATCGCGGTCAGCCCGGCCAGCGTGGTCATGAACGCCGGCAGCGACAGGTACGCCGACAGCCCGCCCATGATCGCGCCGAACACCGCGCCGGCCGCGATGCTGATGAGGATCGCCGGCAGCACCGGGACCCCCGACCCGATGAGGATCGCGACCGTCATGCCGCCGAACGCGGCCACGCTGCCCACCGACAGGTCGATGCCGGCGGTCAGCACGACCATGGTCATGCCGATGGCCACGATCCCGGTGAGCGAGGACTGCTGGAGCAGGTTCGCGATGTTGCGGCCGGTCAGGAACTGCGGCGCCAGCAGCGAGGCGACCACGCACAGCCCGAGGAAGACCAGCAGCAGGTTGGACTTGACGATGAGGTCGGCGCCGCGGCGCCGGCGGGCGCCGCCTTCCTGGGGGGCGGCTGCGGTCACGGTGGATCCCGGCGAACCCGTGGATCCGAGCGAAGCTGTCATGGTGCGGCTCCTGTGATGACGGTGTGCGCGATGACGTTCTCCGGGCTGACCCGGGGGTCGAAGTGCGCGACGTTGCGGCCCTCGTACAGGACCTGGATCCGGTCGGCGTTGGCGGTCAGCTCGTTGAGCTCGCTGCTGGCGAGCAGCACGGCCACGCCCTGGTCGGCCAGGTGGCGTACCTGGCGGTAGAGGTCGGCCTTGGCGCCGACGTCCAGGCCGCGCGTGGGCTCGTCCAGCAGCAGGACCCTGATCCCGCCGCGGGTGATCCACTTGGCCAGCACGACCTTCTGCTGGTTGCCGCCCGAGAGCTGGCCGACGAGCTGGCCGGGGCCCGACGCCTTGACGCCGAGGCCGGCGAGCGCCGGTTTGGTCAGGCGCTGCCCGGCCCGGCCGGGCAGCAGCCACGGCGGCTTGCCGAGCGCGCTGATCGCCGCGTTGCGGCTGACCGACAGGCCCAGCATCAGGCCCTGCTCCTTGCGGCTCTCCGGCACCAGGGCCAGGCCCGCGCGGACGGCGGCGGCCGGGCTCGCGACCTTGAGCGGCCGGCCGCCGAGCGTGGCGGTCACCTGGGCCTTGAGGTCGCCGAACAGGGCGCGCAGCAGCGTCGTACGGCCGGCGCCGCCGAGCCCGGCCAGCCCGACGACCTCGCCGGGCCGTACGTCGAGGCCGCGCACGTCCAGCAGGCCAGGCACGTGCACCCGCTCGACGCTCAGCAGCGGCTCGCCCTGCGGCGCGGCCCGGTCGGTGGCGCCCACCAGCTCGCCGCCCGCCTCGCCGATCATGGCGGCGACCAGCTCGTCGGGGCGCGTGGACGCCAGGTCGTAGACGCCGACCGCGCGGCCGTCGCGCAGCACCGTGGCCCGGTCGCCGATCTCCATGACCTCGTCCATGCGGTGCGAGATGAAGATGACCGAGCGGCCTTCGGCGGTGAGCGACCTGATGACCGCGAACACCGCTTCCAGCTCGCTCTCGCCGAGCGTCGCCGACGGCTCGTCCATGACGATGACCCTGGCGTCCGCCGTCAGCGCCTTGGCGATGGCGGTGAGCTGCTGCGCGGCGATCGGCAGCGCGCCGACCCGCGCGCTCACCGGGAAGTTCGCGCCGACCCGGTCGAGCGCGGCGCGGGCCAGCTTGGCCCGCTGCCCCCTGCGGACGAAGGGGCCCAGCCTGGGGGCCCTGCCGAGCAGCAGGTTCTGCGCCACGGTGAGGTCGGGCAGCAGGTCCAGCTCCTGGTAGATGACCGCGATGCCGGCCGCGAGCCCGGCGTGCGGGGTGGCCGGCGCGTACGGCTGCCCGTCGAGCAGGATCGTGCCCTCGTCCGGCTGGTACGAGCCGGCCAGGACCTTCATCAGCGTGCTCTTGCCCGCCCCGTTCTCGCCGAGCAGGCAGTGCACCTCGCCGGGCCGCACACTCAGCTCGACCCCGTCGAGCGCGACGGTGCCGGGGAACCGCTTGACGATCCCGGACATGTGCAGGCGTTCGGGAGTCTCGCTCATGCCGCCTCCAGCAGGTGTCTGGCGTTGTGGTCGTCGGTGATCAGCACGTCGCACAGGCCGCTCGACACCACCGCCCGGCAGACCGCCCGCTTGGCCGTGCCGCTGACCAGCGCGACCGACGTGGCGGCCGAGCGCAGCAGGTCGAGGGAGAGCCCGAGGGTACGGCCGTCGAGGTCGGGGTCGACGATCCGGCCGTCCGCGTCGATGAAGCGGCCGAGCACGTCGCCGACCGCGCCTGCGGCGGCCAGCCTGGCGAGGTCGCCCGCGTCGATCTGCCCGGAGTCGACCAGCACCGAGTCGTTGCCCATGGCGCCAGGACTGAACAGGAACAGGTCCGCCTTGGCGGCCAGAGCCAGCACGTCGGCGACGGCCCTGTCGCTCTCCAGCACCTGACGGGTGCTCTGCTGCTGCAGGATCGCCGGGGCCGCCAGCAGCGTCGCGGTGCCGCCGCCGTGGTGGGCGATCAAGCTGGCCATGCTGTGCGCGCTGGTCGGCTCCCGGGAGCGGCTGAGCGCGCCGTTGATCTGCACGACGTGCACGCCCGTGGCCCAGCCGGGCGTCAGCCCTCCGGCCAGGCGGTCGAGCGTACGCCCCCAGGAGACCCCGATCAGCCGGGGCGCCGGCCGCATCTCCATCAGGTGGTCGGCGCCCGCCGCGGCGACCCGGTCGCGGGCGTGCTCGGCGTCGTCGCCGCCGACCGACACCACGACGGCCTCGCGCAGCCCGAACCGCTCCTTGACCGCCTGCTCCAGCGTGCGCACGCGGGAGCGCGGATGCAGCACCTCGATGCGGACGATGCCGACCTCGCGCGCCTCGGCCAGCATCCTGCCCACCTTCCAGCGGGTCAGGTGCATGGCGTTGGCGATCTGCTCCTGCGTCTCGCCCGACTCGTAGTAGCGCACCGCCACCTGGTAGAGCTGGTCGTCATCGCTCATGGCGGCCTCCGCTCAGCCGGTGGGAGATGCCGGTCGTCGCGGCCGTGGCCTCCCGGTAGCCGGCGTAGCCCGCCTCGTACGCCTGCGCGTGCGCGGCGACCGGCTCGACCGTGCGCACCTTGGGCGCGTACTCCGCGGCGGCCTCCGCCAGCGACGCGTGCCGCCCCGAGCCGGTCGCGGCCAGCACCGAGCAGGCCCGCAGCGTCAGGTTGTCGCCGGTGACCAGGTGCACGGGGCGGCCCAGCACGTCGGCGGTGGTCTGCAGCCACAGCTCGTTGTGCTGGATGCCGCCCGACAGGAAGATCTCCGACACCGCGACGCCGCCGCCGGTGAAGGAGTCGATGACCTGGCGGGTGCCGTACGCGACGCCCTCGACGGCCGCCCGGTAGACCTGCTCGGGCGTGCTGGCCAGCGTCAGGCCGAGCACCGCGCCGCGCAGCCGGGGGTCGCGCAGCGGGGTGCGGTTGCCCATGAAGTAGTCGAGCACGATCAGGCCGTGCTCGACCGGCGGCACCTGCGTGGCGGCGGCGATCAGGCCGCCGATTTCGGCGCGCGGCCGGCCGATGAGCTTCTCGCCCGCCCAGGCCAGCACCGAGCCCGCGCTGACCTGCCCGCCCTCGACGAGCCACCGGCCCGTGCGCAGCGCGTCCGGGTAAGGACCCCACACCGTGGGCGGGAACACCGGCTCGGCGATCTCCGTGACGAACGCGTTGGACGTGCCGCACACGATCGACACGTGGCCCTCCTGGGCGCCGCCGATGGCCAGCAGCGACAGGTGCGCGTCGATGCCGCCGGACACCACCGTGGCGGTGCCCGTGACGCCCAGCTCCGCGCGGGCCGGCTCGGCCAGCGGCCCCACCGGGTCGCCGACGGGCACGATCTCGTCGGGCAGCTTGGCGGCCAGGTCGGCGACGCCGAGCTGCTCGTACAGGTCGTGCGGGAAGCCCGCGCCGCGCGGGTCGTAGTTGCTCTTGCAGACGGCGTTCATACGCGACCCGGCCCAGCGGCCGGTCAGCCGCCAGACCATGTAGTCCACGGCCTCCACGATGCGGGCCGCCGCCCGGTACGTCTCCGGCTCGTGCCTGGCCAGCCACATCGCCTTGGGCACCAGCCACTCCACGGCGTCGCTGCCGCCGGCGTACCGCAGGACCGGGTGGCCGGTCCGGGCGGTCAGCTCCGACTCCTCGCCGGCGCGGCCGTCCATCCACAGCAGCGCCGGGCGCAGCGGCCGGCCACGGCCGTCCAGGACGGCCACCGTCGAGGCCGTGGTCGCCACCGCGACCCCCTCTATCGGAGGGCCGC
>NZ_JBEXLH010000074.1:0-39123 GCF_040609855.1 Nonomuraea sp. NPDC004580 | reverse complement strand
CCCATGGCGCGGCTCCCGGCGTCCGACTAACCCACGGCCTCAACCGGACCAAGGACACACGACGTCGGCGGGCAACCACTCCCGATTTTCAGCCCGGAACGGGCCTCCCGCTAGGGAGATCGGAGACTAACCCGTCCCCCGCCCACGGCCACGCCCGATCGCACTGGAGCGGCCTCGTCCTCACGACCGACCACCCGCTCAGGCCGCTCCCCCTGCGCCCACGAGCGCCCCACGCACATACCCCTGAGCGCCACCTCTCCCCATACCACCCCGACACCCGACCACCCACCCGAACGCGCCACCTCTCCCCATACCACCCCGACACCCGACCACCCACCCGAGCGCGCCACCTCTCCCCATACCACCCCGACACCCGACCACCCACCCGAACGCGCCACCTCTCCCCATGCCACCCCGACACCTGATTGCCCACCCGAGCGCGTCATCTCTCTCCGCGCGCACCTCCCTGCCGCCCCTCGGTCGGTCGCGCACCCGCGCTTCCTCCCCCTTGCATCCGGGCCCTTCATCCCCCGCGTCCGGCCGCCGGCCCAACAAGGCCGGAACGACGAAGGGCCCGCCGGACCGCGCGAGGTGGGGAATCACCTCAGCGCCCGCCCGGCGAGCCCTCCTGCCGGCTCACCTCGTCCCAAGGCTCACACCTGGAGGCGGCCGTCCACCCGGCGCGGGATGGACAGCGGGTTCGCGTCCTTGAGCTCCTCGGGCAGCAGCGCCTCAGGCCAGTCCTGGTACGCCGTCGGCGCCACCCATCGCTCGATCGCGGTGGCCCCGACCGACGTGGAGGTCGTGGTGGCGGACGGCCAAGGCCCGCCGTGGTGCATGGCCCAGCACACGGCGACCCCGGTCGGCCAGCCGTTCCAGATGAGCCGCCCGGCCTTCCTGCCCAGCACCTCGACGACCTCGGACGCCTCCTCCGGCGCCACCCCGTGCACGGTCGCCGTCAGCGACCCTTCGAGCCGCTCGATCAGCGGCCGCAGGTCGGCGACGTCGCGGTAGGTGACCACGATGGACGCGGGCCCGAAGCACTCCTCCCCGATCTCCGGCAGCTTGGCCGCGAACGTTTCGAGGTCGGCGGTGAACACCTTCGGCGTGACCGCCCAGCCGCCCTCACCCGGCTTGCCCTCGGCCAGCAGCTGCAGCTCACCCAGCCGCTCGACGCCGCCGAGGTAACCGTCACGAATGCGCTCGGCCAGCATGGGACCGCCAGCCGTACTCTCGACGGCCTCCACGATCGCCTTGCGCAGCTCGTCACCCTCGGGCACGAACAGCAGGCCGGGGTTGGTGCAGAACTGCCCGACCCCGAGCGTCAGCGACGCGGCGAACCCCGCCGCCACCTCCTTGACCGGCGCCGACGGCAGCACGACCACAGGGTTGACGCTGCCGAGCTCGCCGTAGAACGGGATGGGCGTCTCCCGCTCGTCGATCAGCTTCTGGATGGCCTTGCCGCCGGCCACCGACCCGGTGAACCCGGCCGCGACGACCGCGGGGTGCTGGACGAGGTCGGCGCCGGCCTGCATGCCCTGAACCAGCCCGAGCAGGTCGGGGTTCGGCAGCGCCTCGCTGATGATCTTGGCGACCCGCTCGGACGTGTTGGGGTGCCCGGGATGCGCCTTGACGACCACGGGGCACCCGGCCGCCAGCGCCGAGGCGGTGTCGCCACCGGCCACCGAGAACGCGAACGGGAAGTTGCTGGCCGCGAACACCGCCACCACACCCGGCAGCGCGTGCTTCATCCGGCGTACGTCGGGCCTGGGCGGCGTCAGCGAGGCGTCGGCGTGGTCGATGATCGCCTCAAGGTAGCCGCCGTCCCTGATGACCTCGGCGAAAAGCCTGAACTGCCCCGCGGCACGCGCGACCTCGCCGCGCAGGCGTCCCTCGCCGAGCGCGGTCTCCTGGTCGGCGAGCTGCCACAGCTCGTCCACGTGGGCGGAGAGCGCGTCAGCGACGGCTTCCAGCGCGACGGCCCGCTCGGACGCCGGCGTCGCCCGCCACGCCGCTCCGGCAGCGGCCGCCGCGGAAACGATCCTGTCGACACCGGCGCTGTCGGTCTCGGGCAGGGCGGCGCCCACGGTTTCGCCGGTCCTGGGGTCGTGTCCGTAGATCATCGAAAGGCCCTTCGGATGCTTGACACTTCTTCCACCTGATTCTTACAGTTGCGGCAACTTGTCCACAAATCTGGCCATTGTTCACATACATGGACGGCGAGCGCATGATCATCAGGCAGGTCCACGTAACCCCCGTCGCCTTCAGGGATCCGCCTCTTCTCAACGCCGCCGGAGTCCACGAGCCGTGGGCCCTGCGTACCATTGTCGAGGTCGTCACCGACGAAGGTCTGAGCGGGTTGGGCGAGACCTACGGTGACCTGCACCATCTCGCCAAGGTACGCGACTGCGCCGATGCTCTGGTCGGCCTCGACGTCCACGCGCTCAACGAGATGTACGCCAGGATCGCCGCGACCATGGGCGGCACGGTGACCGACCTCCATGGCCTGACCGGCGCCGCCACCAAGGAGAAGAGCATCGACCGCGTCTTCTCTCCCTTCGAGGTGGCCTGCCTCGACATCCGCGGCAAGGCGGCCGGCGTGCCGGTGAGCGACCTGCTGGGCGGCAAGGTCAGGGACGCCGTCCCGTACAGCGCGTACCTCTTCTACAAGTGGGCCGGCCACCCCGGCGAGGAGCCGGACCGCTTCGGCGCCGCCCTGGACGAAGCGGGCATCGTGCAGCAGGCGAAGCTGCTCATCGACGAGTACGGCTTCGAGTCCATCAAGCTCAAGGGCGGCGTCTACCCGCCCGACCAGGAGATCTCCGCGATCCGCGCCCTGCACGACGCCTTCCCCGGTGTACCGCTCCGCCTCGACCCGAACGCCGCCTGGTCGGTGGCGACCTCGATCCGCGTGGGCCGCGAACTCGAGGGCGCGCTCCAGTACCTGGAGGATCCGACGCCGGGCATCGACGGCATGGGCGAGGTCGCCGCCGCCGTCGCCATGCCCCTCGCCACCAACATGTGCGTGGTCACCCCCGAACACTTCCCGCCCGCCATGGCCGCCCGCTCGATCGGCGTACTCCTCCTCGATCACCACTATTGGGGCGGCCTCGTACGCTCGTCGCACGTGGCCGCGATGTGCGACGCCTTCGGCCTGTCGATGTCGATGCACTCCAACTCCCACCTCGGGATCAGCCTGGCCGCCATGACTCACCTGGCCGCCGCCATCCCGAACCTGACGTTCGCCTGCGACACGCACACGCCCTGGCAGGACGGCCAGGACGTGGTCAAGCCCGGCGCCCTCCGCTTCGAGAACGGCGCCGTCCCCGTCCCCACCGCTCCGGGCCTCGGCGTAGAACTCGACCGGGACGCGCTGGCGACGATGAACGAGCAGTACAAGAAGTGCGGAATCACGGCACGGGACGACACGTCGTACATGCGACGCTTCACCCCGTCCTTCCCCGCCACCCGCCCCCGCTGGTAACCCGCCCTTGCCCAACACGCCCCTCTTCACCCCGCTTATGCTCAAAGACAGAAGCCCGCTCCCCCCACCTCCGACCGGTGACAAAAGCCCTCCGCCCCCACCTCCGGCCGGAGACGGAAACCTTCCGCGCCTGCCTCTGCCCGCAGACGGGAGCTTTCCAAGCCTGCCTCTGCCCGCAGACGGGAGCCCTCCAAGCCCGCCTCTAACCGGAGACGGAAGCCCTCCAACCCCACCTCTAACCGGAGACGGAAGCCCTCCAAGCCCACCTCCAGTCATCAGCGGTGGAAACCTTCCGTGCCCACCTCCAGGCAGCGACGGAAGCCTCCTGCGTCCCCAGCCGGTCGAGCACAACAGGCTCCCCCACCTGCCTCCCGCCAGAGCCACAAGATTTCTCCGCCCATCTCTGATCGGACAGAGCAAGCTCCCTCACCTGCCTCACGCAGAGCTCGAAGGCCCTCCCACCCACCTCAGAGTGAAGCCGCAAGTGCTTACACCCACCCTGAGGCTGGGGGCGGAAACCGTCTCCCCCACCCTCAGCCTCAGGCTGGGGGCAGAGGCCCTCTCGCCCACCCCAGGCTGGGGGCAGAAATCCCTCAGGTTGAGGACAGAAGCTCCCACCCGCCCTCCACCTGAGACCGGAACCCCCTCACCCACCTTCGATCCCAGGCCGAAAGCTCCCTCTCCCACCTCAGACCGGGGCCGAAGCGCTCTCCACCTCCGCCCCCCAAAGGAAAGCGCGCCCTGGCTGGCCTGCGATCAGATCGAAAAGCACCCTCATCCACGAACCGTCCCCCACGAACCGTACTCTACGGACCGTGCTCTACGGACCGTGCTCTACGGACCGTGCTCTACAGACCGTGCTCTACGGACTCCAATCCCGAGGGACGGATCGGACCGACTCCCATTCGCGCGGAACGAACCACAGACCCAACTGCGCACGAACGGACGCCACCGACTTTTCATCTGCGGGAACCGTCACCCACAGACCCCTGCAGGCATGGACGGACTGGACCCTCCGTTCCTCCGTTCCGGCTGGGAAGGAGCACCCTTAGCCCCTTTCCTATGACTGCCACCGACAAATTCACCGACCTATCCCTCATCCTCAAGAAGACACTTCCAGCAAGGAGACCCTGTGGTGAACGTCGCCTACCTGTACCCCTGGGACGTGGTCGGTGACCCGTCGGCCCCCAGCCGTCTGGCCGACCTGGGCGTCGAGGCGGTCGCACTGGCGGCCAGCTACCACTCGACACGAGCGGCCACGCCGTACCATCCGGCCCACCGCGTGCTGGACGTGCCGTACCCGGCCTTCTACCTCCCGATCCGCCCCGCCTCCTGGTCCCGCCTGGTGCCCGCCGCCCCCACCTGGACCCCGGCAGACGCCTACCTCCAGGCCAGGGACGCTCTCAAGGCAGTCGGCCTCCAGGTGCACGCCTGGACGGTCCTCACCCATAACTCCCACCTAGGCTCCGCCAACCCCGACCTGGTCGTCCGCAACGCCTTCGGCGACGCGTACCCGTACGCCCTGTGCCCATCGCACGAGGACGTCATCGAATACTGCGAGACCCTGGTCAGAGAAACCCTGACGCTGGGAGAACCTGACGGCCTGATCTTGGAGGCCTGCGGCCCCATGGGCTTCGGCCACCAAACGGTCCACGAAAAGACCTCCGGCGCCGACTGGACCCAGGCAGACATCGACCTCCTCTCCCTGTGCTTCTGCAAGAACTGCGCCACCCGATACCCCGACCAGACAAGGTCAGTGGTCCGCTCCGCAATAGACCGCACCACACCACCCAGCCGCCACTCCAAGGCCACCGCCACGCACACAACGGCAAGCACAGCTCGCACCACCACCCCTCCCCTCTCAGCCGAACAAGCCCTAGGCGACCTGGCAGACGAGGTACGCGAAGCCCGTACCACCCTGACCACCACCCTCCGCCAACGCCTGATCGCAGTGGCGAAGGAAACCGCCCCCCACGCCCCCATCACCCTCCACGCCAATCCCGACCCCTGGTCGACAGGCGCGTTCGCCCCTCTCCCCGCAGGCGAACCGAACGCCGACGTCCTGGTAGCCAACTGCTGGGGCGACCCGGTCACGGACGCCACCCGCCTGACCCACCTCAAGACTCTGACGAACGAGCCCCAACGAGTGGGCGCCTACGTATTGGCCCTCCCCCCACGCCCCGCCAACCCAGAGGTATTGGCCGACCAACTGAGGACGTACAGCAAGGCAGGAGCTACGGAATACCACCTGTACCACGCCGGCCTAGCCTCCCCCCAACGCCTGTCAGCCCTGGCACAGGCCCTCACCCTCCTGCCCTAGTCCACAACGTCTGTGCTGGGTGGGCTGGGAGGCCGGCCGCACGTTCCCAAACCGCCTGGCCTCCCAGCCCACTCCACCACCCACTGAGCTGGGGCGCGAAGGTGCCCTCACACCCTCACCACCCCGACTTAAGCACCCCGGACCTAAGCACCGCCCCACGCACAGCCCTCGCCACCCCGAACGCCACCCTCACCGCTGCCTCTCGCCCCCACACCACCGCACCTTGAACCCCGCCTCACGGGGACGCCCCCATGCGGAATGCAGCCCCACGCCAGATGCAACCCCACGCGAGATGCAACCCCACGCGAATGGCGGCCTCCGCGACGCAGCCTCACACGAACGCCAGCCCCCCCGCGATGCAACCTCACCCTCACCGCCGTGTTCTCGCGCCCGGGCCGATCCGTACCGCTGCACTGTCCCCGACATCACCCTCGAACCACGGTTCGGTCTGTGCGACCTTCCGCCAGCGCACTACCTCGGCGAGGAGCCGCCCCGCTTCCTCACGTACTTTCCTGCATCCCACAGCTTCCTGCCGAGCAAAGGTCCGCCATCCCCGCCCCACCGCCGCGCACACCGTTCGGGGTCAATACGGCGCCGCCCGTCCGCGGGATTGGCCACCCCTGACACCGTCACGTTCCTTGGAACCCCCGTCGTGCATGCTACGGCCCCACCACCTGAGATTCCGTGTGAGCCGCACTGGCTCCGGATACGTATCACCGCATGAACG
This sequence comes from Nonomuraea sp. NPDC004580, assembly GCF_040609855.1. Taxonomy (NCBI): domain Bacteria; kingdom Bacillati; phylum Actinomycetota; class Actinomycetes; order Streptosporangiales; family Streptosporangiaceae; genus Nonomuraea; species Nonomuraea sp. NPDC004580. Next base: position 32,592 of record NZ_JBEXLH010000074.1, on the reverse strand, counting down.
ATGTGCGAATCGTCTTCAGGAAATACGGCGGCGCACTGCACTGGAACCACCCCGGCCGCGTGCTCGATGAGGACGAGCACGGCGTCTGGGTGGACGTGCCCGGCGGGACGTTAGCCCGTAAAGGCGATGCCCCGCCTGTCACCTGGAAGACCCCGGTCACCATGCTGTTCCCCCGCAGCGCCTGGTGGACCGCCTCATTTCACATCCCACCCCACAAGAGCGACCTCTACATCGACGTCACCACCGTCCCGGAGTGGAGAGACGACGAGGTCACCATGCTCGACCTCGACCTGGACGTCATCAGGCTGAGGAACGGACGTCTCATTCTCGACGACGAAGACGAATTCGCCGAGCATCAGCTTCTCTTGAACTACCCCACCGAGTTGATCAAACAAGCGGAAGAATCAGCACGCTGGCTTCTCGACGCAGTCGCGAAAAGGCAAGGCCCGTTCGGCGGAGCACACTTGGCCTGGCAAGCAAAAGCATCATGAATGCATCGAACTGAGACCTGATCGAAACCAAGGCTATCATCGTCAACACGCTGATCACACATCACCCGGCGGCCGAAACCAGCCCACTTTCATATGCCGCGATAACGAGCTGCGCCCGATCCCGGGCCTCCAACTTGGCCAGCAACCGGGTGATGTGTGTCTTCACGGTCGCCAGACTCACTTGCAGATGAGCAGCAATCTCGTTATTCGACAAGCCTCTCGCGATCAACATTAACACTTCCTTTTCCCGCTCGGTGACGCCGTGCAGCCCTTTCACCCTCGGCAGAACGGGAGCCCGCGTGAACTCCTCGATCAACCGCCGCGTCACCGCAGGTGCCAGCAGTGCTTCTCCCCGGGCGACCACGCGAACGGCGGCGAGCAGATCCGCAGGGGGCGTGTCCTTCAGGAGGAAACCGCTGGCCCCCGCTCGGAGCGCGTCATACACATAAGCGTCAAGGTCGAACATGGTCACGACGAGCACTCGGGAAACGTCTTTGATACGGCGCGTGGCTTCGATGCCGTCCATTTCCGGCATCCGTACATCCATCAACACCACATCAGGCCGTTGCTCCAGCGCGACGGCAACGGCTTCCGCTCCAGTCGCCGCCTCACCCACCACCGTAAGATCAGGTTCAGAATCGACCAGTACGGTGAAACTGCCCCGAATAAGCGCCTGATCATCGGCGACGACCACGCGAATCACAAACCCTCCCCATAAGGCAATGTCGCGAAAACCCGGAACCCCCGCCCACGACGGCTCCCCGCCTCGAACGTACCGCCGTACATACTGACCCGCTCCCGCATGCCGATCAGGCCATGCCCTGAGCCATCGGACGGCAAGGTGCGTCTCCTCGCGCCATCATCAAGCACCTCGATCCGCACCTCCTTCTCATCCGCCACCACGGACACCCGGCACCGAGCAGGTGCGGCGTGCTTGACCACGTTCGTGAGCGCCTCCTGCACGATGCGGTAGACCGACAGCCCCACACCCTCAGGCATCCGCACCCGATCCCCGACACGACCAGCCGACGACCCACCATCCGCAGAACCACCAGCTGCAGAACCGTCAACCGCACGACCATCGACCGCATGATCGTCGGCCGCATGACCACCGACCATCGAGCTGCCCGCCGCCGAATCACCGGCAGCAGCATCCGGTGCGAAGTGGAGGTCGAGGTCCACGTCCACCCCCGCCAGCCGTGCCTGCTCCACCAGCCGCTCGATGCCGGCCGGTCCGGGCGCGGGCGCGAGGTCGGGAGCGTCCGACGATCTCAGCACGCCGAGCAGGTGACGCATCTCCACGAGCGCGCTCCGGCTGGCCGTCTCGATCACGCGCAACGCGTCGTGCGCCTCCTGCGGTCTGGACGCCAGAACGTGATTGGCGACTCCCGCCTTGATGGCGATCAGTCCCACGCTGTGCGTGACCACGTCATGCAGCTCACGAGCGAGCCGTAACCGCTCCTCCGTGACGGCCTGGGCCGCCAGCCGCTCGGCCTCACGCGCCGCGTACGACCTGCGCTCCTGCACCGCCCTGCCGATCGTCCATGCCCCGCCCAGCGCCCCGATGCCCAGCAGCGGCTGGTCGAGGTGAACCATCCAGTCGGGCGCACCGACTCGCGACGTGCCGGCCACCGTCAGCCCCAGGACGGTGACCAGGCTCACCGCCGCGATGGCCGACGTCGGCACCACCGCGCCGAGCCTGTCGGACAGGGCGACGATGTACAGCGCGTACGCGGGCGCCAGATAGGCATGTCCTACCGCGCCGGCCAGCGCGGCATAGAGGGCGAGCACCAGCGTGAGGCAGAAGACGGGCATGGGCCACACCCTGCGCACGGCGAGCGGCAGCCCCAGCGCGAGCGGAAGGGCCAGCCGCATCCATGGCGGCATCGTGACGGCGTTGACCATGACCGTGAAGAGCAGGAACGCCAGGCACAGCCCCGCGACCAGGTCGAGCACGACCAGCTGGCGCCGGCTGAGGCTCCTGGCGAAGAAGGGATGCGTGTCGTTCACGCGTTGAACCGTAGCCGCTGCGGCGGCGCGGCACGTCAACCCAGGGTCTGACCTTGAAGTTCGAACCGTGGTCCGACGCGCCGGCCCGCCGCCGCCCAGCATTCTTTACGCCGTGATCGAACTTCAGCACCTGACGAAGCGCTACGGCTCCACCCTCGCCGTCGACGACCTGTCCTTCACGGTCGAGCCCGGTCACGTCACCGGCTTCCTCGGCCCCAACGGCGCAGGCAAGTCGACCACGATGCGCCTGATCCTCGGGCTCGACGCGCCGACCTCCGGCCAGGCCCTGGTCAACGGCCGCCGATATACGTCGCTGCGCAGGCCGATGCACGAGGTCGGCGCGCTCCTCGACGCGGGCGCGGTCCACGGCGGCCGCAGCGCCTACAACCACCTGCTCAGCCTCGCCCGCACCAACGACATCGGCCCCAAGCGCGTCTCCGAGGTGCTCGAGCAGGTCGGCCTCGCGGGCGTGGCACGGAAACGCGTGGGCGGTTTCTCGCTGGGCATGAAACAGCGCCTCGGCATCGCCGCCGCGCTGCTCGGCGACCCCGGGGTGCTGATGTTCGACGAGCCGGTCAACGGTCTCGACCCCGACGGCGTGCGCTGGATCCGCGACCTCATGCGCGCGCTGGCCGCCGAAGGCCGCACGATCCTGCTCTCCAGCCACCTCATGAGCGAGATGGCCCTCACCGCCGAGCGCATCGTCATCGTGGGCCGGGGCAGGCTCATCGCCCAGGCCACGGTCGCCGAGCTGACGGCCCGCTACCCCTCGCTCGAAGACGCCTACCTCGCCCTGACGGCCGGCAACGTGCAATACGGAGCCGCCCGATGAAATCGGTCCTCGCCTCGGAGTGGCTGAAGCTCCGCTCGGTCCGCTCGACCTACCACGCGCTCGGCGCGGCAGCCCTCATGGTGGTCGTGGGCATCGGCTGGACACTCTACGTGCGCGACCTGGCCGACATCCGGGGCACACTGAGCGCCGCCGCTCCCGAGCAGGGCATCCTGCCCCTCCTTCAGATCAGCCTGGCCGTGCTGGGCGTGCTGACGATCACTTCCGAGTACGCCACCGGCCTGATCCGCACCAGTCTCGTCACGGTCCCCAAGCGGGGTGCCTTACTCCTGGCCAAGGCCGCAGTGGTGGGGCTGGCGACGTTGGTGACGGCCAACGCAGTGCTCCTGGTCACCTTCGCCATGAGCCGACTGATCGCGAGCGGCCGCCATCTGGGCTTCAACGAGGTTCCGTTCGTCGACAGCTGGACCACTGTGCTCGCCTCTGGCCTGTCGGTGACTGCCCTGGCATTGGTGGGGCTCGGCCTCGGCGCCGCCATCCGGTCCACAGCGGGCGCCATCGCGTCGGTGGTCGCGCTGCTGTTCGTCGTGCCGGGGGTGGTCACCTACCTGCCATCTCCGTGGAACGCGCGCATGGCCTCGATCCTCCTGCCGAACCTCGCGCCCCAGTTCGGCGGTCAGCGCGTGTCCTCGCAGTTAGGAGACGGCTTCCTGCCGCCCTGGGCAGCGCTGGCCTTACTCATCGCGTACCCGACCATCGCCCTCGCCGCCGGCTACTCCGCTCTCAAATGGAGAGACGCATGACCGGCAGGCACCCCACCGAACGACCGCTCGTGTCACCACCAGTCCTCACCTCGACCCTGACAACCCGCCCTCGCCTAACCCCGTGATGCCCCGGCGCAAACGCACCCCGTGACCATACGGCGCAACGCACGCCCGCACGCGACAACTCGACGCGCACCCGCACGTCACGACCCAACGCACGCCCGCACGTGACGACCCGACATACGCCCGCGCATGTCGGCCCCACGCATACCTGCGCGAAGGACCCGCAGACGCCCTGCCCCCTAACCCCCGACGCCCTCCCTGTTCCCTGGCAACCCGGCAGACCCTGCCTCACCCTGACAACGGAGTGGATGCGAAATGAGCGTTCTGACCTCTGAATACCTGAAAATGCGGTCGGTCCGCTCGACCTACCTGACCGTCGGCCTGGCCCTCAGCACCACCCTCCTGGGCCTCGCGCTCGCCGTCACGGCCGCGGGCACGTATGACGCCGCCTCACCCGGACGGCAAGCCATCGCCAGGATCGCGTACCTGGAAGAGGTGTTCGTGATCGTCCCTCAGCTGGCGATGGGAGTCCTCGGCGTGCTGGCCATGACATCCGAGTACACGACCGGCCTGATCAGAACGAGCTTCTCGATCGTCCCCCGCCGCTGGCCCCTGCTGGCAGCCAAGGCGGCGACCGTCACGGTCCTGTCCCTGGCCATCGGAGCCGTAGCGGTCTTCGGCACGTACGCGGCGGTCAGGAGTGCCATCGGCCACCGATTCGCCGGCGCCTACGCCACCGCCTTCGGCGACCGGCTGCCGCTCCTGATCGCCCTCACCTTGACGGTGCCTGTGTTCGCGCTACTCGGCCTCGGGCTGGGAGCGCTCCTGCGCTCACCGGCGGCCGCGATCGCCGTCGTCGCAGGTCTCGTCTACGTGTTGCCGATCATCATCGGCAACTTCCCCGAGCCCTGGAGTGAGACCCTCGGGTCCCTGATGATCGGCGCGTTGCCCCGCCAGCTCATCGGCGACAGCAACGCCTCCTCGGTTTACGGCTCTTTGCTGTCCCCGCTGGGAGCGGCCGCGGTCATGATCGGCTACGCGGCCGTCCCGCTTCTAGCCGCCACCGCACTGGTACGCCGAAGGGACGTCTGACATGCGCAACCACCAGCCGGCGCGCAGGCCGCCGGCCGCCCGGCGGGTACGGCAGGCGAAGACACCTGCCGTACCGCCCGGAGGCTCACACCTCGAGCACCACCGGGATGATCATCGGCCGACGGCGGTAGGTGTCGCTCACCCAGCGACCCACCGTACGCCGCACGACCCGGCGGATCTCCTGCGTGTCGATCACGCCGTCTGCGGCCTTCTCCTCCAGAGCCCGCTGGATCTGCGGGATGAACTCGTCGAACTGCACCGGATCGATGCCCGATCCACGCGCGTGGATCTCCGGCCCCGCGGTGAGCTTGCCGGTGTTGGAGTCGACCACGACGACCACGGAGATGAATCCCTCGTCACCGAGGATCCTGCGATCCTTCAGGGACGTGTCGGTGATCTCACCCACGGACGAGCCGTCGACGTAGACGTATCCGGCGTGGACGGCACCCGCGATCCGCGCCCGCCCGTCGACCAGGTCCACCACGACGCCGTCCTCGGCGATCACGATGTGGTCCTCGGGCACGCCGGTGAGCTCGGCCAGCTTGGCGTGCGCCCGCAGGTGACGCCACTCGCCGTGCACGGGCATGAAGTTGGAGGGACGCGTCAGGTTGAGCACGTACAGCAACTCGCCCGCGGCCGCGTGGCCGGAGACGTGCACCTTGGCGTTGCCCTTGTGCACGACGCGGGCGCCCCACCTGGTCAGGCCGTTGATGACCTTGTTGACCGCGGTCTCGTTGCCGGGCACCAGCGACGAGGCCAGCAGCACGGTGTCACCCGCGGCGATGCGGATCGGGTGATCGCGGTTGGCCATCCGCGACAGCGCCGCCATCGGCTCGCCCTGGGAGCCGGTGCAGATCAGCACCACGTCCTGAGGCGGCCATTCCTCGATGTCGCGGGAGTCGACGATCAGCTCCGGCGGCACCTTGAGATAGCCGAGGTCGCGGGCCACGCCCATGTTGCGCACCATCGACCGTCCGACCAGCGCCACCTTGCGGCCGTGCTTGGCGGCGGCGTCCATGACCTGCTGGATGCGGTGCACGTGGGAGGCGAAGCTGGCGACGATGACGCGCTGCTCGGAGGTGCGGATCACCTCGTCGATGACGGGCGCGATCTCCCGTTCGCTGGTGACGAACCCCGGCACCTCGGCGTTGGTGGAGTCCGACATCAGCAGGTCGACGCCCTCGGAGCCGAGCCTGGCGAAGCCGCCGAGGTCAGTGAGGCGGCCGTCGCTCGGCAACTGGTCCATGCGGAAGTCGCCGGTGTGCAACACGATGCCGGCGGGAGTCCTGATGGCGACGGCCAATGCGTCGGGAATGGAGTGGTTGACCGCGAGGAACTCGCAGTCGAAGGGCCCGAACACGTGCCGCTCACCCTCGACGACCTCGCGTTTGACGGGCTGGATGCGGTGCTCGGTCAGCTTGGCCTCGATCAGCGCGAGGGTGAGCTTGGACCCGATGAGCGGAATGTCGCGCCGCTCGCGCAGCAGGTACGGCACCGCCCCGATGTGGTCCTCGTGGGCGTGCGTCAGCACCACGGCTTCGACGTCGTCGAGCCGGTCCCTGATGTATTCGAAGTCGGGCAGGATGAGGTCGACACCCGGCTGGTCGGGCTCGGGGAACAACACCCCGCAGTCAACGATCAGCAGGCGGCCCTCATACTCGAAGACGGCCATGTTCCTGCCGATCTCCCCCAACCCGCCGAGCGCAACGATGCGCAGGCCGCCCTCAGGCAGCGCCGGCGGGGGGCCAAGCTCAGGATGCGGATGGCTCATGCCCGGCCCCCATGGTCAGATCTTGTTCTCAAAACTCCCGGTTCCTCCCCGTTCCTAGGTATCTGCCAACTTCACCCCGCCGGCCACCAGGCAAGCACGCAGCTCGGCGATTTGCTTCTCCGTGGCGTCCACGAGCGGCAGCCGTACCGGACCGGCCGGCATCCCCACCAGGCTCAGTGCCGCCTTTGCCATGATCGCGCCGCCCGCACGCAGCATGATCCCGTCCACGACGGGATTCACCTGGTTGTGCACGGCCAGGGCCTGCGCGACGTCGCCGCTCTTGTGCAGCTCGATCATGCGGGCCAGCTCGGCCCCGACCACATGACCGACGACGCTCACGAAGCCGGCCGCGCCGAGGGAGAGCCAGGCCAGGTTGAGCAGGTCGTCGCCGGAGTAGAACTTGAGGTCGGTCGAGATCATCACCTGGCTGGCGGCGAACAGGTCACCCTTGGCGTCCTTCACGGCCACGATGCGCGGGTGCTGCGCCAGGCGCAGCAAAGTCTCAAGCTTGATCGGTACGCCACTGCGTCCCGGAATGTCGTACAGCATCACCGGCAGGTCGGTCGCGTCGGCGACGGCGGTGAAGTGCTGGTACAGCCCCTCTTGCGGCGGCTTGTTGTAATACGGCGTCACCACGAGCAGGCCGTGGGCGCCGGCGCGGGCCGCCTGCTTGGCGAGCTCGACGCTGTGGCGGGTGTCGTTGGTCCCCGCCCCCGCAACCACGGTCGCGCGGTCGCCGACCGCGTCCAGCACAGCGCTGACGATGCGCTGCTTCTCCTCGTCGGAGGTGGTGGGCGACTCACCGGTCGTCCCGTTGACGATCAAACCGTCGTTTCGCTGCTCGTCCACCAGATAGGTGGCAAGACGTCGCACAGCCGCGTAATCGACCTCACCGTCGGGGGTGAACGGCGTGACCATCGCGGTCAGCATACGGCCGAAGGGCGCGTCGGTGGTTCCAGTTGGCGATGCCATAGTGCGAACGCTACCCGGATTCAGAAATCCATTGGACGTCGCCACCCCGCTTCGCCTGCCCGGAGCCGTGTTTGCCCCCTTTCGCCAGCATCTGTACGCGTCAGCGCACGACACCGGACAACCCAGCCGACCGTTACGACACATCGCCGCGGCCGGCCGGCCGGCACTCCCTCCTCGCAGGCTACCCGGCACCCAGACCACCTACGCCACCGCGGCACTCACCCACGATCGCCAGCACCGCACCCTCCCCTCGCGAAACGGTCGAACTGGCCCGCATCGCCACGAAGCCAGCCCCTTAAGGGTGCGCTCCAGCGGAAACCGGCATGTAGCTCACTACTCGGGACCCCGCACCCCGAGCCGGTGCAGCGCCACGCGAAGCAATCTTCTTGGACATGACAGCTCAAGGGAGCGATCACTTAGGCATACGCATCCCCTGGTGTACGGAAGGGGACAAGGCGGCGCGGACGTACTGGGACAGGCCTCGACATGGCGGACGGCCGATGCGGCCGGGCTGAGCGGAAGGTCAAGAAGACCTTGGCTTCGAACCAAGAAAAGGTGGTCTCACCTGGCCGTACGTCACTAAGGTAGGCGGCGGTCAGGCAAGGCCGACATGGAAGAGGTCGCCGATATGTGCTCGGGGGTACACACATCGACGACCTCTATCGGAGAATCGGCCGCCCTTACACCGGCGTTACAGGGTTTCTCCGATAATTTTCCGCCATCGCAAAGTTGGGGCTCCAGCGTCCTTCGATGACGGTCGGTTACCTGCCGAATACGGCAACATGGGGCAACGCCTCACACGAACCCCCAGGGATGGACTAGTGGCCACCTCAGATCCGGTCTACCTGCGTGTCGTCGAAGACATTCGGCGACAGATCACCGACGGCACCCTTCCCCCCGGCGCGCCCATTCCTTCGCGGGCGCAGCTGACGCGCAAATATCAAGTCGGCGAGACCGCCGCCCGTCATGCGTTGCGCGTACTCGCGGGCGAGGGCCTCATCATCGGCCGCGTGGGCTCGGGACATTACGTCCGAGAACGTCCCGACCTGACCGCGCTGCATCGATGGCGTTTCCTCGATCATCCGGCCCCCTTCGCGGCCGACCTGCAGTCGCAGGGCAGACGCGTGACATGGGACTGGCACAGCGAGCTCACCGAAGCCGGCCCCGACATCGCCCGGCGGCTCCGGTTGCCCGAGACTGCGACGCTGACCAGGACCCGCTATGTCTTCCGCGGCGACGGCCGACCGCTCCAGCTCGCCACGTCGTACGAGATGCGGGAGTTCGCCTCCCACAGCGACGAGGACCGGCGGGGATTCGTCACACGGATGTACGCGCACGGCATAAAGATCACGGAGATCGTCGAAAGCGTGCATACCCGCATCCCGCGGCCCGTGGAGAGCGACGTTCTCGACCTGGCGGCCGGCGTGCACGTGCTGCACGTGGAGCGTACGCATTGGGCGGGCGACCGGCCGGTGGAGACGAGCGACATCGTCATCCCGGGCGACCGATTCCGGGTCATGTACAGCATGCCCGTCTAGAACGGTGAGCTCCGGGCGAGCACCTTCTCTCTCGCCCGGAGCTCCCCACCTCGGTACTCATCCACGCGATACTCCCCATGCCGTCACCCAAGCGGCTTCTTGAACGCCCTGCCGCGCAACCCCCGGGCCCTCTTCGGGAACACACCGGGACACACTGCGCGTAGTGGCTCCAAGGTCCTGCCTCAGGCGACACCAAGAGACGCTTCGTCGCCCGTCGGGCTGAATACCCGTCGCACCGGTCCCTGGCCGAGCAATGACCTCGCATGGCCACGACCCTCCACGCACGCATAGGCCCTTGCGGACCGTTCTCGAGCGTGTGCCTCGCTAGCCATGCTCCGCCGACGGCTGCACCTTGTCAGGGAACTTGGCGGCCTGCGAATCCCTGCTTCGAGCCGCCCTGACCAGCCGGGCTCCTTCCTGCAGAGCCCAACCCTCTGTTACGTGTCCTCTGCCGGGACACCTATCTCCCCGGCAACGCCCACCTTTCGCTGCTGCCTTCTGAGCCGGGGCGCGGCCCATCTCTCGCGGCGGATGTCCGAGTTCGAGCGGCGGCGCGGCTGACTCGGGACAGATGGACCGCGGAGGCAGTCGTGGGATACGCGACGTGAGGTGCGCAGTGGTGCGGGGATGACCGAAGCGGGGCCTACCGCTGACCCTGTACTGAGGAAGCGCCTGTGGTTCAGCTCGGCATCTGGACCTCGGCGCGGGCGGGCGGACACAACCCCACGCGACCAGGCACGCACGGCGCGGGACGGACACCACCGCACGCGGAAGCGGGCGAGCAGAGCGCCGAGAGCACGCGAGGATGCACGGCGCAAAGTACACCGTGCAAGGGTGCGCGGCGGTACGCGAGGACGTTACGTGCACGAGAGCGGCGCAAGGGTCTGACGACCTGCTCGCAGGCGCGGCGCCGGCAATGGTGACGGCCATCGCGTGATCCTCCGAAGGCGCAATTGAAGATCGAAGGGAACCACGTGATGGCCGCGACAACAGTGTGCCGCCTGACCTCCGGCTGGCGCAGCAAATCGGGACCGGGGACCCCGACTTGTTGCGGTCCACGGTGAAGACCATGGCCGAGCATTGACGTCGCCCGAGGCCAAGCACCTGCGCGGCGCCGACTACGGCAGCGGCGCGAAGGCGGACGGCGGAAAGGCGGACGGGGTGCGGCCGGCGGGGTGAGGCGGGCGGGGTGAGGCGGACGGAATGAGGCGGACGGAATCAGGCGGACGGAATCAGGCAGGTGGGATGAGGCAGGCGGATGAGGCAGGCCGTCGGCAGGCGCTCGGTCCCCGCGTCCTCTCACGTCCCCCTCACGTCTGCGTCCCCTCATGTCCGCACGCCCCACCCTCCGGTGTCCTCGCACCCCGGACGTCCTCGCACGCTGGCGCCGGTCTCCCTGCCCTCAGGCCCAAGCCCTTGGGCCGTGCGCGCTCGGCGCGTCCCCGCCTATGCGGGCCACAACTCTTTGCTGCGTGTTCTCAAGCGACGCCGAGTCCTTCGAGCGTGGGCTCCTTGAAGGGCCGGATCAGTGGATGCGCCCCAGGCAGAGGTGTCCACAGCGGCCTGGAGAACGGGGTTTCGGTGGTGGGGTGGGAAGCTGCCGATGGTCGGGATTGGGGTGTTTGCGCAGGTCAGAGATTGTCGGTGGGCGTTGATAGAACAGGGGCGGAGGTTGTCGATGCGAGTCAAAGACCTGTCCAAGGGTGATCGGCCGCGCGAACGGCTCATGGCCAGTGGGGCCGCCGCGCTGGCCGATCGTGAGTTGCTGGCCGTGCTGCTCGGTTCCGGGTTTCGGGGAGCCAGCGCGCTCGACCTGGCCAGCCAGGTGATCGAGCACTGTGGGGATCTCGATGGGCTCAGCCGTTCGGATCCGCACCGGTTAATCACGTTGCCCGGAATCGGGCCCGCCAAGGCGGCGCGGGTGACGGCGGCCTTTCATCTCGTACGCCGAGCGGAGGCGTGGCCCGAGCGCGAACGCATCACGAGCACGTCCGACCTCGCCCACGCCTGCGCGCCACTGCTCCACGACCGCACCCAGGAGCGGCTGGTCATGGTGGCGTGCGACACCGGTGGGCGGGTGCTCAAGCGGGCGGTGCTGACCGAGGGCGGCAGCGATCACACGGTCATGCCCATACGCGAGGTGATCAGGGAGGTGCTGACGGCGGGCGGTGCGGTGTTCGGGCTCGCTCACAATCATCCGGGCGGGTCGCTCGACCCGAGTCCGGAAGATCTGGAGGCCACGGCCCGGCTGCTCGAAGCGGCGGACACGGTCGGATTGCGGCTTCTCGACCACGTGATCATCTCGGGTGGGGCTTGGAGGCGCATTCCGCTATAAATCAAATTCCCATCGGACGATGGAGGCAGGTTTCCGCAAATGGCATGATCCCGCGTATAGCGTCGAACGGCAGTTTTCCAAGGGATGACCATGAGAATCTAATCGCGCGGGTAGGCCGTTATGGACGTCAGCCGGCCGATACTCGCCGTGGACATGGCGCCATGCCCCCTTGAAGTCGCACGGGGCCATGTCCATGGTCTGCGTGTGATCCCGGGTGAAGCCCGTTCCTCGTGAGTGAGGTCTGGGCAGGCGCGTTGCCCGGGATCATGCGCGGACACGCGGGGTGCGTGGGCGACGGCTGCTGTGGACGTGTCATAGTCAGCGGTCTCCGGTGCACAGTGCTGGGCCATGGCGCGTACCAGGCACCCACTGCACCCTTGTCACCGGGCGGGTGGCGACCCCGTCCGGTGACACTGCGTCCATCAGCCCTCTTCACAAGGTCCGCAACGAAAAGTCGGAGCCACCGGTCGGAAAGCTCTTCACCGGAGGCCGTTCCGAGGGCAGACTGTGGTTCGCGGCCATCGCGCTCGATGTCCTTCGAACTGCGTCTTCGAGGGATCGCGATGGCCGTCACCAAATCTCCGTTATTCTGCACTGATCGTGCGTAATCATGACGTGTACGCATGTGCCTGCGTAGTGGGTAGACGTGCCACTCAGTCCGTTGACTGCCAGATACTGATGTCGCGAATGCCCTATCCGCGCGGTCGGCGGCCATTCTTCCGGTACGTGCGGCGCGGTTCGGCGCTCGCCACCTATTTTTCTTTCAGATTCGCGGATCTCCTGCGCCGATTCGATTCGACAGTCACACTAGTGATCGCGGCCACCGTCATTCTCCCTCACCGTGAATCGTTGCTTACGCAGGGGTTGGTGCGGTGGCCGCGCTACTGTGCGATTGCTACCTCGGCAGCATCTGCCCCTCGGACGTCAGCATCTGGACGGCCGTCGTTGGGCGTCGGCCAAGTGCGCCGCAACCGCCCGTCTTCCGTGGGGTGCGGGGAGACGCATCGCGGACCAGGGCAAGGGTGCCGGGCAGCCGAATCACTGACCGAGGCGGGCGCACGCAGCCGAACCGCCAACCGAGATAAAGACGCGGGCAGCCGAACCACCGACTGAGGCAGGGGCGCGGGCGGCTGAACCACTGGCCGAGGCAGGGGGCGTCGTCTTAGCGACGGGCAGTGTCCGGTTCGGTCCTTGTGGACGGAAGTTCCGGTTGAGAACGATTGTAGAATCCCCGGCGTGCTGGATCGCGGGGGCCGTGTTCCCCTCTACGTGCAGGTCGCTGACCTGCTTCGCGATCGGATCGAGCGTGGCGAGCTGAAGGCCGGCGAGCCTGTGCCCAGCGAGGCCGCGCTCCAGAAGGACTACCTCATCGCTCAGAGCACCGCCCGTCGGGTGGCGCGGGAGTTGCGGGCGCGAGGGCTGGTGTTCACGGTCAGTGGGGAAGGGACGTTCGTTGGGCGGCCTGGGACGCCTCGGGCGTTCGTGCATATGCCGGTTTATCGGAGGATCGCTGCAGATATTGTCGAGCGCATCGAGCGTGGAGATATTGCGCCTAACCGGGCTATCCCCGGGGAGCGGACATTGATGCGGCGATATGGGGTGGCGAAGGTCACCGTACGGCAGGCTGTGGCGTATCTGCGAGAGCATGGCTGGGTGGTCACTGTGCCATATCGGGGCAGTTACGTGACTATCCCTGAGAAATGGCCCAGACGTCCTGGTTCTTGATTGGGCTTCCCGCTGCCTCGCCGTTGGATAGTCTTGGGGCGTGCTGAATCGCGAGGGCGACAGGTATCTTTATCTCCAGATCAGCGAGGTCATCAGGTCGCGCATCATCGCCGAACTGTCGCCTGGAGATGTGGTTATCAGCGAGGCGGGGATCCAGCGGGAATTCAACGTCGCGCGTACGACTGCACGCAGGGCCATTCGCGTGCTGCGTAATCAGGGGCTGGTTCATACCCGGCAAGGTCAGGGGACATTTGTCAGCGTTCCGGGTGAACTTCGGCCTGTGGGGCGGGATAAGCCGCTTTATCGACATATAGCCGGGGAGATTCGGGAGCGGATCAAGGCTGGTGATCTGGCCGCCAGGCAGCAGATTCCCAGCGAGGTCACGTTGGTGCGGTCCTACGAGGCCGCTCGTGAGACCGTGCGGCGGGCTATTGCGCTGCTGCGCGACGAGGGGTGGGTGTACAGCGTTCCGCACCGTGGGACTTACGTCTCCCCGGAGGAGCGATGGCCGTCGACGACGACCGGCAAGTGACGGTCAGGGGAAGGCCAGGGAAGGTCAGAGACTGTCAGGGACGCGACCACCGGAGCACCGCGTCAAGGGCTGGTGATGCGGCAGGTGAGCCGGGCTGTTGCGGCGCCAGGGTCGGCTCACCTGACCAGGGCGGCGCCGCCTAGGTCCTGAGCCAGGCGCAGTGTGGAGACCCGCGCCACGCACAGCAATGTGCATCGTGCGGCGCGGGTCGAGAGAGGCGACACCCTGCGGGGCCGTGCGGAGGCAGTGAACCGCAGCACGGGCCCCGAGGGCCGGAAGCAGGGCCGAGGCCGGAGCGGCGCGGGGCAGGGCCGGAGCAGGCATCCGCTGGGACAGGCGGCAGCGTGGTCAGAGTAGGCGGAACCAGAGGCACACCACGGGGGTCGAGTCGGTGACCTCCACGCCGTACGCGCGCCAGAACCCCGCATGCGACTCCCCCCACTCGGCCACAGACGCGTAGCCTTCGCCTTCGGCGTTCGCGAACTCCCAGCTCACCTCGGCGAAAGGCACCACCTCGACCCGGGTGATCTCGATCTCCCCCACGCGCTCCCCCGAGTCGCCGACGAGGGCGAGCCGTTCGCCGACGTGCTCGACCTCCTCCCCCTCAGCCTCGTAGTCGAGGGTCAGGAGCCCGGCGGTCGCGGTCTTGTGACCGGACAGCACCAGGTCGGTCAACCGGGTACGAAGTTCGCCGGGCGTACCAAGCTCAAGGACCCGCAGTCCGTCCATCCGTGGCCACATGACCTCGATGTTAGAAGACGGGGATGATGTCCTCGGGGTCGACGACGTCCACCTGCACCCCTTCCAGGTCGAGTTCGGGGATGGCGGGAAAGGCGATGCCCCAGCGTTCGACGATGGCGTGGATGCGAGCCATGGCCAGGCGCCAGTTCTCGGCCTGCTCCTCGTACGACAGCACCCCCAGCCCCGCCTGCCTGGCGTGATCGATGAGGACGCGGTGGTTGGCCAGGAAGTAGGGCGGCAGCTCCCAGAACCCCTCGGGCGGCTCCCAGAGAATCATGCTGAGGAAGACGAACCCGGCTCTGAGCTGCCGGGTGATCAGGCCCCGGGTGTCGTCGGTGAGGCCGGGCCACTCGTTCTCCAGGATGGTCACGCAGATCTGGAGGTGGCGGGACTCGTCGCGCCCGATGCGCTGGAACATCTCGCCGAAGACGGGATGCCGGGTGCCGGACGCCATGCCGCGGAAGAGCGTCGAGGCAGCCATCTCGCCCATCATGAAGCTGGTGAACAGCACCGGCAGCGAATATCGGCCGACGGCGGCGGTGTAGCCGTTCCAGTAGCGGCCGCCGTTGTGGTAGAGCCAGCCGATGTTGTTGTGGGCGGCGGCTTCGAGGTCGTCGGACGGCGTCCAGTCGAGGGGACCGCCGGGCCACAGGCGGGCGATGGTGCGCTGGCAGCACTCCTCGTGGTTCATCTCGTCGCGGGTGATCGAGAAGAAGCACTTCCTGACCGGGTCCTCCTCGTGCTTCTCGAACGCCTGGATGGTGGCGCGGGCGAAGACGGCGGGCCCTGAGGCGTCGAAGTTGGCGAGCACGGCGAACCAGTACATGATGCCCAGCCGCTGCTCGCGGGTGAACGCGGCGGGGTCGAGGGCGTCCCAGGGCAGGTCGGCGGGGTTCCAGACGACGCGCTTGGACTTCTCGTAGATGGCGGCGAGCTTCTCGGTCTCGACCCGCCACTCCATCGGGTAGATGTTGGGCTGCGGAATGTCCGGCGCCGGCCAGAAGCCGCCTTCCGGGATCGTGAGGTCGGCCATGGTTGTGACACCTCCTCTCCTATCCTGCGACTGAGGCGTCACGCGTGGCAAGGACGCCGCGCCAGACCTGGTGATCATGAGGGTCGGCGCGCGCAGTAGAGTGACGGCATGCCGTTCTCCACGGAGCTCGTACGCGACTTCGTGAACACCTTCGACGTCGAAACCCAGACGGACGAGCTGTCCTCCCCGGCGGAGCTGGCCCTGTGGCTGCGCGAGCGCGACCTGGCCGGCCCCCACGACCGAGCGACCGACGACGACCTGCGGACCGCGCACGAGTTGCGTGAGGGCCTGCGGGCGGCGCTCAGGCGCGAGGCGGCCGACCTGCCGGGGCTCCCCCTGCGGGTGGCGGTGACTCCGGAGGAGGGTCCTGGGCTGGCGCCGGTGGCGGACGGTGTTCTGGGCGGGCTGGCGCGGATCGCCGCGGCGGCCGTGACGGCGTCGTGGGACCGGCTCAAGGTGTGCGCGGAGGGAACCTGTCAGTGGGCGTTCATCGACTCGTCGAAGAACCGTTCCCGCTCGTGGTGTTCCATGCGGGTTTGCGGCAACCGCACCAAGACACGCGCTTACCGGGCGCGGAAGCGGGGTTCGCGTCGTCCTCAAGGGTCAAACACCGATACGGTGTAACTCGTGCCTTGTGGCATGAACGGCAGGCGAAGGAGCGGGCCGAGATGGCAGACGTAGGCGTCCGGGCGGCCCGGCGCGAGGATGTGCTCCAGGTTGCGAATACTCAGATCCGCGCCTGGCGCTACGGCTATCGGGATTTCCTCCCGGAAGGTCCACTCGAGCAGATGACCGGCGCGGCGGCGGAGAAGATGTGGCTGCGCCAGTGGGACGAGGCGATCGTCGCCCCGCCCAGCCCCATGCACCGGGTGCTGGTCGCGGTGGAGACCATCCTCGACACCGAGGGCTTCCCCGCCCTCGGCGTGGGGGGCAGCGCCGCTCTGGTCACTCCTCGTGGTGGTGAGCGCGTGGTGGGTCTGGCCTCCCATGCGCCGGCCGAGGACCCCGACCTCGATCCCAGCGTGACGGCCGAGATGCTAACGCTGCTGGTCGATCCCGACTTCGTACGCCGGGGTCACGGCAGCCGCCTGCTCAACGCCACCGTCGACTACCTGCGCGAAGACGGCTTCCGGCAGATCGTCACCTGGGTGTTCGCCGACAATTACGCTGTGCTCGGCTTCCTGGAGTCGGCCGGTTGGGGTGAGGACATGGCAGAGCGCGTCCTCGACATGGGCCGCCCGATCAGGATGGTCAGGCTCAGGACCGACATCAGCTAGAGGCTTGAGGACAAAGATGGCAACCCCCGGCCAGTGGATCGCCGGCGCCCGTCCCCGCACGCTCCCCAACGCCATCGTGCCCGTCATGGTGGGCACCGGCGTGGCGATCGGCGAGGGCGGCTTCGTGTGGTGGCGGGCGGTCCTGGCGCTGCTCGTGGCGCTGGCCCTGCAGATCGGCGTCAACTACGCCAACGACTACAGCGACGGCATCCGCGGCACCGACGACCAGCGCGTCGGCCCGATGCGGCTGGTCGGCTCGCGGGTGGCGCCGCCCAGGCAGGTGCTGGCGGCGGCGCTCGGCTGTTTCGCCGTGGCGGCGGTGCTGGGGCTCGTGCTGGTGCTGGTGACGCAGGCGTGGTGGGTGCTGCTGGTGGGCGCGGCGGCGATCGCGGCGGCCTGGTTCTACACCGGCGGCAAGCGCCCGTACGGCTACCGCGGGCTCGGCGAGCCGGCCGTGTTCGTGTTCTTCGGCATCGTGCCGGTGGTCGGCACGGCGTACGTGCAGACGGAGCAGCTGAGCTGGGCGGCGCTGGTCGCGTCGATCCCGGTGGGCCTGCTGTCGTGCTCGATGCTGGTGGTCAACAACCTGCGCGACGTCGGCACCGACCGCGACTCGGGCAAGCGCACGCTCGCCGTCCGGCTGGGCGCCGAGCGCACCCGTGCGCTCTACGTCGCCTGCCAGGTCATCCCCTACTTCGTGGCGCTGACGATGGTGCCGTTCACGCCGTGGGCGGCGCTGGTGCTGCTGAGCGCGCCGCTGGCGGTGCTGCCGGTCAGGGCGGTGATGGGCAAGGCGGTGGGCCCCGCGCTCATCACGGTGCTGCAGCAGACGGGCAAGCTGCAGATGGCGTACGGCGCCCTGTTCGCGGTGGGGCTCGCCCTGGTCTTCTAAGGCGTCTTCTGAGGCGTCTTCTGAGGCGTCTTCTAGGGTGGGACGGTGAAGGATTTCATCGCCGGTCTGCCGAAGTGCGAGCTGCACCTGCACATCGAGGGCACGCTGGAGCCCGAGCTGAAGTTCGAGCTGGCCAGGCGTAACGGCCTGGAGCTGCCGTACGCGTCGGTCGAGGAGATGCGGGCGGCCTACACCTTCGACAGCCTGCCGTCGTTCCTGACGATCTACTACGAGGGCATGCGGGTGCTGCGCACTGAGCCCGACTTCTACGACCTGGCCATGGCCTACCTGCGCAAGGCGGCGAGCCAGAACGTCCGCTACGCGGAGATCTTCTTCGACCCGCAGGCGCACACCTCGCGCGGTGTGCCGTTCGACGTGGTCATCAGGGGGTTGCGCAGGGCGCTGCTCGACGCGTACGCGCAGCTCGGGCTGCGGGCCCAGCTCATCATGTGCTTCCTGCGCGACTTCCAGGCCGAGTACGCCATGGCGACGCTGCTGGAGTCGCTGCCGTACAAGGAGTGGATCGCCGGCGTGGGCCTCGACTCCGATGAGAAGGGCAACCCGCCGCGCAAGTTCGCGGCCGTCTATGAGCGTGCCAGGCAGGAGGGCTACCTGCTGACCATGCACTGCGACGTCGACCAGGACGACGCGGCCGAGCACATCAGGCAGGCGATCGAGGACATCGGCGTCGACCGCATCGATCACGGCGTCAACATCCTGGAGGACCAGCGGCTGGTCGAGAAGGTGCTGGCCAGGGGCATGGGGCTGACGTGCTGCCCGGTCTCCAACGGCTACGTGACGGACTCGATGAAGGCCGAGGGCATCCGCAAGCTGATGGACCTCGGGGTGCGCGTGACGATCAACTCCGACGATCCGGCGTACTTCTCCGCGTACGTGACGGAGAACCTCCTGGCCCTCCAGGACGCGCTCCAGCTCACCCGTGAGGAGCTGGCCGGGCTGCAGCGCAACGCGTTCGAGATCACCTGGCTGCCCCGCCACCTCAAGGACGCCTACCTCGCCGAGGTGGACGCCTACCTCTCGTGAGCTAGCCTTAGGTCACCGAGCACCGCCGACGAGTGCGAGGGATCATGGCCGAACGGGCCGGCGTGCCCACCGACATCGCGGAGTTCGAGCAGGCACTCGCCGAGTGCGTCGCCATCGCGGGGCGGGCGATGCCCGACTCCCCCATGCTGAGCATCGTGCTGTGCCGCGACGGCGAGATCCCCACGGTGGCCTGCTCCGACGGGGTCGCCGAGCTGCTCGACGGCCTGCAGCGGGCCACGGGGCAGGGGCCGGTGCTCGACGTGATCAGGGACGGCGGTCCCGTGACGTCCGACGATCTGCGGGCCGAGTCGCGCTGGCCGCGCTTCTCGGCGGCGGCCGGGCAGGTGCGCGGGGTGCACTGCGAGCCACTGGAGTCGGCGGGTGTGCTGCTCGGCGTGCTGACGCTCTACGCGAGCCGTCCCGGCGGGTTCACCGACGAGACGTGGACGGCGATGCGCGTGACGGCGGCGCACGTGGGGGTGCTGTTCCGTGCGGCGCTCGACGTGGCGCGGATGCGGGAGGTGGCGGGGCAGCTCAAGGAGGCGCTGACCACGCGCGGGGTGATCGACCAGGCGCTCGGCATCGTCATGGCGCAGCGCCGGTGCACCGCGCGGCAGGCGTTCGAGCTGTTACGGCAGATCTCGCAGGACCGCAACGTCAAGGTGCACCAGATCGCCGCCTCGATCGTGGAGAAGGTGAGCGGCGAGCCGGCTCGCCGCTCCCGCTTCGAAGAACCCCCGCAGAAGACATCAGGCTGACCAGACGGCGCGCCACCTCACGACAAACAGCGCCTCACAACAAACACCGCCTCACAACAAACACCGCCTCACAACAAGCACCGCATCACGACGCGTGGCGCGAGCTCGATGCCCAGCTCCCGCTCGTGCGCGACCAGCGCCCGCAGCCCGGGCCCCCACGCGCTCTCGGGCAGCACGGAGAAGCCGTGCCGGGCGTACCAGGGCCCGTTCCACGGCACGTCCCTGAACGTCGTCAGCGTCACGCCGGGCGCCCCGCAGGACCGCGCGTGGTCGATCACCGCCGCGACGAGCCGCCCGCCGATGCCCTGGCGCATGCGCTCGGGACGTACGGCGAGCTGGTCGAGATGCACGCACCCGTCGACCTCGCCGATGAGCGCGAACCCGTCGGGCGGCGCCCCCTCGACCAGCACCGACCCGGGGCCGGCGACCTCCTCGATCATCGTCGTGCCCGGCGGGAACACGATGCCCACCTGCTCGAACAGCCGGTCGGCGGCCAGCTCGATCGGCACCAATCCGGCCAGCTCATCCGCCTCGGCCCATCGCACCATGGCGACACGATCTCATGTCGGGAGCGTAGCTCGCCGCTCATATTAGGGTTGAAGATCGTAGGCCCGGCTGTGCGGAGCTGGGACCCTCTCCTCACGACGTGCCCACGTCCGCGTGTGCGAGGCGTGGGCACGTCGTGTGCACCTGGCTAGAGGTCGAGCAGGCGCTCCAGGCCCACCGTGAGGCCGGGCAGCTCGCGCACCCGCCGCACGCCGAGCAGCACGCCGGGGGTGAACGCGGCGCGGCTCATCGTGTCGTGGCGGATGGTCAGCGTCTCGCCGTCGCCGCCGAGCAGCACCTCCTGGTGGGCGATGAGCCCCGACAGGCGCACGGCGTGGACGTGGACGCCGCCGACGTCGGCGCCGCGGGCGCCGTCGAGCGCGGTGCTGGTGGCGTCGGGCATCGACCCGAGCCCGGCCTTGGAACGGGCCTCGGAGATCAGCTCGGCCGTACGCCGGGCCGTGCCGGAGGGCGCGTCGGCCTTGTTGGGGTGGTGCAGCTCGACGATCTCGGCCGACTCGAAGTAGCGGGCGGCCTGCTGCGCGAAGTGCATCATGAGCACGGCCGCGATGCCGAAGTTGGGGGCGATGAGGCAGTTGGTGCCGGGGTTGGCCGCCAGCCAGCGCCGCACGGTCTCGAGCCGCCCCTCGTCGAAGCCGGTGGTGCCCACCACTGGGTGGACGCCGTGGCCGATCGCCCATTCGAGGTTGCCCATCACCACGTCGGGATGGGTGAAGTCGACCACCACCTCGGCGCCGGCGAGCCCCTCGATGGAGTCGTCCTTGTCGAGCGCGGCCGCCAGCTCCATGTCGGCTGCCGCCTCGACCGCCTTGCACACCTCGACGCCCACACGTCCCTGGGCGCCCAGCACACCTACCCTGATCACAGGGCGAGCCTATCGTGCCGCCGCCCCGCCGATGCCGGACCGGGGGGCGGCGCGCGTCTCAGCGGATCGCGTCGCTGAAGTCCTTGTCGCCGTACGGGCCGATGACGGCCAGCGTGAGCGGCCGGTTGAGCACGTCGGCGGCGACCTCGCAGATCTCGTCGGGGGTGACGGACTCGATGCGCGCGAGCACCTCGTCAACCGACATGAGCTCGTCGTAGACCAGCTCGTTCTTGCCGATGCGGGACATGCGCGAGCCGGTGTCCTCCAGGCCGAGCACGAGCCCGCCGCGCATCTGGCCTTTGCCGCGCATGATCTCGTCGGCGGTGAGCCCCTCGGCCACCACCCTGGACACCTCGTCGCGGCAGATCTTCAGCACGTCGTCGATCTTCGAGGGCAGGCAGCCCACGTAGATGCCGAACTGGCCGGTGTCGGCGTAGGCCGAGGTGTAGCTGTAGGCGGAGTAGGCCAGGCCGCGCTTCTCCCTGATCTCCTGGAAGAGCCGCGACGACATGCCGCCGCCGAGCGCCGCGTTGAGCACGCCGAGCGCGAACCTGCGGTCGTCGGTGCGGGACAGGCCGGTCGTGCCGAGCACCAGGTTGGCCTGCTCGGTGGGCCGGTCGAGGACCGCGACGCCGGACCGCGTCGCGGCGCCGGGGCCGCTGGTGCGCGGCGGCTCGAACTCGGCGGGGCCGTTCAGCGCCCCCGCCCGCTCGTACGCCCTGGCGACCAGCTCGACGACCTCTTCGTGCCTGACGTTGCCCGCCACCGACACGACGGTGCGGCGCGGCAGGTAGAAGCGGTGGTAGTACTCGGCGATGCGCTCGCGCCCGAGCGCGTTGATGGAGTCGACCGTGCCCAGGATGGGCCGGCCGATCGGCGAGTCGCCGTAGAGGGTGGCGGCGAACTGCTCGTGCACCACGTCGGAGGGGTCGTCGTCGTGCATGGCGATCTCTTCGAGGATCACGCCACGCTCGGACTCGACGTCGTCCTCGGTCACCAGCGAGCTGGTCACTACGTCGGCGAGCACGTCGACCGCGACCGGCAGGTCCTCGTCGAGGACCCGCGCGTAGTAGCAGGTGTACTCCTTGGCGGTGAAGGCGTTGATCTCACCGCCGATGCCCTCGATGGAGGCGGAGATCTCCATGGCGTCGCGCGTCGGAGTGCCCTTGAACAGCAGGTGCTCAAGGAAGTGGGTGGCCCCCATGTGCTCGGGAGCCTCGTCGCGCGAGCCGATGCCGACCCACATGCCGACCGCGACGCTCCGCACGGTCGGCATGGTCTCGGTCACCACGCGCAGCCCACCCGGGAGGACGGTGCGCCTTACCACCCCGGCTCCGTCCTTGCCGGGGTGCAGCGTGGTCGTGGTCACGAGTTCCGGTCGTCTCCCTCGGAGGAGCTGCGGGAGCTGCGCACGCGGGTGCGGGTGCGGCGCGGACGGTCGGGCTTGTCGTCGGCGGCCGGGGCGGCGGGCGCCTCGGACTGCTCGGGAGCATCGCCGTCGGCGGCCTTGGCCTCCTTCTCGGCGGCCTCCTTCTCGATGACTTCGACCGGCACCAGCGAGAGCTTGCCGCGGCCGTCGATCTCGGCGATCTCGACCTGGATCTTCTCGCCGACGGCCATGACGTCCTCGACGTTCTCGATGCGCTTGCCGCCGTGCAGCTTGCGGATCTGGGAGACGTGGAGCAGGCCGTCCTTGCCCGGCATGAGCGAGATGAACGCGCCGAAGGCGGCGATCTTGACGACCGTGCCCAGGTAGCGCTCGCCCACCTCGGGCATGTGCGGGTTGGCGATGGCGTTGATCGCCGAACGGGCGGCCTCGGCGGACGGCCCGTCGGTGGCGCCGATGTAGATCGTGCCGTCGTCCTCGATGGTGATCTCGGCGCCGGTGTCGTCCTGGATCTGGTTGATCATCTTGCCCTTGGGGCCGATGACCTCGCCGATCTTGTCGACCGGGACCTTGATGGTGATGATGCGCGGCGCGGTCGGGTTCATCTCCGCCGGGGAGTCGATCGCCTCCTGCATCACGTCGAGGATCGCCAGGCGGGCGCCCTTGGCCTGCTTGAGCGCGCCTGCGAGGACGCTCGCGGGGATGCCGTCGAGCTTGGTGTCGAGCTGCAGGGCGGTGATGACGTCCTTGGTGCCGGCGACCTTGAAGTCCATGTCGCCCATGGCGTCTTCGGCGCCCAGGATGTCGGTCAGCGTGACGTAGGTGTCGCCCTCGCCGATCAGGCCCATCGCGATGCCGGCGACCATCTCCTTGAGCGGCACACCGGCGTCGAGCAGCGCCATGGTGGAGGCGCAGACCGAGCCCATCGAGGTCGAGCCGTTGGAGCCGAGCGCCTCCGACACCTGCCTGATCGCGTAGGGGAACTCCTCACGCGTGGGCAGCACCGGGATCAGCGCCCGCTCGGCCAGCGCGCCGTGACCGATCTCGCGGCGCTTGGGCGAGCCCACCCGGCCGGTCTCACCGGTGGAGTAGGGCGGGAAGTTGTAGTTGTGCATGTAGCGCTTGGTCCGCTCGGGGTTGAGCGTGTCGATGACCTGCTCCATGCGCAGCATGTTGAGCGTCGTGATGCCGAGGATCTGGGTCTCGCCGCGCTCGAACAGCGCCGAGCCGTGCACCCGGGGCACCACGTGGACCTCGGCCGACAGCGCGCGGATGTCCTTCGTGCCGCGGCCGTCGATGCGCACGCCCTCCTTGATGACGCGCTCGCGCATGAGCTTCTTCATCACCGAGCGGAACGCGGCGGAGATCTCCTTCTCGCGGCCCTCGAACTCGGGCAGGAGCTTCTCGGCGGCCAGCGCCTTGACCTTCTCCAGCTCGTTCTCGCGCTCCTGCTTGCCCGCGATGGTCAGCGCGGCGCCGAGCTCGGTCTTGATCGCGGCCTCGACGGCGGTGTAGACGTCGTCCTGGTAGTCGAGGAAGATCGGGTATTCGGCGGTCTCCTTGGCGGCGACCTGCGCGATGCGGGACTGCGCCTCGCACAGCACCTTGATGAACGGCTTGGCCGCCTCCAGGCCCTGCGCGACGGTCTCCTCGGTCGGGGCGACCGCGCCGTCGGCGACGAGCTTGAGCGTGTCCTTCGTGGACTCCGCCTCGACCATCATGATCGCGACGTCGCCGTCGTCGAGCACCCGCCCGGCCACGACCATGTCGAACGTGGCCCGCTCAAGCTCGTGGTGGGTCGGGAAGGCCACCCACTGGCCGTCGATCAGCGCCACCCGGACGCCGCCGATGGGGCCGGAGAAGGGCAGCCCGGCGAGCTGGGTGGACAGCGACGCGGCGTTGATGGCGACCACGTCGTAGAGGTGGTCGGGGTTGAGCGCCATGACGGTGGCGACGACCTGGACCTCGTTGCGCAGGCCCTTGACGAACGACGGGCGCAGCGGCCGGTCGATCAGCCGGCAGGTGAGGATCGCGTCCTCGGAGGGACGGCCCTCGCGGCGGAAGAACGAGCCGGGGATGCGGCCCGCGGCGTACATGCGCTCTTCGACGTCGACCGTCAGCGGGAAGAAGTCGAACTGCTCCTTCGGCGTCTTGGACGCGGTCGTCGCCGAGAGCACCATCGTGTCGTTGTCGAGATAGGCGACGGCGGAACCCGCCGCCTGGCGCGCGAGCCGACCGGTCTCGAACCGGATCGTACGCGTGCCGAAAGAGCCGTTGTCTATGACGGCTTCAGCAGTGTGGACACCCTCCACGGGGGACCTCCTTGTGGTCGGTCACCCGCGCCCTTTTCTCACCGGCACCCTCGTTAGGTGCAGCGCCGGTCTTCGATCGAAGCGCCCGGTCAAGTGCGTTCTTACCGGAAGCCACTACCGAGGACCGGCCCGCAGGCGTCGCGGGTCGCATGGTGCTGAGCGGACGCGGGGGCTGTGTGTCTCGGATCTTCAGTTGTACGCCAGGCGCGGGACGGTTTTCACGCCGCCACGCGCCCTGCGATGGGTCCTACCCCATATGAGAAGGGAGCGGCGCGCCGGCCGCTCCCTCGTCATGTTATCGGCGCAGACCGAGCCGCTCGATGAGCGAACGGTAGCGCTGGATGTCGACCTTCTGCAGGTACTTCAGCAGGCGGCGCCGGCGACCCACGAGCAGCAGCAGACCACGACGGCTGTGGTGGTCGTGCTTGTGCGTCTTGAGGTGCTCGGTCAGCTCGCTGATGCGCTTGCTGAGCAGCGCGATCTGCACCTCGGGCGACCCGGTGTCGCCCTCGGTCGTCGCGTACTCGTCGATGATGGACTTCTTGGCAGCGGTGTCGAGGGACACGGCTCTCCTTCGATCTACGGACACGCGCGAATGAGATGGAAGCGCGAACGACCGTGCGTGCCTACAGTCGCCGCGTGAAGGCCGTCATGGGCAGCGCGCAGCGCTGCCGGTATAGAGCCGACATGCAAGGTTACCACCCCGGGTCCAGTGCACGGGGCGGTCGTGTCCGAGCCGAGACCGGCTAGCTCGTCAGGCGTCGGGTGTCCTCCACGTCGGCGTGGATCTGGGCGATGAGCGCCTCGATCGAGTCGAAGCGGGTGTTTCCGCGCAGCCGGGCGGCGAACTCGACCGCGACGTGCGCGCCGTACAGCTCCAGGTCGTCGCGGTCCAGCGCGTACGCCTCCACCGTGCGCGGCACGCCCTCGAACGTCGGGTTGGTGCCGACCGAGATGGCCGCGGGCCAGCGCTCGCCGTCGTAGAGCGCGGGCAGGTTGGCCACCGGGACGCACTGCAGCCAGCCCGCGTAGACGCCGTCGGCCGGGATCGCGGTGTACTGCGGGGTCTCGACGTTGGCCGTGGGGAAGCCGAGCCGGCGGCCGCGCTGGTAGCCGCGTACGACGACGCCCTCGACCCGGTGGGGGCGGCCCAGCTCGGCCGCCGCGCCCGCGACGTCGCCGGCGGTGAGCCGCTCGCGGATGGAGGTCGAGGAGATGTCGTCGAGCCGGGGCACGGACTCCACCTCGAAGTCGTATTTGTCGCCCAGCGCGCGCAGGGTCTCCACGTCACCGGCGGCGTCCTGGCCGAACGTGAAGTCGGCGCCCACCACCACGACCGCCGCCCGCAGCCGCTCGGCGAGCACCTTCTGGGCGAACTCGGCCGGTGTCCACTGCGACAGCCCGAAGGAGAACTCCACGGTGTCGATGGTGTCCACGCCCAGCCCGGCCAGCAGCTCGGCCCGCCGCCGCGCGCTGGTCAGCCGGTGGGGATGCGAGCCGGGGCGGACGACCTCGTCGGGATGCGGCTCGAACGTGACCGCCACGCTGCGCAGGCCCCGCTCCCGGGCGACGGCGACGGCCCGCCCGACCACCCGCTGGTGCCCGAGGTGGACCCCGTCGTGCACGCCGACGGTCACCACAGACCTTTCCGAACCCTGCACGCCAGGCCCCATTCACTCGTCCCCGGAACAACCCGTACAAGCGTGCCACGCGGCGCGGCATTCCCTCCAATCGAGGCGGCTATCATCGGGCATCATGCCTCGCTACGCGCTCCTGATCCTGCCTGCCTTCAACCGGGTCTACGGAGAGAGCTCCGTCCGCCTCACCCGCAACGAGCTGGCCGTCTTCAGCGCGCGTGCCCTTGAGGGCGAGGTGCTGGCCAGCGAGGAGACCCGCATCGGCGGCGTCCCCTACGTGACGTTCGACACCGCCGGGCCGCTGTCCGACGGCGACGTGCGGCTGCTGTCCGACCTGTCGTCCGTCTACGCCGTCTTCGGCGTCGAGGGCGACCTGCTCAGGCCGCTCGCCATGCGGTCGCGCGACCGGCTCAGCAGCGACCTGCTCACCATCCAGAAGTACGCCGGCAAGACCAACGAGCACTTCACCAAGCTGCTGCTCAACGTCACAGCGCTGGCGAGCGACAAGGGGCTGGGCGACGGCCTCGCGGTGTTCGACCCGATGTGCGGCCGCGGCACCACGCTCAACCAGGCCCTCATGTACGGCTACGACGCCTACGGCCTCGACGTCGACGGCAAGGACTTCGAGGCCTACGCCGGCTTCATCAAGACGTGGCTGCGCAACAGGCGGCTCAAGCACACCGCGGAGACCGTGCCGGTGCGCCGCGACCGTGCTCTCGTCGGGCGGCGGCTCAACGTCGCCTTCGGGCTGTCGAAGGAGGCGTTCAAGGCCGGCGACGTGCAGCGCCTGACCGTGGTCAACGCCGACACGCTCAAGAGCCGCGAGTTCTTCAAGCCGCGTTCGTTCGACGTGCTGGCCACCGACGCCCCCTACGGCGTGCAGCACGGCAGCAAGGGCGGCGCGGGCCTGTCGCGCAGCCCGCTGGAGCTGCTGGGCCGGGCGGTGCCGGTCTGGGCCGAGTTGCTGCGGCCCGGCGGGGCGATGGGCATCGCCTGGAACACCTACGGCGGCAAGAGCGACGAGCTGGCCCGCATCCTGACCGGGGCGGGCCTCGAGGTGATGGACTACCCCGACTTCGAGCACTGGGTGGACCAGGCGATCGTGCGCGACATCATCGTGGCCCGCAAGCCGGGCTGACGCGGTCAGCCGGCGAAGACCGCCAGGGGCCGCGCGGTGCGGCCCTGCTCCTCCACCAGCGCCAGCAGCTCACCCTCCGGCCCGAACACGCCGATGGGCCCAGGGCCGAGCCCGGCGGCCGGCAGCCGCCCGCCGTGGGCGACGACGCGGGCCTCCTCGGCGGTGACGTCGCGGCGCGGGAAGGCCGCGGCGACCGCCTCGCCGATGGGCAGCACCACGCACTCCTCGCTGAGCTGCTCGATGGTCTTCGCCAGCGACAGGTCGTACGGCCCCACCCGGGTGCGGCGCAGCGCCGTCAGGTGCCCGCCGACCCCGCCGAGCGCGGCGCCGAGGTCGCGGGCCAGCGAGCGGATGTAGGTGCCGCTCGAACAGACCACGACGGCGTCGACGTCCACGACGTCGCCGGCCGGCCGGATGGCGAGCACCTCGAACGAGCT
Organism: Nonomuraea sp. NPDC004580; assembly: GCF_040609855.1. Lineage (NCBI taxonomy): Bacteria > Bacillati > Actinomycetota > Actinomycetes > Streptosporangiales > Streptosporangiaceae > Nonomuraea > Nonomuraea sp. NPDC004580. The sequence continues at coordinate 4,421 of NZ_JBEXLH010000074.1, read as the reverse complement.
CACCGTGACGGGCCTGGCCGCCAGCTCGACCTCCTCGCCCGCCCGCGCCTTCTTGTAGGCCCGCTGGCCGTTCACCTTGATGGCGCTGACCTGCGGTGGAACCTGCATGATGGCGCCGGTGAGCGCTTCGACGCCCTTGTGGATCTCGCCCTCGCCGACCCCGGCGGCCGACGTGGTGGCGGTGACCTCGCCCTCGGCGTCGTCGGTGTTGGTGCTCACGCCGAGCCGGATCGTGGCGCGGTACTCCTTCTCGGTCAGCATCAGGTGACCGAGCAGCCTGGTCGCCTTCTCGACGCCGATCACCAGCACGCCCGTCGCCATCGGGTCGAGCGTGCCCGCGTGCCCCACCCGGCGGGTGCCGGCGATGCGCCGCATCTTGGCCACCACGTCGTGGGAGGTCCACTCGCCCGGCTTGTCGACGATGATCAGACCGCTCTCGGCCATTCAGGTAACCTTCCGCAGCTCGCGACGGAACTTCGTCATGGTCTCCTCGACGGTGTCGTAGGAGGTGAACCCGGCCGCGTTGTGATGGCCGCCGCCGCCGAGCGCCGCGCACACCGCCGCGACGTCGACGGTGCCCTTGGACCGGGTGGACACCTGCCAGTCGCCGTAGTCGTCCTCCTTGAGCACGACGGCGACCTGCGCCTCGTCGGTGCGGCGGACGATGTCGATAATGCCTTCGAGCTCGGAGTACGGCAGCCCGTACGCGGCCCGGTCGACCCGGGTCACGTACGTCCAGACCATGCCGTCCTCCAGCGCCACCCGCTCCAGCGCGTTGCCCAGCACCTTGAGATAGCCGAACGGGGAACGGTCCCACAGCTCGCGGGCGATCTCGTCGACCCGCAGCCCGGTGGCGAGCAGCCTGGCCGCCATCTGGTGCACAGCGGGCGTGGTCGAGGAGTAGCGGAAGGAGCCGGTGTCGGTGACGAGGCCGGCGTACAGGCAGGTGGCGATGTCGCGGTCGAGCCGCCCCCCGAGCCGGTAGACGAGCTGCTCGGCGAGCATGGCGGTGGCCGCGGCCTTGGCGTCGATGAGGTCGAGCGAGCCGAACCCCGAGTTGGACGGGTGGTGGTCGACCACGATCACCTCGCGCGCCGAGGCGGCGTTGGCGCCGAGCAGCCCGACCCGCTCGAACGTCGAACAGTCGAAGACGATCATCAGGTCGGGCGCGGCAGGGTAGTCGTCCGGCGGCACCAGCATCTCCTGGCCGGGCAGGAAGCGCAGCAGCCGCGGCACCGCGAAGTGGCGGTCGCCGAACGAGGCGACCACCCGCTTGCCCATCGAGCGCAGCACGAACGCGACCGCCAGCATCGAGCCGAGCGCGTCGCCGTCGGGCGTCACGTGGCAGGCCAGCGCGACCTCGTCGGCCTGCCCGATCAGCCGCAGCGCGCGGTCCCACGACTCCTCGGGGACGGGACAGTCCTCGGAAGGACGCCGCTCGACGCGAGGCGGACGCTCTGCCCTGTCGCGCACGTCGGGCGTCACGCCTGGTCGTCCCTGCCGCTCAGGCTCTGCGAGCCGGCCTCAGCGCCCGTCTCGGCCTCGGTGTCGAAGTCCTCGTCGTCGGGCTTGCGGTAGGGGTCGGCCTCGCCGGCGTAGGAGGCGGTCTGGGCCTGCTTGGCCACCTCGGCGTCCCGCGCGCGGGCGGCGTTGATCAGGTCGTCGAGGTGACGCGCGCTGTCGGGCAGCGGGTCGTGCTTGAACGTCAGCGTCGGCGCGAACCGGACCCCGGTCTGGCGGCCCACCTCCGAGCGGATGATGCCCTTGGCGCTCTCGAGAGCCGCGGCGCTGTCGGCCCGCTCGGCGTCGGAGCCGAACACCGTGTAGAACACCGTCGCGTCGCGCAGGTCGGCGGTGACGCGCGTGTCGGTCACGGTCACGAAGCCCAGACGCGGATCCTTGATCCGACGCTCCAGCATCTCAGCGACGATCTGCTGGATGCGGTCGGCGAGCTTGCGCGCTCGTGCGGCATCCACCATGTTCGCTCCCCCTCACGCACGACCTGGCCGTGCAGTCGTTCAATCTTCGTCGGTGTAGAGCCGCTGCCGGGCCGACAGCAGCTCGATCTCGGGGCGGAAGGCCACCATGCGTTCGCAGGCGTCCAGCAGCTCCTTGCAGTTACCCGCGGAAGCGGAAACCACCGCAACGCCGACCTCCGCTCTGCGGTGCAGGTCGAGATGACCGGTCTCAGCCACCGCGATGCTGGGGTAACGGCGCTGCAGCTCGGCGATGAGCGGACGGACGACAGAGCGCTTCTGCTTCAGCGACCTGACGTCGCCGAGCAGGATATCCAGGGTCAGGGCACCCACATACATCACTGGTCACCACCGCTTGGCCTTGTGGGGTCGGCGCACGACCGGCCTGCTGCGGTGGGGACCAGGCCAGGGCGTGCGAGAGGCGCCCGGCGGATGTCCCGCCGGGCGCCCGGCCGCGCGTCACACGCGCGGCTTCTCCCGCATCTCGAACGTCTCGATCACGTCGTCGATCCTGATGTCGTTGTAGCCGACACCGATACCGCACTCGAAGCCCTCGCGGACCTCGGTCGCGTCATCCTTGAAGCGACGCAGGGACGAGACGGTCAGGTTGTCCGCGATGACGACGCCGTCGCGGATGACCCTGGCCTTGCTGTTGCGGACGATCACGCCGGAGCGGACCAGAGAACCGGCGATGTTGCCGATCCGCGGCACCTTGAAGACCTCGCGGACCTCCGCCGAGCCCATCTGGACCTCTTCGAACTCGGGCTTGAGCATGCCCTTGAGCGCCGCTTCGATCTCCTCGATCGCCTGGTAGATGACCGAGTAGTAGCGGATGTCGACGCCCTCGCGCTCGGCCAGGTCGCGCGCCCGAGGCTCGGGGCGGACGTTGAAGCCGATGATGACCGCGTTGTCGTCGGCGACGGCCAGGTTGACGTCGTACTCGGTGATGGCGCCGACCGCGCGGTGCAGGACTCGAAGCCTGACCTCGTCGCCGACGTCGATCTTGAGCAGGGCGTCTTCCAGGGCCTCCACCGAACCGGACACGTCACCCTTGATGATGAGCTTGAGCTCGTCGACGCGACCCTTCTCAAGGTCGCTGAACAGCTCTTCGAGGGTGCGGCGCCGGCTCGACTTCGCCATGTCGGCGCTGCGCTTGCGCGCCGCGCGCTGCTGGGCGATCTGCCGGGCCATCCGGTCGTCGGTGACCACGATGAAGTTGTCACCGGCGCTCGGCACGGCCGTCAGACCCATCACGAGGACGGGACGCGACGGCGTGGCCTCCTCGACCTGGTCGCCGTTGTCGTCGAGCATCGCGCGGACGCGGCCGAAGGCCTCGCCGCACACGATGGAGTCGCCGACGCGCAGCGTGCCGCGCTGGACCAGGACGGTCGCGACGGGGCCGCGGCCCTTGTCGAGGTGGGCCTCGATCGCGATGCCCTGAGCGTCCATCGTCGGGTTGGCGCGCAGGTCGAGCTCGGCGTCGGCGGTCAGCAGGATGGCCTCGAGGAGGTTGTCGATGCCGGTGCCGTTCTTCGCCGAGATGTCGACGAACAGGGTCGAGCCACCGTATTCCTCGGCCACCAGGCCGTATTCGGTGAGCTGGGCCCTGACCTTGTTGGGGTCGGCGCCCTCCTTGTCGACCTTGTTGACCGCGACCACGACCGGGACCTCGGCGGCCTGGGCGTGGTTGAGCGCCTCGATCGTCTGCGGCTTGACGCCGTCGTCGGCCGCGACCACCAGCACCGCGATGTCGGTCGACTTCGCGCCTCGGGCACGCATGGCGGTGAACGCCTCGTGACCCGGGGTGTCGATGAAGGTGACCTTGCGGTCTTCGCCCTCGTGCGTGGTGGACACCTGGTAAGCGCCGATGTGCTGGGTGATGCCACCCGCCTCGCGCGCCACCACGTTGGTCTTGCGGATGGCGTCGAGCAGCTTGGTCTTACCGTGGTCGACGTGACCCATGACGGTCACCACCGGCGGGCGCGCGGCCAGGTCGGCCTCGTCGCCCTCGTCCTCGCCGAACTCGATGTCGAAGGCCTCGAGCAGCTCGCGGTCCTCCTCCTCGGGGCTGACGACCTGGATGTTGTAGTCCAGCTCGGCTCCGAGCAGCTGCAGCGTCTCCTCGTTGACCGACTGCGTCGCGGTCACCATCTCGCCGAGGTGCAGCATGATCTGCACGAGCGAGGCGGGGTTGGCCCCGATGCGGTCGGCGAAGTCGGACAGCGACGCACCGCGCGGCAGGCGGATCGTCGCGCCGTTGCCGCGAGCGACCTGCACGCCGCCGATCGCCGGCGCCGACATGTTGTCGAACTCCTGGCGCCTCTGACGCTTGGACTTACGGCCACGCGCGGGACGGCCGCCGGGACGCCCGAAGGCTCCCGCGGTGCCGCCGCCACGACCACGGCCGCCGCCACCCGGGCGACCGCCGAAGCCGCCGCCGGGAGC
>NZ_JBEXLH010000073.1:0-39666 GCF_040609855.1 Nonomuraea sp. NPDC004580 | reverse complement strand
GTGACGGTGGCCGCGATGGCGGTCGCGGCGACCAGCGCGAGCGCGTCGCAGCCGACGCGGGCGGCCGTTCCGACCAGCGCGGCGACCAGCGTGACCAGCGGGGTGACCAGCGCGGCGGCGACGACGACGAGCGCGGCGGACGCAGCCGCAGGGGCCGCTTCAGGGAGCGCAACCGTGGCCGTGGCCGCGACCGCTTCGACAGCGGCGAGCCCGTCATCGGCGACGACGACGTGCTCATCCCGATCGCCGGCATCCTCGACATCCTCGACAACTACGCGTTCGTCAGGACCAGCGGCTACCTGCCGGGCAGCAACGACGTCTACGTCTCGCTCGCCCAGATCCGCCGCAACGGCCTGCGCAAGGGCGACGTCATCACCGGCGCCGTGCGGCAGCCGCGCGAGGGCGAGCGGCGCGAGAAGTTCAACGCCCTGGTCCGCCTCGACACCGTCAACGGCATGGACCCGGAGCAGGCCCGCAACAGGCCCGACTTCAACAAGCTGACGCCGCTCTACCCGCAGGAGCGCCTGCGCCTCGAGACCGAGCCCAACATCCTCACCACGCGGATCATCGATCTCGTCTCGCCGATCGGCAAGGGCCAGCGCGGTCTCATCGTCTCGCCGCCGAAGGCGGGTAAGACGATGGTGCTGCAGGCCATCGCCAACGCGCTCACCCGCAACAACCCCGAGTGCCACCTCATGGTCGTGCTCGTGGACGAGCGGCCCGAAGAGGTCACCGACATGCAGCGGTCGGTCAAGGGCGAGGTCATCCACTCGACCTTCGACCGTCCCGCCGAAGACCACACCACGGTCGCCGAGCTCGCCATCGAGCGGGCCAAGCGCCTGGTGGAGCTGGGCCACGACGTCGTCGTCCTGCTCGACTCGATCACCCGGCTCGGCCGCGCGTACAACCTCGCGGCCCCCGCGTCCGGGCGCATCCTGTCGGGTGGTGTCGACTCCACGGCGCTCTACCCGCCCAAGCGCTTCTTCGGCGCCGCCCGCAACATCGAGAACGGCGGCTCGCTGACGATCCTCGCCACGGCCCTGGTCGAGACCGGGTCGAAGATGGACGAGGTCATCTTCGAAGAGTTCAAGGGCACCGGCAACATGGAGCTCAAGCTCAACCGGTCCCTGGCCGACAAGCGGATCTTCCCGGCGGTCGACGTCGACGCGTCCAGCACGCGTAAGGAAGAGATCCTCATGGCCAAGGAGGAGCTGCAGATCGTCTGGAAGCTGCGCAGGGTGCTGCACGCGCTCGACATGCAGCAGGCGCTGGAGCTGCTCCTGGAGAAGATGAAGGAGACCAAGTCCAACGCGGAGTTCCTCATGCAGGTCCAGACGACCACGGTGAGCAACGACCGCGGCTAGCGGCTGCGTCGTGAGGGGTGGCGGTGTCGTCCGCCACCCCTCACGCGTTCCCGTGCCGGGCTCAGGAGGAATGAGCGATGGCCTGGGATGGTTTCACGATCTGGCACACTGGTAGCTGACCATTTTGCGGTTCCGGTTCACGCCATGCGTGAAGGCGACCCGGCGGCCGCACCCCGAAAGGACAGCGATGAAGCGCGACATCCACCCTGACTACCACGTGACGCAGGTGACCTGCTCCTGCGGTAACACGTTCACCACCCGCAGCACCGCGAAGAACGGCGTGATTCACGCCGACGTGTGCTCGGCCTGCCACCCGTTCTACACGGGCAAGCAGAAGATCCTCGACACCGGCGGCCGGGTGGCCCGCTTCGAGAAGCGCTTCGGCAAGAAGGCCTCGGGCAAGTAGCTCCACGTACGCCGGCCCGGACGCACACGCGTGCGCCGGGTCGGCGTTGTTGGTGAACGGCCCGTACTTCTCGATACAAAGGACCCACGGTGAATCTCGACGAGTTGCTCAAGGAGTATTCCGAGCTGGAGTCGCAGCTCGCCGACCCCGCCGTGCACGCCGACCAGAACAAGGCCCGCACGCTCGGCAAGCGCTACTCCCAGCTCACGCCCGTCATCGGCACCTACCGCGAGCTCGAGTCGGTACGCGAGGACCTCACGGCCGCCAAGGAGCTGGCCGGCGAGGACGAGACGTTCGCGGCCGAGGCCACCGAGCTGGAGGCCCGCATCCCGCAGCTCGAAGAGCGGCTGCGCCACCTGCTCATCCCGCGCGATCCCAACGATGACAAGGACATCATCATGGAGATCAAGGCGGGCGAGGGCGGCGAGGAGTCCGCGCTGTTCGCGGGTGACCTGCTGCGCATGTACCTCCGCTACGCCGAGCGGCTCGGCTGGAAGACCGAGATCATCGACAGCCAGCCCTCCGACCTCGGCGGCTACAAAGACGTCACGGTCGGCATCAGGGCCAAGGGCGACGAGGGCGTGTGGTCGCGGCTGAAGTTCGAGGGCGGCGTCCACCGCGTGCAGCGGGTGCCCGTCACCGAGTCGCAGGGCCGCATCCACACCAGCGCCGCGGGCGTGCTCGTCTATCCGGAGGCGGAGGAGGTCGACGTTCAGATCGACCCCAACGACCTGCGCATCGACGTCTACCGCTCCAGCGGCCCCGGCGGCCAGAGCGTCAACACCACCGACTCCGCGGTGCGCATCACCCACCTGCCCACCGGCGTCGTCGTCTCCTGCCAGAACGAGAAGAGCCAGCTCCAGAACAAGGAGTCGGCCCTGCGCATCCTGCGTGCCCGGCTGCTGGCCATGGCGCAGGAGGAGGCCGAGGCCGCCGCCCAGGCGGAGCGCAAGTCGCAGGTCCGCACCGTCGACCGCTCCGAGCGCGTCCGCACGTACAACTTCCCGGAAAACCGCATCTCCGACCACCGCGTCGGCTTCAAGGCGTATAACCTCGACCAGGTGCTCGACGGCGAGCTCAACGCCGTCACCCAGGCCCTCATCGACGCCGAGATGGCGGAGAAGCTCGCACAACACTCATGACATTTCTGCTGGACGAGATCGCGCTCGCCACTGCCCGGCTGGCCGAGGCAGGCGTTCCTTCGCCGCGCACCGACGCCGAGGAGATCGCGGCCTTCGTCCACGGCGTGCGCAGAAGCGAGCTGCACACCGTCAAGGACTCCGACTTCGACGCGCTCTTCTGGGAGGGCGTGGCCAGGCGCGAGGCCCGCGAGCCGCTGCAGCACATCACCGGCCACGCCTACTTCCGCTACCTCGAGCTGGCCGTCGGGCCCGGCGTGTTCGTGCCGCGGCCCGAGACCGAGGTGATGGCCGGCTGGGCCATCGAGACCCTGCGCGAGATGGACGTCACCGCGCCGCTCGTCGTCGACCTCGGCACCGGCTCCGGCGCCATCGCGCTGTCCATCGCCCAGGAGGTGGCGCTGGCCGAGGTGCACGCCGTCGAGGTCGATCCCGCGGCGTACACGTGGGCCAAGCGCAACATCTCCGAGCTCGGCCAGGGGCGCACCCACCTGCACCCCGAAGACCTCGCCGAGGCGCTGCCCGAGCTCAACGGCAAGGTCGACCTCGTCATCTCCAACCCGCCCTACATCCCGCCCGGCGCCATCCCGCGCGACCCCGAGGTGCGCGACTACGACCCCACCAGGGCCCTCTACGGCTCAGGAGACGACGGGCTCGGCGAGGTGCGGGCCGTCGAGCGCACCGCGCGCCGGCTGCTGCGGCCCGGCGGGTGGGTGGCCGTCGAGCACGCCGACGAGCAGGGCAGGGCCGTCTACCTCACCTTCCCCGAGGACAACGGCTGGCGCGACGTACGCCTGCGCCAAGACCTCACCAGACGAGACCGCTTCGTCACGGCCAGGCTGGGCCAGGACTAGGATGCACGCGAAGCGGCGCTCCCTGCTCCTGACCGCCGGGGGCCGCAGCGACCGTACTTGGAGGAAGGAGGAGGCCTCGACAGCGCCGTTCACACGCTGAGCGGAGCGAGGCAACCAATCGTGGGACGACGTTTCGACTGCTCCGACCCCGACCAGCGGACCATCGGTCTGATGGAGGCCGCGGCCGCCGCTCGCCGGGGCGATCTCCTGGTGCTGCCGACCGACACGGTCTACGGCATCGGGGCCGACGCCTTCACGCCCGAAGCCGTCACCAGGCTGCTCGAAGCCAAGGGGCGCGGGCGTGACATGCCGCCGCCCGTGCTGGTGGGCACCGTACGCGCGGCGAGCGCGCTGGTGGACGACCTGGGGCCGTACGGGCAGGACCTCATCGACGCCTTCTGGCCCGGGCCGCTGACGATCATCTGCAAGGCCAACAGGGCTCTGTCGTGGGACCTGGGCGACACGAAGGGGACGGTCGCCGTACGCATGCCGCTCCACCCCGTCGCGCTCGACCTGCTCAAGGAGACCGGGCCCATGGCCGTCTCCAGCGCCAACCGGTCCGGGGCGCCCGCCGCCACCACCGTGGACGAGGCCGAAGAGCAGCTCGGCGACTCCGTCGAGGTCTATCTCGACGGGGGCAAGACCACCGGCAACACCCCGTCCACCATCCTCGACCTCACCACCGCCGTGCCGCGGCTGCTGCGGCGCGGTGCGATCCCCGTGGAGAAGCTGCGCGGCATCATCGGTTACGTCGCCACAGACGACTGACTGACGACTAGTCGTATACCCGCTGCTTATTCCGGCTGCCAAGCCGCTCCCGTCGTGGTTACGTGGGCGCGGAGCGGCTAGACGTCGGGGAGTGGCGCATGGGCAAGTACGACGGCATGGACCCCAAGCTGGTCCGTGACCTGCTGGCCGAGGTCAAGCGAGCGGCGGCGCAGATGCGTACGACGGAGGAGCGCGTCCGCCTCGCCATGCACCAGGCCGGGCTGCCCCTGCAGAGCACCCACCGTCCCGTGCAGGTCGCCGACGCGGTGGACGTCATGGTGCGCGACGTCAACAAGCGGCTCGCCACCTTGGAGAAGCGGGTGGATCCGCCGCCGAAGGCGGGCTCGGGTTCGGCCGGCGAGGACGCGAACTCCACCCCTAAGGAGTCCCGAGGGGATCGGGACCGGTACGAGAACCCCCGCAGCCCCGGCTCCCCTTCTGGTTCCGACGACGGGGCCGGGTCGGACGGGCGGGCCGAGACCGGCGGAAAGACCGGCACCGGCGGGAACCCCGGCTCCGACGGAAAGCCCGACGTGGGCGACAAGCCCGGCGGCGGGCGGCCTGACGCGAACGAGCGACCCGACTCATCCGGAAAGACCGGCACCGGCGACAAGCCGGATGTGGACGGCCAGAACTGCGACGACAAGAACCCCCGCCCCGACCAGGACAACGAGAACACCCGCGACCGGGGAACCGGCCAGGGGAACGAGACCGGCCAGGGGAACGAGACCGGTCGGGACAACGGGAGCGGGGGCGACGGCAGGACCGGCGATCGAGTCGGCGACCAGCCTGTGAGCCGGCCCAAGGACGACGACCTGGACAGCCGCCGCGACCGCGGCAACGACGCCGACACCAGGGGCACGGACACCGGCGCGACGGACAACGGGACCGCGGACACCGGAGCCTCGGACAACGGGACCTCCGGCACCGGAGCCTCGGACAACGGGACGGCCGGAAGCCCTGTGGGCGATGGTCAGGACGCGTCCAAGCCGCAGGTCGTGGTGGTCGATGGCGTGAAGGTGCTGCAGGTGCCGCTGGACCCGCCGTCCGCCGCCGCCATCGAGGAGATGCTGCGGAACCCCGACAAGGTCCAACCGGCGGACATGCCCAAACTCCCCGCCGACAACGCCACACTCCCCCCGAACGCCAACGACACCGGCTCGTCGAACGGCACCGGCTCGTCGAACGGCACCGGCTCGTCGAACGGCACCGGCTCGTCGAACGGCGCCGGCTCGTCCAACGGCACCGGCTCGTCGAACGGCACCGGCTCGTCCAACGCGACCGGCACCGCGAACGTCAACGGCTACGCGAACGACGGCGGCGACGTCGTCTCGGCCGAGGCCCGCCCACCGGACCTGGACGCGCTCAGGACGGTCATCGAGAACCACCGGGACGTAGCCCCCCAGGACATGCCCGGCGTGGAGGTCCCGCGCGGCGAATACGGTCAGGGCCAATGGGCCGAACGCGACATCCGCCCAGACGGCCCCACCGGCTCTGTCGCCCCCGGCGCCCCGATCACAGGCATCACCCAAACCCTCCCGCCGATCGACGCGACCTCAGGCGGCCTGACGGCGGACGGCCACGTCACATCGACGAGCGGCGCCGCAGCAGGCAGCACAGGGACGATCGCGGGAGGCTACACCCCGGACGCACCCGGCACAGGCACCACACCGTCAGACCCAGGTGCCGGCAACCGACCCGACGGATCCTGCCCACCCTCCAAGGACGCACCCCAGGACACGGGAGAACGTGGTGCAGGCGGTACCGGGTCCGGGGACCAAGGTGCGGGCGGGAGCGGTTCCGGCGAGCGGGGCGCGGGTGGTCAGGGCTCCGGTGGTGGCGGAGCCGGGGAGCAAGGTGCCGGCGGTGGCGGGGAGCGTGGCGTTGGTGGTGGGAACGGGGATCGGGGTGCGAGTGGTGGCGGGGGTCAGGGTGCCGGTGGGGGCGGGGGACAGGGCGGTACGGGCGGTCAGGGTGCCGGTGGCGGGAGCGACGGCCAAAGTGCGGATGGCCGGGGCAGGCCCGTCACGATTCCGCCGACCAGTCCGTCCGTCGAACCCCCCAACGGCGCCGCCACCGACCCTCCGAGCACGGCGCCTGACCGGGGCGCCGGTGGTGGAGCTCAAGGTGCCGGTCCTGCCGGGACGTCACAGGGCTCGGGGGCCGGGAACGCCGGGAACCCACCAGGGGCCGGGTATGGCGCCGTGGTGGCTCAGGAGGCCGGTTACGGGTTCGGCGCAGGGCAGGAGGTCGGTTACGGAGCGGAGGCGGCGTACGGCGCTCTGGGCGAAGGCGGCGACGGCGGGAGCTCCGACCGCGGAGCACAGCCCGGAGCAGGCGGACCCGGCACGGTGACCGGGGAGCGCCACGAGGGCCCGGGCGGTGACGGGCCTGGGGCGATCGCCGGGGAGCGGCAGGTCAGCGCGGCCGGTGCGTACGAGGTGTTGATCGCGTACGACGTCGAGCCGGGCTACGAGATGGCGCCCGGCTCCGACGCCGGGAGGTGGGCGAACGACGGTGACGACGTCGTGTCGGCCGAGGTGCGGCCGGCGAGCCTGGAGGCCATGGGGACCGTGATCGAGCACCACCGCGACATCCGTCCCCAGGAGATGCCGTCCGTGCAGGTGCCGCCAGGCGAGTACGGCAGGGGGGAGTGGGCGCCCGAGGACATCAGGCCGGACGGCCCGCCCGGTGAGGTGGCCCCGGAGAGGAGAGCGTGATGTACGTCGACCCGCCGGCCCCCAGGGCGAAGGGCCGTTTCGAGGCGCCCCCGATCACCTCGACGGGCCCGCTGGAGGACCCGCAGCGCGCCTGGCGCTTCAATCCCGACTACGAACGCCTGGTCACGGCATGGGAGACGGTCAAGCCGCAGCTCGACGACCTGAGGGCGGTGCTGGACAAGGCGTTCGCGCTGGCGAAGAGCCCGCAGACGTGGGACGCCCCGGTGGGCGAGCGGTACGTGGAGGACATCAGGGAGTGGCGCAACAGGCTGGCCCTCTACCGGCACGCCGTCCTGACGTCGATCAGCGACGAGGCCGCCGACACCCCGCGCTGGGTCCAGACGACGGCGAACGCCCCGCACGCCTACCCGTCGTGAGGTCATGAGGGCGGATTTCGGGGCAGCCATCGTGTATGGGAAAAACGGACATCCGGTCGTACAGTGGGGAAATGGGTGCGGAGCCCTACTACGGCCCTGACTTCGGGCAGCTGCGCGAGCGTGACCCCGAGATCGCGCAGGTGCTGCTCGACGAGCTGGACCGGGTACGCGGCGGCATCCAGCTCATCGCCAGCGAGAACTTCACCTCGCCCGCCGTCATGGCCGCCCTGGGCTCCACGCTGACCAACAAGTACGCCGAGGGCTACCCGGGCCGGCGCTACTACGGCGGCTGCGAGGTCGTGGACCGGGCGGAGCGGCTGGCGGTGGAGCGGGCCAGGAGGTTGTTCGGAGCGGACCACGCCAACGTGCAGCCGCATTCCGGCGCGTCGGCGAACCTGGCCGCCTACGCCGCCCTGCTGCAGCCGGGCGACACGATGCTGGCGATGGCGCTGCCGCACGGCGGTCACCTGACGCACGGCTCGAAGGTCAACTTCTCCGGCCGGTGGTTCGACGTCGTCTCGTACGGCGTGCGCCGCGACACCGAGCTGATCGACTACGACGAGGTGCGCGACCTGGCCCTGCGCCGGCGGCCGAAGCTGATCGTGTGCGGGGCGACGGCGTACCCGAGACTGATCGACTACGGGGTCTTCCGCGGCATCGCGGACGAGGTGGGCGCGTGGCTGATGGCGGACGTGGCGCATCCGATCGGGCTGATGGCGGGCGGCGCGATCCCGTCGGCGGTGCCGTACGCGGACGTCGTGACGTTCACCACGCACAAGGCGCTGAGAGGGCCGCGCGGCGGCGCCATCCTGTGCACGTCGGAGCTGGCGAAGCGGATCGACCGCGCGGTGTTCCCGTTCGTGCAGGGCGGCCCGCTGATGCACGTGGTGGCGGCGAAGGCGGTGGCGTTCGGCGAGGCGATGCGGCCGGAGTTCGCCGGTTACGCGCGCCGGGTGGTGGCGAACGCGCGGTCGCTGGCGGCGGCGCTCGCGGCGGAGGGGATGCGGCCCGTGTCGGGCGGCACGGACACCCATCTGGCGCTCATCGACCTGCGCGAGGTGGGGGTGTCGGGCGCCGAGGCGGAGCGCAGGTGCGCGGCGGCGGGCATCACGCTGAACCGCAACGCGGTCCCGTACGATCCGGAACCCCCGGCGGTGACGTCGGGCATCAGGGTGGGCACGCCGTGCGTGACGACCCAGGGGATGGGCGAGGAGGACCTGGCGGAAGTGGGAGAACTGGTGGCCAGGGCGGTGCGCGGGCCGGAGGCGTCGGCCGAGGTCAGGGAAAGAGTTGCGGCCCTTCTGGCCATCCATCGCCCATATCTCAGCGAATATTAAGCTGGTCTGTGTCGTTTTCCGGTCACAGCTGGCCGGCGCATCCGGGAAACTAGGGTCGTGCGCGAATACCTGTTCATGGCGCTCATCTCAGCGGCGGTGACCTACCTGCTGGTGCCGTTGGTGCGCCGCTTCGCCATCCGCATCGGCGCCATGCCCGAGGTTCGCGAGCGCGACGTGCACACCACGCCGACGCCGAGGCTCGGCGGCCTGGCGATGTACGGCGGCCTGGTGGTGGGCCTGCTGTGCGCGAGCCGCCTGCCCCACAGCGGCGCGGCTCTGTCGGAGTCCGACGCCAACGCGGTCACGGCGCTCATCGTGGCCGGCGGCCTCATCACGGTGACGGGCTTCCTCGACGACTGGTGGGGCATGGACGCCTTCATCAAGCTCGGCGGGCAGATCGCGGCGGCGGGCGTGCTGGTCGCCTACGACCTGCGGCTGCTCTACATCCCGCTGCCGAAGGACTGGGGCGGCTCGACCAGCCTCGACTACACCCTCAGCACGATCATCACCATCATGGTCGTGGTCGTCACCATCAACGCGGTCAACTTCGTCGACGGCCTCGACGGGCTCGCGGCCGGCATCGTCGGCATCGCGGCCATGGCCACCTGGGCCTACTCGATCTTCCTCGCCCAGAGCATGAGCGTCGGCAACATCACCACGACCGCCGCCATCGCGGCCGTGCTCATCGGCACGTGCGTGGGCTTCCTGCCGCACAACTTCCATCCGGCGAAGATCTTCATGGGCGACACCGGCGCCATGCTGATCGGCCTGGTGCTGGCCTCCTCGATCGTCACCGTGACCCCGCTCGACCCGGCGGCCATCGAGGACATGAACAAGTTCGGCGTGCTGCTGCCGCTGATGCTGCCGGCCGCCGTGCTGGTCCTGCCGCTGGTCGACCTGATCACCGCGGTGGTGCGGCGCACGTCGCAGGGCCTGTCGCCGTTCGCCCCCGACCGCGGCCACCTGCACCACCGGCTGCTCGACATCGGCCACTCGCAGCGCCGCTCGGTCCTGATCATGTACGCGTGGGCGTTCCTGTTCGCCTTCGTCGTGGTGCTGATGTCCCGCCAGGGTGTGCCGGTGCTGCTGTTCCCGGTCTTCATCGTGCTGGCGCTGGCCGTGCTGGTGCTGATGGCGGCTCCGCGCTGGCGCGGCAGGGGCGGCTCGCGCCCGGCGTCGCGGCGTGACGAGCCCGACGACGACGGCCCGCCGACCGGCCCGATGCCGCCGATCCTGCCGGACCCGCAGGTCAGGCGGCAGATGCCGCCTTCGGGCGGCGCCGCGCACGAGCGCGCGAGCACAGAGGGCAATCCGGTCATCACCGCATTTCCGCACCGTCCATGACAGTGAACTAGAAACGGCAGGTAAAAGCGGTCTTCCGTGAGCTTGTGATATCTTTCACGAGCAGGGGCCTCCAGATGCACCGGTTCTGGAGGTAGCAAACGCTCGCTTGATAACTTGCCGATGGAGCATTGATGCAGGCCAACGACGTGCGCGTACTCAAGAGCGCCGCGATTCCGACCCTCGCGGTCGGGCTGGTCGCCGTGCTCGTGTCCCTCCTGCTGGCGGGTGGCAAGGGAGCGCTCGGAGCCGCACTCGGCACCTTGCTCGTCGGGGTCTTCTTCAGCATCAGCGTGGTGGCGGTGTCCTACGCCGCCCGGGTCTCCCCTCAGGTGATGGCCATCGCGGCGATGCTGAGCTACCTCGTCAAGGTCGTCGTCATCATGCTCGTGCTCAACGCGTTCCGCGACACCACGGCGTGGAACACGCTCGCTTTCGCCTGGTCGGTGGTGATCGGCACCATCGTGTGGACCGGTTTCGAGGTCCGCGCCTTCATGAAGACCAAGATGCTGTACGTCGACCCTGAGGCCCGGGTCCCCGGCAGGGGCGACTCATGATGCCGATGGCCGGGCGGGGCCCGATATGACTAGCCCTCTGTCCGCCTGCTATCGTCGGGGCCGCGATGAGCGCACAGGAACGCCGACCGGAAGAAGACGGTCGCGACTTCGCCGACGCCATGTGGTCAGTCCCCAGCTATCTGCTCGCGGGGATGGCCGTCTACGGCGGTCTCGGGTGGTTGCTGGACCGGTGGCTGGACATGTCCGCGTTCTTCCCCATAGGCGTGGTTCTGGGGGTTGTGCTCGCCGGCTACCTGGCCTACCGGAAGTTCAGTCGCTAACCCGGCGCAGCGATCACTTCGCCGAGGTAACTCTTGTGATCCACTACGACGTTGAAGGGAACGCCGCGTGAGTGCGCTGACGGTCCTCGCTCCTCCTGGCGAACAGTTCGGGGCGCCTACGCCAGACGAGCTGTTCAATCTGCCCCCCATCATCGAGGGGGTCGCCTGGTTCACCAAGCCGGTCCTGCTCGCGATCCTCACCTCGCTCGTGGTGATCGCTCTGTGCTGGGGCGCCTTCGGTAACCCGAAGATCGTGCCCAGGGGCCTGCAGAACGTCGTCGAGTACGGCTACATGTTCGTCCGCGACCAGGTCGCCCGGCCCTTCCTGGGCAAGGACGCCGACCAGTGGATGGGTCTGCTCGTCTCGATCTTCTTCGTGGTCCTGCTGTGGAACTTCATGGGCGTCATCCCCGTGCTGCAGTTCCCGGTGGCCTCCCACATCGCCTTCCCCGCCGTGCTCGCCCTGATCATCTACATCCTCAAGATCTACCTCGGCATGAAGCACCAGGGCGCGGTCGGCTACTTCAAGAACATGATGTTCCCCCCGGGCCTGCCCAAGTTCATCTACGTCCTGCTGGCCCCGATCGAGTTCCTGTCGAACCTGATCATCGCCCCCTTCACCCACGCGGTCCGACTCTTCGCGAACATGTTCGCGGGCCACATGCTGCTGGCCTTCTTCAGCATGGTCGGCTTCTGGTTCCTGTTCGAGAAGCTGACCCCGCTGGGCGCGCCCGTCGGCGTGATCGGCGTGGTGATGACGATCATCCTGACCGGCTTCGAGATGTTCATCCAGTTCCTGCAGGCCTTCCTGTTCGCGATGCTGGCGGCGATGTACATCGGCAACTCGCTCCACGCGGAGCACTGAGAACCACCGCACGACTCACGGAATGTCCATGACCGGTGATACCCAGTCCACCGGCCGTTAAGTAAAGGAATACGAACAATGAGCGTTCTCGCTGAGGTCTCCGGCAACGTCACCGCCATCGGTTACGGTCTCGCCGCCATCGGCCCCGGCATCGGCGTCGGCATCATCTTCGGTCAGGGCGTGCAGGCCATCGCGCGCCAGCCGGAGGCTTACGGCCTGATCCGCCAGAACATGCTCCTCGGCTTCGTCCTCACCGAGGCCCTCGCCCTGATCGGCCTGGTGGCGCCGTTCATCTTCCAGGGCATCTGATCGCCCCCAACTGACGGAAGGCTGCAATATGATCATCAAGGCAGCTACGCTCCTTGCGGCGGAATCGAGTCCGCTCATTCCGCACACGTACGAGCTCGTCGTCGGTATCTTCGCGTTCCTCGTCGTCTTCCTCGTCGTCGGCAAGATCCTCGTCCCGCGCATCCAGAAGACGCTGGCCGAGCGCACCGACGCCATCGAGGGTGGCATCAAGCGGGCCGAGGAGGCGCAGGCCGAGGCGCAGGCCCTGCAGAAGCGCTTCTCCGAGCAGCTCGAAGAGGCCCGTCGCGACGCCGCCAGGCTGCGCGAGGAGGCCCGTGAGCAGGCCGCGCAGATCAAGGCCGAGCTTCGCGAGGAGGCACAGGCCGAGGCCCGCCGTCTCGTCGAGGCCGCGCACGCCCAGATCGAGGCCGACCGCCAGGCGGCGTTCGCCCAGCTCCGCACCGAGATCGGCCGCCTGTCGACCGAGCTGGCCGGCCGCATCGTCGGCGAGTCGCTGGAGGACGAGGCGCGCCAGAGCCGCATCGTGGACCGGTTCCTCGACGAGCTGGAGAACAGCAACGCGCAGGCGGTGCGCTGATGCTGGAGCGAACCCCCCGCGGTGAGCGGAGCGGACACGCGAGCGTGCGCGTCCGCGCGGCGAACGAGGAGCGGGTGAGCGCGCGATGAGGGGTTTGAGCAGGACCTCGCTGGCCGAGGTCGAAGAGCGGTTCAACGCGGTCGCGGGCAGCGCCGACCTCGGCGCGCTCTCCGAGGAGCTGTTCGCGGTCGCGGATCTGCTCGACCGCGAGCACGGCCTGCGCCGCGCCCTGTCCGACCCGGCGAGGCCCGCCGAGCAGAAGTCGGGCGTGCTGCGCTCGCTGCTGCAGGGCAAGGTCGGCGAGGCCGCCCTGGCCACGGCCGAGGCCGCGGTCGCGGCCCGCTGGTCGCGCACGGGCGACCTGGCCGACGTGCTGGAGCGGCTCGGTGTCGTGGCCGCGGCGGCGGAGGCGGAGGGCCAGTCCAGGCTCGACGAGGTGGAGGACGAGCTCTTCCGCTTCGGCCGCATCGTCGCCGCCAACCCCGACCTGCGCAGGGCGCTCACCGACGCGGGCGCCTCCGAGGAGGGCAAGCGCGCGCTGCTGCGCGACCTGCTCGACGGCAAGGTGGCGCCGACCAGCCTGCGCCTGGTCACGCAGCTCGTCGTGCATCCGCGAGGACGTAGTCTGGAAGCCGGTCTCGAAGAAGTCGGCCAGCTCGTGGCCCAGCAGCGCCAGCGCCTCGTGGCGGTGGTGCGCAGCGCGGTCGAGCTGTCGGACGCGCAGAAGGAGCGCCTGGCCACGTGGCTGCGCTCCTCGTACGGCCGTGATGTGCACCTGAACGTCGAGGTGGACAAGCGAGTGCTCGGTGGGTTCTCGGTCCGCATCGGCGACGAGATCATCGACACCACCATTGTGGGACGAATCGAAGAAGTCCGCCGCCGGTTGGCCGGCTAGGCGAATAGGGAGACAGAGTAGAGATGGCGGAGCTTACGATCCGGCCGGACGAGATCCGGGACGCGCTTGAGCGCTTCGTCCAGGCGTACGAACCGGAAGGCGCCGCGCGCGAGGAGATCGGGACCGTCGTCGACGCCGGCGACGGCATTGCCCATGTCTCCGGCCTTCCCTCGGCGATGGCGAACGAGCTGCTCGAGTTCGAGAACGGTACGCGCGGCCTGGCACTCAACCTCGACACCCGTGAGATCGGTGCCGTGGTTCTCGGCGAGTTCGCCGGCATCGAGGAGGGCCAGACGGTCCGCAGGACGGGCGAGGTCCTGTCCGTGCCCGTCGGCGACAACTTCCTCGGCCGCGTGGTCGACCCCCTGGGCAACCCGCTCGACGGAAAGGGAGCCATCGAGGCCGAGGGCATCCGCGCCCTTGAGCTGCAGGCCCCCTCGGTCGTGCAGAGGCAGCCGGTGAAGCAGCCGCTGCAGACCGGCATCAAGGCGATCGACGCCATGACGCCGATCGGCCGCGGCCAGCGCCAGCTGATCATCGGTGACCGTGGCACCGGCAAGACCGCGATCGCCGTGGACACCATCCTCAACCAGCGCGAGGGCTGGCTGTCGGGCGACCCCGAGCAGCAGGTCCGCTGCGTCTACGTCGCCGTCGGCCAGAAGGGCTCGACGATCGCGCAGGTCAAGGCCCGCCTTGAGGAGGCGGGCGCGATGGAGTACACCACCATCGTCGCCGCCCCGGCCTCCGACCCGGCCGGTTACAAGTACCTTGCCCCCTACACCGGCTCGGCCATCGGCCAGCACTGGATGTACCAGGGCAAGCACGTGCTGATCGTCTTCGACGACCTGACCAAGCAGGCCGACGCCTACCGCGCCGTGTCCCTGCTGCTGCGTCGCCCGCCGGGCCGTGAGGCCTTCCCCGGCGACGTCTTCTACCTCCACTCCCGGCTGCTGGAGCGCTGCGCGAAGCTCTCCGACGACATGGGCGGTGGCTCGATGACGGGTCTGCCGGTCATCGAGACCAAGGGCAACGACGTGTCGGCGTTCATCCCGACCAACGTCATCTCCATCACCGACGGTCAGTGCTTCCTGGAGACCGACCTGTTCAACGCCGGTGTCCGCCCGGCGATCAACGTCGGTATCTCGGTGTCCCGAGTCGGTGGCTCCGCGCAGGTCAAGGCCATGCGTAAGGTCTCCGGCACGCTGAAGCTGTCGCTGTCGCAGTACCGCGACCTCGAGGCGTTCGCCGCGTTCGCGTCCGACCTCGACGCCGCCTCGCTCGCTCAGCTGGAGCGCGGCCAGCGGCTGGTCGAGCTGCTCAAGCAGCCGCAGTACGCGCCGTTCCCCGTCGAGCGTCAGGTCGTGTCGGTGTGGTCCGGCACGAGCGGCGAGCTCGACGAGGTGCCGGTCGAGGACATCCGCCGGTTCGAGGGCGAGTTCCTCGACTACCTGCAGTCCTCGCACAAGGGCATCCTCGACACCATCCGCGAGACCCGCGAGATGTCCGACGACACGGTGACCGCTCTCAAGGACGCCATCACGGAGTTCAAGAAGGGCTTCACCACCTCCTCGGGTGAGCTGCTGGTCAAGGACGAGCCGGTCGCTCCGCTGGGTGCCGACGAGGTCGGCCAGGAGAAGATCAAGAGGGTCGTCCGTCCGGCGGAGAAGAAGTAGCAGATGGGTGCCCAGCTAAGGCAGCTGCGCCGGCGGATCACCTCGGTGAAGTCCACCGCGAAGATCACGCGTGCGCAGGAGCTCATCGCCTCTTCACGGATCGTGAAGGCGCAGCAGCGGATGCAGGCGGCGCTGCCGTACGAGCGTGAGATCACTCGCGCCGTCACCGGCGTCGTCAGCAACGCGGCCAGCGTCGACCATCCGCTGACCGTGGCGAAGGAGAACCCCGCCAAGGCGGGCGTGCTCATCGTCACCAGCGACAGCGGGTTCTGCGGCGGCTTCAACGCCAACGTGCTGCGCGAGGCCGAGGCCCTGCGCGGCCTGCTGGAGGGCCGCGGCCTCGAAGTCGTGCCGTTCGTGACCGGCACCAAGGGCGTCACCTGGCACACCTTCCGTAACAGGGAGATGGGCGGCAGCTGGACCGGCTTCACCCGCCGGCCGGCCTACGCCGACGCCAAGGAGATCGCGAACACGCTGATCGAGTCGTTCAAGGACGACAACGGGATCGACGAGATCCACATCGTCTCGACCGAGTTCGTCTCGATGCTGTCGCAGAACGTCGTGGTCAAGCGCGTCCTTCCGCTGGAGGTCGAGGAGACCGAGGCGACGGAGTCCACCGTGATCCCGCCGTACTTCGAGTTCGAGCCGACCGCCGGTGACGTGCTGGAGACGCTGCTGCCGCGCTACGTGGAGTCGCGCATCTTCACGGCGCTGCTGCAGTCCGCGGCCTCCGAGGAGGCCGCGCGGCGGCGCGCGATGAAGTCGGCGACCGACAACGCCAACGAGCTGATGCGGGTGCTCACCCAGCAGATGAACCAGGCTCGCCAGGCCGAGATCACCCAGGAAATCAGCGAGATCGTCGGTGGCGCCAACGCGCTCGCTGACGCCGCAGCGGGGAAAGAGTGAAATGACTGCAGAGGCTGTAGAAACTGTGGAAGCCCCCGCGGCCGGCACTGGCCGCGTGGCACGTGTCACCGGCGCCGTCGTCGACGTGGAGTTCCCCGTCGATGCGATGCCCGACATCTACAACGCGCTCAACGTCGAGGTGACCCTCGGTGGCGAGACCAAGACCCTGACGCTCGAGGTCGCCCAGCACCTGGGTGACAACCTCGTGCGCGCCATCTCCATGCAGCCCACCGACGGCCTGGTCCGCGGTCAGGCCGTGGTCGACTCCGGCGCCCCGATCTCGGTGCCGGTCGGCGACGTCGTCAAGGGCCACGTGTGGAACGCGCTGGGCGAGACGCTCGACGTGCCCACCTCCTCGCTGAAGGTCGAGGAGCGCTGGCCGATCCACCGGCCGTCGCCCGCCTTCGACCAGCTGGAGTCCCGCACCGAGCTGCTGGTCACCGGCATCAAGGTCATCGACCTGCTCACCCCCTACGTGCAGGGTGGGAAGATCGGTCTGTTCGGCGGCGCCGGCGTGGGCAAGACGGTGCTCATCCAGGAGATGATCCGCCGTGTCGCCCGTAACTTCGGCGGTACGTCGTGCTTCGCCGGTGTCGGCGAGCGCACCCGTGAGGGCAACGACCTCTGGCTGGAGATGGAGGAGGCGGACGTCCTCAAGGACACCGCGCTCGTCTTCGGCCAGATGGACGAGCCGCCGGGCACCCGTCTGCGGGTCGCCCTGTCGGCGCTGACGATGGCGGAGTACTTCCGCGATGTGCAGAAGCAGGACGTGCTGCTGTTCATCGACAACATCTTCCGCTTCACGCAGGCCGGTTCCGAGGTCTCGACGCTGCTCGGCCGTATGCCGTCCGCCGTGGGTTACCAGCCCACGCTGGCCGACGAGATGGGTGTGCTCCAGGAGCGCATCACCTCGACGCGTGGTCACTCGATCACCTCCATGCAGGCGATCTACGTCCCCGCGGACGACATCACCGACCCGGCGCCGCACAACGCGTTCGCGCACCTCGACGCGCAGACCGTGCTCTCGCGGCCCATCTCCGAGAAGGGCATCTACCCCGCGGTGGACCCGCTCGACTCCTCCTCCCGCATCCTCGACCCGCAGATCGTGGGCGAGGAGCACTACGCGGTGGCCCAGGAGACCAAGCGGATCCTGCAGAAGTACCGCGAGCTCCAGGACATCATCGCGATCCTCGGTATCGACGAGCTGTCCGAAGAGGACAAGGTCACCGTTCAGCGGGCCCGCCGCATCGAGCGCTTCCTGTCGCACCCGATGTACGCGGCCGAGGCCTTCACCGGCCAGCCGGGCGAGACCGTGCCGCTGGACGAGACCATCGCCTCGTTCAAGGGCCTGTGCGCCGGCGAGTACGACCACCTGCCCGAGCAGGCGTTCTTCATGGTCGGTGGCATCGAGCAGGCCATCGCCAAGGCCAAGGAACTCGAGCGTCGCTAATCGCCCCACGGTGGTGGTACGGCGGGAGCGCCGTGCCACCACCTGATCGGAAAGGAACCTACACAAGTGGCGAAGCTACGCGTAGGGGTTGTCTCACCCGAGCGTGAGATCTGGTCGGGCGAGGCCGACATGGTGATTGCCAAGACCGTGGACGGCGAGATCGGTATTATGCCGCAACACGCACCTGTGCTCGGCGTCCTCGTCGAGGGCGGGGTGCTGCGCGTGAAGCGGGAAGGCGAGCCGGAGCTGGTGGCGGCGGTGCACGGGGGCTTCATCTCCGTCGCCGACGACGAGGTCTCCGTGCTGGCCGAGGTGGCCGAGCTCGGCTCCGAGGTCGACGTGGCGGCGGCTCGTGACGCTCTCGACCGGGCCCAGGCCTCGATCGAGGCCAACCAGGAGGACGCCGACGCGGCCGTTGAGGCCAAGCGTGCCAGGGCCCGCCTGCGTGCGGCGGGCGAAGAGGTTTAATAGCACCTATCAAGCGGGCTCTGGGGGGCGGCATGGTGGCGACGGTTGTGATTCTCGTAGTGCTACTTGCCGCCCTCATCGTCGTGCGGGGGGCCATGCTCTCCCGCGCACGTGGGAGCGTACCGTGTCGGCTGCGCGTGGGGGAGCGCGGATGGCAGAGCGGGGTGGCCCGCTACGCCGACGGGGAGCTCCACTGGATCCCGCTGCTGGGCGTCCGACTCAGGCCGCGTCACGCTATTGCGAGGCGCGGCCTTGTCGTATCCGCCCGCAGGGAGATCGACGGCGGCCTGTTCGCCGTCGACTGCTCGGGCAGCACCCGGGGCATCTCGCTGGCGATGAGCGCCGACGCGATGACCGGGTTCCTGGCCTGGCTGGAGTCGGCGCCGCCGAGCGCCTATCTCGACGTCGCCTGACGCTTCAGCGGGTGCCGCCGGGCTTCCAGAGGATCTCGCCGCCGTCGTGGGCGACCCGGCAGGCGATGAACAGCAGGTCCGACAGGCGGTTGAGGTATTTCGCGGTCAGCGGGTTGGTGTCGTCATGCGCCCGCATGGCCGCCCACGCCGAGCGCTCCGCACGGCGTACGGTGACGCGGGCCACGTGCAGGGCGGCCGTGGCGGGGTCGCCGCCGGGCAGGATGAAGCTCCGCAGCGGCTTGAGGCCGGCGTTGAAGCGATCACATTGCTCCTCCAGCCACTCGACGTACGACGCCTCGACCCGCAGCGGCGGGAACTCGGGCTCGGCCACGACCGGCGTGGCGAGGTCGGCCCCCACGTCGAACAGCTCGTTCTGCACCCTGACCAGCACCTCCGCCAGCTCGGCGGGCAGCGTGCCGTGTGACAGCGCGACGCCCAGGTGGGCGTTGGCCTCCTCGACGTCGGCGTAGGCGACCAGCCGGGGGTCGGTCTTGTGGGTGCGGCTGCCATCGACCAGCGAAGTGGTGCCGTCGTCACCGGTACGGGTGTAGATGCGGGAGAGTACGACCGGTTTGTCCTTGTCGGCGCGCGTCATGGGCCCAGCGTAATGACAAATGTCATCGGGATAGGACGCGTGATGCACCTCGGGCCGGTGATTTCTCCGACTGGCCGGGCCAATGGGATAAACGCCACCATGGACGCATGACGAAGGAGATGACCTGATGCTCGAGATCAGCGAGCTGCGCAAGACTTTCGCGGGTGGTCCCAGCGCCCCGGGCGGCAAGCTCGCCCTGGACGGCGTCAGCTTCAGCGTACGACCGGGCGAGATGTACGGCTTCGTCGGCGCGAACGGCGCCGGCAAGACCACGACGATGCGCATCGTGATGGGCGTGCTCCAGGCCGACTCCGGCTCGGTGAGCTGGCAGGGCGAGCCGCTCGGCTACGACGCCCGCCAGCGCTTCGGCTACATGCCGGAAGAGCGCGGGCTGTACCAGAAGATGCGGGTGGGCCAGCAGATCGAGTACTTCGGCCGGCTGCACGGCCTGAGCGCCACGGCCGCCAAGAAGGCCACTGACGACCTGCTGCAGCGGCTCGGGCTGACCGAGCGCAGGAACGACGCCGTGCAGGCGCTGTCGCTGGGCAACCAGCAGCGGGTCCAGCTCGCGGTGGCGCTGGTGCACGACCCCGAGGTGCTGATCCTCGACGAGCCGTTCTCCGGGCTCGACCCGATCGCGGTGGACGCGCTCGCCGCGGCGCTGCAGGAGCGCTGCAGGAGCGGCGTGCCGGTGATCTTCTCCAGCCACCAGCTGGAGCTGGTGGAGCGGCTGTGCGACTCCGTGGGCATCGTCTCGTCCGGCCGCATGGTGGCCACCGGCACGGTGGAGGAGCTGCGTGCGGCCGAGGGCGGCACGATGGTGGTGGCCGTCCGCGACCCGGCGCCCGGCTGGGCCGACGGCCTGCCCGGCACGGTCACGGTCAACGGCGACCTGCACATCCTTCGCACGAACACGGGTGACGGCCAGGAGCTGCTGCGCCGCGCCATGAAGGCGGGCGTGGTCGAGCGCTTCGGCGCCGAGCACCCGTCGCTCACCGAGATCTTCAAGGAGGCCGTGGCGTGAACGGACTGATGCTGGTCGCCGGGCGTGAGATCACCACGCAGGTCAGGACCAAGGGGTTCGTGATCGGCCTGATCATCACGGCGGTGCTGGTGGGGCTGCTGTCGTACGCGCCCAAGCTGTTCGGCGGCGGCGACTCGTACACGGTGGGCACCGTCAACTCCGAGCAGCTGCCGCTGGACCGGGCGGCGCCGGACATCACGTTCGAGTGGCGCCAGTTCGCCGACGAGGCGGCGGCCAAGGCCGCCGTGCTGGCGGGCGACGTGGACGCGGTGCTGGTCGACGGCACCAGGGTGCTCACGGACGGCGAGATCGACCAGGAGCTCGGCGTGCTCATGCAGAGCGTGAACCGGGAGGTCAAGCTCGGCGCAGCGGGCGTCAACATCCCGCCGCTGCAGGTCCAGTCGGTGGGCGCGGACACGCGTTACGAGGCGGCCAGGACGGGCATCGCGACGGTCCTCGTCTTCGTGCTGTTCTTCATGATCATCGGCCAGGTCGTGATGGTGGCCATGGGCGTGGTCGAGGAGAAGGGCAGCCGCATCGTCGAGATCCTGCTGGCCTCGGTGCGGCCGTGGCAGCTGCTCGGCGGCAAGATCCTCGGCCTGGGCGTGGTCGGCCTGATCAACCTGGTGACGATCCTGGTCGTCGGCCTGGTCGCGGCCTCGGCCTCGGGTCTCGCGGCCGACTTCCCGCCCGGCATGACCGGGCTCGTGGTGGCGGTCGTGCTCTGGTTCGTGCTCGGCTACGCCTTCTTCGCCACGCTGGCGGCGGCCTCCGGCTCGCTGGTCTCGCGGCAGGAGGAGGTCAACACCGTGATGACGCCGCTCACCATGGTCATCATGGGCACGTACTTCGTGGCCTTCTACGCCGGCAACGAGCCCACGAGCACGCTGGCCACGGTCGGGTCGTTCATCCCGCCCTTCTCCTCCATGATCATGCCGGTGCGGATGGCCGCGACCGAGGTGCCGGTGTGGCAGGTGGCCGCGTCCATGGGGCTCATGATGCTGGGCGTGGCGGGCGTGCTGGCCTTCGGGGCGACGGTGTACCGCAGGGCCGTGCTGCGGACGGGGGCGCGGCTCAAGCTCACCGAAGTCCTCCGTACGCGCTAGTGGGCAGGATCGAGCAGGCGCGCTCGACCACCAGGAAGGTGCTCGGCTTCGCGTTCCTCGCCTCCTGGATCCTCATCGGCCTGTCCGTCTTCACCGGCGTGTCCGACGGCCGGATCATCTGGTGGCGGGTGGCGCTCGGAGCGGTCGCCGCGGCTGGCTTCACCTGGGTCTCCTGGCAGGTCGTGGACGAGCTCCTGAACCGCCGTTACCCCACCCGCAAGGTGGTGGTGGCGGCGGTCCTCGCCGTGCTCGCGGCGGCCTTGGGCGGGGCCGAGCCGGTCGGGTGGGGTTTCCTGCTGCTGTGCTGGCTGTCGATCGCGGTGCTGGAGATCTCCAGGCGCTGGTCGTACGTGGTGGCGGCCGGCACGTGGGTGACCGGCGTGGGCCTGTCGGCGCTGACCGGCGGGACGATGTTGTCGGGGATGGTCGCCGGCATGACGACGATGCAGCGGCTGTCGCTCGACGCGCTCATGTACGGCCTGCTCTGCGTGCTCATCCCGCCGTCCAACCGGGTGTGGATGTGGATCTGGGGGCTGGCCGTGGAGGCGCACCGGGGCAAGGAGGCGCACACCAGGCTGGCGCTGGCCGAGGAGCGGCTGCGCTTCTCCCGGGATCTGCACGACCTCGTGGGACACCAGCTCTCCGCCATCGCGGTCAAGACCGAGCTCGCGGTACGCCTGTCGGACGTGGACCCCGGCGCGGCCAAGGCCGAGATGGCCGAGGTGAACGCGCTGACCAGGAAGGCGTTGAAGGAGCTGCGGCAGGCCGTGCGCGGCTACCGCGAGCTTGACTTGGCCGCTGAGCTGAATAGCGTGAGAAGTGTGCTCGAAGCGGCGGGAGTCCGCTGCGAGGTGAAACTGCCCCACCGCGAGGCGCCGGACGGAGTGGCGCCGGTGTTCGCGTTCGCGGTGCGCGAGGCGGTGACGAACGTGCTGAAGCACAGCACGGCGACCTTCTGCGACATCTCCTTCCGGTTCACTGCGGACGAGGCCGAGCTGACCGTGCGCAACGACGGGGTGGCCCACAGGAAGGCGGCCGACCTGGGCAGTGGCCTGGCGGGGCTGAGCGAGCGGCTGGCGGCCGTGGGAGGGGCGATGACCGCCCAGCCGACAGGAGACGGACAATTCCTGCTACGAGCAGTCGTGTCACTCCCGATGGCTGGGTAGGGACATGGTGAGGTTTTACCTCGTCAAGCGCTGTCCGCAGCGCTGTGACCACGCCGTGTGCGTGACTGAGGAGGTGGCATGCGCGTCCGGGGCAATCCGCGGGCCCAGGTGGTGAGGATCGGTGCCAGGCTCGACGCCGGCACGTCGGCGGGGGTGCGCGAGCGGCTGCACGAGGCGCTCGACTCCGGCGAAGGAGACCTGATCCTTGATCTCTCCAAGCTGGAGATGATCGACGCGACCGGGCTCGGTGTGCTCGTGGGCGCTCATCGGCGCGCGATCAGCGTGCGACGCCGCCTCGTCCTTCGGGGGGTGCCACCGCGGATCATGCGGATCCTCGCGGTGACCCGGCTGAATCGGGTGCTGAACGTGGAGGTTCCCGAGGCCGCGGTGGCCTGATGTGACATATCGGAGCGGGCGACGATCAGCCGTCGCCCGCTCTTTTTCTGCATTGACTAAATGGCGATTTCGGCCGGGTCACTCCGGCTGCAAATGTGCAATGGTATGGAACGGACGATCAGGTGGGGCCCAGTGCGCGGTCGAAGATGTGCACCGCGACCTCGACGAGTTCGTCGATCTCCGGCTGATCGTCGGCCAGCAGCCATTCGATGAGCAGCTCTTGTAAGGCTCCTATGGCGCCCAGCGCGACCAGCCGCCGATTGAGGCCGCCGGCGAGCGGGAAATCGGCGGACGCCTCCTCCACGAGCTTGGCGAAGGAGCCGATCGCGCGCTGGCGTGACAGGGCCAGGACGTCGCCTGATCGGCGTACTTCGACGTGCATGATGCGCGCACGCCGCCAGTCGGCGGTGGCGAACTCGATATACGCGCGAATGCCGGCCTTCACCCGGCCGTCGAGCGTGGCGGGCGCGTCCTGAACGGCCTTCGCGACGACGGCCAGGCTTTCGTCCACGCAGCGCTCGTGCAACGCCTGCAGCAACTCTTCGCGGCCGCCGAAACATTCGTAGAAGGCCCGGTTGGAGATCCGCGCCTCCGAACAGAGCCTTTCGATGGTCGTCGCCGCGAAACCCGGCTTCGCGTATAGCGTGTACGCGGCCGTCATCAGCCGCTCTCGTCTGTCTGCCAGCCTTTGCTCAGCCGACATTCCCCGGTAAGACCGGTTCACATTCCACCCGTCCAACATGATCGTGGCCCCCAGAGCACACAATTATGGACGGATGATCGGATCTGGGAAAGGGTAAGAAGATTACCTTTTACGTCTTCCATGCAAGAACGTGACAAGCCTGACCAGTCGCTCAAGTTCGGCGGGGCCCCTGTTGAAGGAGGTGATGTTCATCCCCGGCATCGCGAAGCGCTGCCGCGAGATGGCCTTGGGCCTGGCGAATTCCCGCAATCCGTCGGCGCCGTGGATGCGGCCGAACCCCGAGTCGCCGACCCCGCCGAACGGCAGCGAGGGCACTCCCGCGAACGAGATGACCGAGTTGATGGCCGTCATGCCGCTGCGCATCAGCCGGGCCAGCTCGGTGGCGCGGCGGGCGTTGCGGCTGAAGATCGTGCCGCCCAGCCCGTACGCCGAGGCGTTGGCCAGCTCCAGCGCCTCCTGCGCGTCGCGGGTGCGGCGGACGGTGATGGTCGGGCCGAAGGTCTCCTCGCGGACGGCGGGGGAGTCCTCGGGCACGTCCTCGACGATCACCGGATCCACGTACGGCGCCCTGACCGCGTCGGAGCCGCCGGTGACCGTCCTGCCCGCCTTGACCGCGTCGTCGATGTGCCGCTTGATGACATCCACCTGGCCCGGCATGGTGATCGGGCCGTAGTCCTCGCCCGCCTTCAGCCGGGCCGCCCGGCCGGTCAGCTCGCGCATGAAGCCGTCGTAGACCGCGTCCACCACGTAGACCCTTTCGACGCCCACGCAGGTCTGGCCGGCGTTCGACATGGCGCCCCACAGGCAGGCGTCGGCGGCGGCGGCGAGGTCGGCGTCGGCGTCCACGATGAAGGCGTCCTTGCCGCCGCACTCGGCGACGATCGGGGTGAGGTTCTCGGCACAGGCCGCCATCACCCGCTTGGCCGTGGCGGTGGAGCCGGTGAAGGCCACCTTCTTCACCCTGGGGTCGCCGGCCAGCGCCGCGCCCGTCTCGCCGAGGCCCGTGACGGTCTGGAAGACGTCGTGCTCCGGCACCGACTCCCTGAACAGCTCGGCCAGGCGCACCCCGATGCCGGGGGTCAGCTCGCTGGGCTTGAACACCACGGCGTTGCCCGCCGCGAGCGCGTACGCGATGGAGCCCATGGGGGTGAAGACCGGGTAGTTCCACGGGCCGATGACGCCGACGACGCCGAGCGGCAGGTATTCGAGGGTGGCGGCCAGGTTGAGGCCGATCATGCCGGTGTTGACCCGGCGGCGGCCGAGCACCTTGGCGGCGTTGCGGGCCGCCCAGTCGAGGTGGGTGACGGCCAGCACCAGCTCCAGCGTGGCGTCGCCGACGGGCTTGCCGTTCTCCTCGTGCACCAGCGCGGCCAGCTCCCTGATGTGCTGGGTGAGCACCGCCTTGTAGTCGAGCAGCCGGCGCCTGCGCTCGGCGTGGCCCAGCGCGGTCCACCACGCGGCGGCCGTCTCCGCCCGGCCCACGGCCTCGTGCACGGCCGCGGGAGTGGCCTTCGGGTGGCTCCCGACGACCGCGCCGGTCGCCGGGTTGAGTGAGTCGAACGTCAGGGTCGTCATGGCGTCACGATAATCCGGTAAGCCACCGCTTACCAGAATGTCCGGAGACGCCCGTGGCGGCCGCTGAAGGCAGGGCCGCCGTAGGGGCCTGGCCGGTGGGCGTTCGGCCCGCAGGGACGCGTGCAGCGCCGGGCACGTGCGCTCAGAACAGCGTGGGGTTCTCCGGCTCGATGCCGCGCAGGGCGTCGTAGTCGAGGGTGACGCAGCCGATGCCGCGGTCGGCGGCGAGGACGCGGGCCTGCGGCTTGATCTCCTGGGCCGCGAACACCCCGCGTACGGGCGCCAGGATCGGATCGCGGTTGAGCAGCTCCAGGTAGCGGGTGAGCTGCTCGACCCCGTCGATCTCGCCACGGCGCTTGATCTCCACCGCCACCGTCGCGCCCGAGGCGTCGCGGCACAGGATGTCGACGGGACCGATGGCCGTCATGTATTCGCGGCGGATGAGGGAGTAGCCGGGGCCGAGCGTCGTGATGTGCTCGGCGAGCAGCTCCTGCAAGTGGGCCTCGACGCCGTCTTTGATCAAGCCCGGGTCGACGCCCAGCTCGTGACTGGAGTCGTGGAGGATCTCGGCCATCGTCAGCACCAGCTTCTCGCCGGTCTTGCCGTGGGTGACCGTCCAGGTCTCGCCGTCCTCTTTGAGCTTGCACGGCGGGTTCATCCAGTTGAGCGGCTTGAAGGCGCGGTCGTCGGCGTGGATGCTCACGCTGCCGTCGGCCTTGATGAGCACGAGTCTTGGGGCCATCGGCAGATGCGCCGTGAGCCGTCCGATGTAATCCACGCTGCAGCGCGCGATGACCAGCCGCATGACCGTCCACCTTAGTGCCTCTGGAAAACTGAAGGCATGGCGTTCGAACGGGTGGGTGTGGTCGGCCTGGGCACGATGGGGGCCGGCATCGCGGAGGTGTTCGCACGGGCGGGGCTGCGCGTGCTCGGCGTCGAGGCCGACGCCGAGGCGCTCGCGCGCGGCCGCTCGCTGCTGGAGGGCTCCACGGCGCGGGCGCTCGACAAGGGCAGGCTCACCGAGGAAGAACGCGCCGCGATCCTGGGCCGGGTCACGCTGACCACCTCCAGGGAGGACCTGCGCGAGGCCGATCTCGTCATCGAGGCCATCCCCGAGCACCTCGACCTCAAGCTCGCGCTCTTCGCCGACCTCGATCGCATCTGCAAGCCCGAGACCGTGCTCGCCACCAACACCTCCTCCCTGTCCGTGACGGCGATCGCCGCCGCCACCGGGCGGCCAGGCCGGGTCGTCGGCCTGCACTTCTTCAACCCCGCGCCGGTCATGCGGCTGGTCGAGGTGGTGCGCACCGTGCTGAGCGAGCCCGCCGTCGCCGACGAGGTCGCCGGGCTGGCGGGCCGGCTCGGCAAGACCGCGGTGACCGTGGGCGACCGGGCCGGGTTCGTGGTCAACCGGCTGCTCCTGCCCTATCTCAACCACGCCGCCGTGCTGCTGGAGCTGGGCGTGGCCACCCGCGACGACATCGACGCCGTCATGCGGCTGGGCGCGGGGCTGCCCATGGGGCCGTTCACGCTGCTCGACCTGATCGGGCTGGACACCGCGTACGAGATCATGGAAGTGCTCTACGACGAGACCCGCGACCGGCGCCACGCGCCGTCGCCGCTGCTGCGCGAGCTGGTCACCGCCGGGCGGCTGGGCCGCAAGTCGGGAGGCGGGTTCTACCCCGGCGAGCCGCCACGTGCCCCTGACGGCGGGTCGCGGGCGGGGGTGACCGCGTTCGAGGTGGCCGGGCCTGGGGCCGACGAGCTGGCCGAGCGGCTCGGCGCGGCCGGGTTCAAGCGCTCGGGCGACGACCCCGACGTCGTGCTGCGGCTGGCCGACCGGCCGGTGGTCGAGCACGCCGTACGCCTGCGCGACCCCGCCAAGCTGGTCGGCGTGCGGCTGCACGGCGACAGGGCGGCCGAGCTGGCCGTCACCGCGCTCACCTCGCCCGCCGCCGTGGCCGCCGCGAGCGACCTGATGAAGGTGCTGGGCCTCGCGGCCGTGCCGTGCAAGGACCGCGCCGGTCTCGTCGCCGACGCGCTGCTGCTGCCCTACCTCAACGACGCCGTCCGCATGTACGACGCCGGCTACGCCTCCATCGCCGGCATCGACACCGCCATGCGCCTGGGCTGCGGCTATCCGGCCGGGCCCTTCGCGACCATGGAGGCCATGGGCCTCGCCCGCGTACGCGACGGGCTGCGCGCACTCTACGCCGAATACCGCGAGCCCGCCTTCGCCCCCGCCCCCCTGCTCGACCAGCTCGTCGTCGCCGGCGCGAGCACGTTCCCCCGCTCATGAGCCCCCGCCGCGCCCGCCGCAGGGAGTCCACCCGCCCCTTCGCCTTCCCGACCGGGCTGGACAAGGTGGAGGAGTGGCCCGACGGCGAGTGGAAGGTCCGCGTGCTCACCGGCGCCTCCTCGACGAAGAACTACCGCTGTCCCGGCTGCGATCAGGAGATCCGCAGCGGGCAGCCGCACCTGGTGGCCTGGCCCAACTGGCCGGGCGGCGACGATGAGCGCCGCCACTGGCACCAGGCCTGCTGGCGTAAGAGACTCGACCGCGGCCCGGGCCGCACCCGCTACTGAAGGGAACGATGTGGAGATTCGCGCGGCGACCGTGCTGCCCGCCCGGCGCGAGCCGATCGAGCTGCACACGGCCGACGGCCTGACCCTGGTCGGCGAGCTGGCCCAGCCCCTCGACCGGCCGCCGGTGGCGACGCTGGTCACCCTGCACCCGCTGCCCACCCACGGCGGGTTCATGGACAGCCACGTCTACAAGAAGGCGGCCAATCGGCTGCCCGCGCTGGCCGACCTGGCCGTGCTGCGCTTCAACACGCGCGGCACCTCCTCCGAGCGCGGCACCTCACAAGGCACGTTCGACGGAGGCGAGGGCGAGCGGTTCGACGTGGCGGCGGCCCTCGAATACGCCGAGTTCCACGACCTGCCCAGGGTGTGGGTGGTCGGCTGGTCGTTCGGCACCGAGCTGACGCTGAAGTGGGCGCACGACCCGCTGGTGGAGGGGGCGATCCTGCTGTCACCGCCGCTGCACAGGGCCACCGACGCCGACCTCGACAAGTGGGCGGAGTTCGGGCGGCCGCTGGTGGCGCTGGTGCCGGAGTTCGACGACTACCTGCGGCCGGGCGAGGCCAAGGCGCGCTTCGCGCGGGTGCCGCAGGCCGAGGTGATCGGCGTCGACGGGGCCAAGCACCTGTGGGTGGGGGAGCCGTACGTACGGATCGTGCTCGACGAGATCGTCCGGCGGGTCAACCCGGCCGCGTCGCCGCTGCCCACGGAGGTATGACGGTTCTCTCCATCGTGCCCGCCCGCGCTGAAGAGAATTTTGAGCATTATGAGCAGAACTCTGGTGTTCGCGATCGACGCGGGTGAAAATCCGATCATCACGTGAAGATCGTGGAGACGCCGGACGTTCGCATGTCCGCGCGTCATCCCTGCTCAGCATGGGCGAGGCACGTATGCGATTAGTGCACGGGCTGGTGGCGGCGGCGTTATCGATCACGACTTTGGCGGTGGCGCCGCCTTCGGTGGCGGAAGAGACGCCACGCCCCGATCCGGTGGCCGATCCGGTGGCCGACCCGCCGGCTGGGCGGGCGGCGCCACCGCAACCGGCCGACCCCGAGCGGGCCGCGGCCGCGCGGGCCCGCCGTGACGGGCGGCCGGTCGAGGTGGAGGCCCTGCGCAGCGAGACCCGTACGGTCTTCGCCCAGCCCGACGGCACCATGAAGATGGAGCTGAACGTGCGCCCGGTCCGCGTCCGCAAGGACGACCGCTGGGTGCCCGTGGACACCACGTTGCGCCTGCGCCCCGACGGCGCGGTCGAGCCGGTCGCCGCGGCGGTCGGGCTGACGTTCTCCGGCGGCGGCGACAGCGCGCTCGCCCGCCTCTCGCGCGGCGGCAAGTCGATGGAGCTGGGCTGGACCGGCCCGCTGCCCACCCCCACGCTGAACGGCGACACCGCCACCTACGCCGAGGTCAGGCCCGGCGTGGACCTCCAGGTCACCGCCGACGTGGACGGCTTCTCCCACGTGCTGGTCGTCAAGTCGCGGGCCGCGGCCGAGAGCCTGACCGAGCTGGCGTACCCGCTCGCCGCACAAGGGCTGGAGCTGGAGACCGACGCGGCCGGCAACCTGGAGGCGACCGACGACAACGGCGGCACGCTGTTCATCGCGCCGACCCCCAAGATGTGGGACTCGAAGGGCCTGCCCGACCAGAAGGCGTTCAAGGAGGGCCGCTCGCCCGAGGCCCGCGAGGCCGTCATGGACGTGGAGCTGAAGGGCAAGAAGCTGCGGCTGCGGCCGGATCGCACCATGATGACCGATCCCGGCACGAAGTTCCCCATCTACCTCGACCCGTACTTCTCGGCCGCGCGCAACGCCTGGACGGCCGTGTGGAGCAACTGGCCCAACTCCAACTACCTCAACTCCAGCGACGTCGCCCGCGTGGGGCACGTCGAGTCGCAGAAGAACCGCTCGTTCTTCCAGATGAACACCGGCTCGACCATCCACGGCAAGCAGATCATCTCGGCCACGCTGCGCACGTACGAGACGTGGTCGTACTCCTGCAGCGCCCGCAAGGTCGAGGCGTGGGCCACCAACAAGATCAGCAAGTCCACGACCTGGAACAACCAGCCCTCCTGGGTGACCAAGCTGGACACCAAGAACGTCGCCAAGGGCTGGGGCACGAGCTGCCAGCCCGGCGGCGTGGAGTTCAACGTCACGCCGCAGGTCGTCAACGCCGCCGCGAACAACTGGCCGAATGTCACGATCGGCCTGCGCGCCACCAGCGAGACCGACGTCTACGCGTGGAAGAAGTTCAGGAACAACCCGAGCCTGAACATCGAGTACAACTCCTACCCCGGCGTGCCCGCTGCCGCCGACGTGTGGTCGGACCCGGGCGGCCCCTGCGTCTCCGGTGACGACCGGCCGGTCATCAGCACCGCCACGCCCAAGCTGTGGGCCAGGCTGAAGGACGCCGACAACACGGTCAAGGGGCGCTTCGAGTGGTACGACGAGGCCGGCACCAGGACCGGCGAGTACGTCACCCCCTCCGGCTCGTCGGGCACCGCCTTCTCCGCCACGATCCCGCAGGCGCTCTTCGCCGACGGCGCGCTCGTCCGCTGGCGGGTGCGGGCCGAGGACGGCAAGGCCAACAGCGCGTGGAGCCCGTGGTGCGAGGCCACCGTGGACGCCACCGCCCCCGGCAGGGAGCCGGTCGTCACCTCCACGGACTACACGGAGAACGGCTGGAGCGACGGCGCCGGTCTCGCGGGTGCGTTCACCTTCGACCCCGACGGCGTCACCGACGTGGTCGCCTACGTCTACGGCCTGGACACCACGCCGAAGACCGAGGTGGCGGCGGGCGCCGACGGCCGGGCCACGATCCGGCTCACTCCGTCGCACGACGGCCCGAACGTGCTGGCCGTCCGCAGCAAGGACCGCGCGGGCCAGCTCGGTCCCATCCGCATCTACGTCTTCAACGTCAACCCGGGGCGTGCGCCCGCCGCCCACTGGACGATGGACGACGGCCAGGGCGGCACCGCCGCCGACGCGACAGGGGCGCACCCCGCCACGCTGTACGGCGCCACCTGGACCTCGGGCCGCACCGGCGGCGCGCTCCGGCTGGCCGGCGCCTACGCCCAGGCGTCAGGGCCGGTCGTCGACACCGCCCGCAACTACACCGTCGCCGCGTGGGCCCGCCTGACCGGCACCGCAGCCGACGCCACCGTCCTCACCCAGGAGGGCGCGAGGACCGGCGCGTTCGCGCTGCAGTACGCCAAGGCCGACAACCGCTGGGCGCTGGTCGCGCCCGGCTCCGACACGGACGGCGCACCGGCCGCCCGCGCCCTGTCGGCCGCCGCGCCACGCCTCAACGAGTGGGTCCACCTGACCGGCGTCTACGACTCGGCGGCGGGCCGGATCTCGCTCTACGTGAACGGCAGGCTGGAGGGCACCGCCGCCGTCTCCACCGCATGGAACGCCACAGGCCCCCTGACGATCGGCCGCGGAAAGGTCGCCGGGGCGGCTTCGGGCCACTGGCCCGGGGACGTCGACGAGGTGCGCGTCTATGACCGCGCGCTGTTCGCCGACGAGGTCGCCGATCTGGTCAACAGCGCTGCCACGCTGGTCGGCCACTGGAAGCTGGACGAGGAGTCCGGCTCGTCGGCGGCCGACTCCTCGGGCCGGGCGACCGCCGCGTCGCTGTCCGGAGCCGCCTCGTGGACGTCGGGCTGGCTGGACGGGGCACTCGCGCTCGACGGTGTCGACGGGCACGCCCAGACCGGCGCTCCCGTGGTCGACACCAGGTCGAGCTTCACCGTCACCGCCTGGACCCAGCTCGACTACCTTCCTGCCCGCGACAGCGCGGCCGTGGCCCAGCCCGGCAGCAGGGCCGCCGGGTTCCAGCTCGGCTTCGACAAGGAGCAGGGCAGATGGACGCTCGGCATGGCGGCCGCCGACACCGACGCCGCCGCCCTCGTACGGACGCGCTCCGACGCCATCCCCAACCCCATGGAGTGGACGCACGTGGCCGGCGTGTACGACGCGCTCGCGGGTCAGCTGCGCGTCTACGTCAACGGGCGGCTGGCCTCCACCACCGTCACCAGCCACCTGAGCACGTGGAACGCCACCGGGCCCGTGCAGCTCGGGCGGACCAAGCTGGCGGGCGTCTTCACCGGCTACTGGCCGGGGGCCGTGGACGACGTCCGTACGTACGACGGGGCGCTGAGCGCGGAGCAGATCGCCGCGCTCGCCGCCCAGTGATCGGCTGATCTCAGGGCCCGGCGGCTCGAAGACGAAGACGTTGTACGTCTCGTACGCCGCCGGGCCCTGGCCTGCCGCCCTGGCGGCGTCGGGAAGGGCGGGACGCTTTCCCGCCCTGTTTCACCTCAGGGGCGCGGGACGGTCGTGCCTGGATTGTGCGGGTGTTTTATGCGGCGGGCAATGTCACTTTTAGGGCGGACATTAGCTGTGTGCGGCATTTAGCGAGATATTTGGCATGGGCCATTGAGTGAATGTCGCCGTGAACCGCGTTACCGTGAGGTCCGTGCAGCTCTACACGAGATCGGCCGGGACCGGAATCCCGCTTGTGCTGCTTCACGCGTTCCCGCTCTCGTCCGCCATGTGGCTGGCCCAGCGCGAAGGGCTGGCCAAGGTCTGCCGCGTCATCACGCCTGACCTGCGCGGCTTCGGCGGGTCGCGGCTGGGCGACGACGAGCCGTCACTCGACCTGATGGCCGACGACGTCGCCGCCCTGCTCGACGCGGAGGGCATCGACAAGGCCGTGATCGGCGGACTGTCGATGGGCGGCTACGTGACCATGGCGTTCTGCCGGCGGCATCCCGACCGGGTGCTCGGCGTCATCCTGGCCGACACCAAGGCCAGCCCCGACCCGCCCCCGGCCAGGGAGAACCGCGAGCGCATCGCGCAGGCCGTGCTCGAGTCCGGCAGCGAGGTGCTGGTCAGCGAGGTCCTGCCCGCGCTCATCGGGCCGACGACCAAGGAACGCCGTGCCATGGTGTTCGGCCGCGTCAAGGGCCTCGTCCAGTCGGCGCCTCCCGGCGCGGTGGCCTGGGCCCAGCGCGCGATGGCCGCCCGCCCCGACTCCTCCGACACCCTGACCGCGCTGAAGGTGCCGTTGCTGGTCATCGTGGGCGAGGAAGACGAGCTCTCACCACCGTCCGACGCCGCCGCCATGGCGAAGGCGGTCCCTGACGGCCGCTTGGAGATCATCCCCAAGGCCGGCCACCTGACCGCCGTCGAACAACCAGAAGCCTTCAACGCCGCGGTCACGGCATACCTCCGCACAGAACTCCCCGCCCCCCGCCCCTGACCCCCGGGTCCGCATACCTCCGCACAGAACTCCCGCCCCCCGCCCCTGACCCCCGGGTCCGCATACCTCCGCACAGAACTCCCGCCCCCCGCCCCTGACCCCCGGTCCGCGCACCGTCCGTCTCCGGCACATGCGGGGTCCCGCTCCGCCCACCCCCGTCGTGCGCGCGCAGCCGCTCACCGCCCAACAGGACGTGCGGTGTGCGGCGGGGCCTGCTTCCAGCACGTCGTGTGCGGGCGCCGGGGGTTGTCGGTGGGGTGTGGCATGCTGGCGGCGTGACGCTTGAGGACCTGGTTCGGTTGCGGCGGGCGCGGGATGTGATCAACCGCGACTACGCCGAGCCGCTCGACGTGCCCGCGCTGGCGCGCGTCGCCCTCATGTCGCCGGGCCACTTCTCGCGCAGTTTCCGCGCGGCCTTCGGGGAGACCCCCTACAGCTATCTCATGACGCGCCGCATCGAGCGGGCCAAGGCGTTGCTGCGGCGCGGCGACATGTCGGTGACCGAGGTGTGCTTCGCGGTCGGCTGTACGTCGCTGGGCTCGTTCAGCTCGCGCTTCACCGAGCTGGTCGGCGAGAGCCCGAGCGCCTA
Organism: Nonomuraea sp. NPDC004580; assembly: GCF_040609855.1. Classification (NCBI taxonomy): domain Bacteria; kingdom Bacillati; phylum Actinomycetota; class Actinomycetes; order Streptosporangiales; family Streptosporangiaceae; genus Nonomuraea; species Nonomuraea sp. NPDC004580. Next base: position 5,967 of record NZ_JBEXLH010000073.1, on the reverse strand, counting down.
CCGCGCCCGCGACCACCACGAGCTGGCCGCCGTCCCGTCCTGCTACGCGAAGATCTACCTGCGGCCGGTCCGCCATCATCCGGGCAAGACCACCGACCGCCACGTAACGTGACGGGCATGGACATCCGACTCAACACCTGCTTCATCGCGGTCGACGACCACGACAAAGCGCTCGCCTTCTACCGCGACATCCTCGGCCTGGAGGTACGCAACGACGTCGGCTTCGAGGGCATGCGCTGGATCACCCTCGGCTCGCCGTCCCAGCCCGACGTCAACATCGTCCTTGAGCCACCGCTGGCCGACCCCGACGCCTCGCCCGCCGACCGGCAGGCCATGGCGGAGCTGCTGGCCAAGGGCCTGCTGCGGGCGGTCATCTTCGAGGTCGACGACTGCGACGCCACATACGAGCGCATCAGAGACGCCGGCGGCGACGTGCTGCAGGAGCCGATGGACCAGCCGTACGGCGTGCGCGACTTCGCCGTCCGCGACCCGGCGGGCAACCTGCTGCGCATCAACCAGGCGGCCAGTTAGCGCGCCCGGTCAGGCGCGGTGCTGGCGGGGCACCACGACCGCCCGGTCAGGCGCGGTCCTGGCGGGGCACCACGACCTCCCTGACGACCAGCGCGATGGCCGCCGCCACGGGGATGGCCAGCAGCGCGCCGACGATGCCGAGCAGCGCGCCGCCGAACAGCGCGGCGATCACGGTCACCGCGGGCGTGACGTCGACCGAGCGCTTCATCACCCGGGGATAGATGAAGTAGTTCTCGACCTGCTGGTAGACCACGAAGAAGACGGCACAGGCGATGCCGGCGGGCAGCGAGTCGAGCAGCGCGACGCCGGTCACGATCACCGCGCCGATCGTGGCGCCGACCAGCGGGATCAGATCCGTCAGTGCCACGACGAGGGCGAGCGCGAGCGCGTACTGGACGCCGATGATCGACAGGAAGATCCAGGCCAGCACGCCGGCGATCAGGGAGATGAGCACGTTGCCGGCGACGTAGCCGCCGATGCCGCCGAGGATCTCCTCGCTCATCGCCCGCGTCCGCGCCCGCCGCGAGGCCGGGACGAGTTTGAGCAGATACTCCTTGATCGTGTGCAGCGAGCCGAGGAAGTACAGCATGAGCACCAGCAGCGTCACCGTGGTGAAGACGCCGTTGAGCACCACCAGCCCCGCGCCCATGATGCCGCTGGCCAGCGCCGGCCCCAGCGTGGTCGTCACGAACGCGCGGATCTGGGGGAGGATCTGATAGTCGGCGTCGAGCTGCCGCAGCGTCGGATGGTTGCTCAGCTCGGTGAGGTAACCGGGCACGGCGTCGACGAACTCGCTGAGCTGCTTGCTGACGGGCGGTACGATCGCCAGCCCGAACAGCACGAACGCCACGATGACGCCGATGAACACGATGGCGATCGCGCCCCGCCTGGCCAGGCCCCGGCGCTGGAGCGCCTCGACCGCCGGGTTGAGCCCGACGGCCAGGAACATCGCGACGACGACCAGGATGATCGTGCTCAGCGAGGCCACGATCATCTGGGCGAGCGCCAGCGCCGTCAGCACGCCGAGCCCACCGACCAGCCCGAACAGGAACGGGCCGCGCGCCAGCGGCTTCCCCGGCAGCCCGTACGGCCTTTCGCCGCCGTCGCGGGAGCCCCCGTCCGCGTCGGGCACGGGGTCGGCCGAAGGGGTGCGGGCTTCGTCCCGCTCGGTCGCGGGTCCGGCGTCTGCCGACAACGGGGAACTCCAGAAAGGCTCGGTGACAACGCAGCATGACGGGCTCGTACCGGTTCGTACACGCCCGACGGCAAAGAGAGAGCCTAGCGACCGTGTGATCGCCAGGCTCTCCCCAGCCGTCGTTCAGCCCCCGTGTGCGGTCGTTACTCCTGCCACCACTCCGCGTCGTCCTCGGCCTTGGCCTCGGCCTTGGGAGCGGGCGTCGTCGCCGGAGCGGCCGGCTCGGCGGCCGGCGCCGCGGCGGCGAGAGCGGGCTTCGGCGGAGCCGCGGTGACCGCGGCCTCGGAGGACTCCATGCCCGGCAGCGCGGCGCCGCCGAGGAGCTGGCGGAGCTGGGCCAGGTGGCTGGTGATGCTGTCACGCTGGCGGGTCAGCTCGTCGACCTGGCGCTGCATGGCGGTGCGGGTGCGCTCGGCCTCGTTCTTCGCCTCGGTGACGATGGTCTCGGCGCTCGTCTTGGCCTCGGCCACGATGGTGTCGGCGCTCTTGCGGGCGTTGGCGACCAGCTGCTTGGCGTGCAGGTCGGCCTCGCGGCGGGTCTGCTCGGCCTGCTGCGTGGCCTTCGTGGCCCGCGACTCGGCGGTGGCGGCGCGCTGCTCGGCCTCGGCGACCAGCTTCTGCGTGGCGGCCTGGGCGGTGGCGTGGCGCTCCGCCTCCTGGCGCTCGGCCTCCTCGCGGCGGGAGGCGAGCTGGATCTCGAACTCGGCCTCGTCCTGGGCCCGCTTGGCCTCGGACTCCTCCAGCACCCGCTGCGCCTGCGCGCGCATCTCGTCGGCCTGCCGCTTGGCGGTGGTCAGCACCTCGTCGCGCTCGCGCTTGGTCGAGGCCCGCAGCTGGGCGACCTCGCGCTCGGTGGTGGTGCGGAGCTTGGCGATCTCCCGCTCGGCGTCGGCGCGCTTCTCCGCCACCTCGTGGTCGGCGGTGGCGCGCAGCTTAGCGGCCTCGCGCTCGGTGGTGTTGGTCAGCTCGTCGGCCTCGCGGCGGGCGGTGGAGCGGATGTCCTCGGCCTCGCGCTCGGCGGTCGTGCGCATCTCGTCGCTCTCGCGGGCGGCCTGGGCGCGCTTGTCGGCGGCCTCGGCCTCGGCGGCGGCGCGCAGGTCGGCGGCCTCGACCTTGGCGGTGGCCTTGATCTCGTTGGCCTCGGACCTGGCGGCCTGGACGAGCTCGGTGGCCTGCTCCTCGGCCAGGCGGAGCAGCTGCTCGATGCGGGCGCCGAGACCGGAGTAGGTGGGGCGCTCCTGCTCCTGCAGCTGGCGCTGGGAGTCGGACAGGTCGCGCTGGAGGGCGGTGACCTGCTCACGGGCCTGGCGGAGCTCCCCGTCGAGCTGCTTGAGATGGTCGTGGACCTGGTGCCGGTCGTAACCGCGCAGCACCACGTCGAACTCGCGTGCTGGGGCGTCCTCGAAGAAGTTGTTGAGCTGGGCGTCGATGTCGGACTGCATGGAGGCTCGATCCTGGGTTGTCGAGACGGCTACACGGGCCGGACGGGGGGTTCGGGGCATCCGTACCAGGAGCCTGTGCCTCTCGGCAGGCCCCATGTCCGGTGGAAGGTCAAGCGTACTCCGCTGGTGCGGCGTGCGAAGCCCCGTCCAACTTTCTGCGTGACTAGTTACATATGAACGGTTTTTACGTTTTGTGGTGGTTTGCTATCGCTTGGCCGCTTGGACCAGCTCTGTAAGCATTCCGCCCACGTCCTTGGGATGCAGGAACGCGATTTCCGAGCCCATCGACCCGTGCCTGGGGCGCTCGTCCAGAAGCCTCACGCCTTTCTCGCTGATCTGGGACATGGCCTCGGCGACGTCCGGCACCCCGAATGCCACGTGATGGACGCCCTCGCCCCGCTTAGCCAGGAATTTCCCCACAGGTGAGTCGTCGGAGAGCGGCTCGAGGAGCTGAATGTAGGAGCCCCCGCCTTCGCCGTCGGCGATGTGCAGCATGGCCTCCTTCACTCCCTGCTCCTCGTTGACCTCCCTGGCGACGACCTCCAGTTCGAACAGGCGGGAGAACAGCTCGATCTTCTCCTCGAGATCGCGGCAGGCGATCCCTATGTGGTCGATACGCAGGAACATGTGTGGTCCACCTCCATGGCGAGCGGCGTCGTACCCGTGGGTATGGTGTCAAAGACCCGACGCGCGAGCACAGGAGGCCGTTGTCATGTCAGGTTCCGTCATCGTCGCCGGAGCTCGCACCCCCATCGGCAGGCTGCTCGGTTCGCTGTCCGGGCTGCAGGCCGTCGAGCTCGGCGGCATCGCCATCAAGGCGGCGCTGGAGCGGGCCGGGGTCGCGCCCGACGCGGTCGAGTACGTCATCATGGGCCAGGTCCTCCAGGCCGGCGCCGGGCAGATCCCCTCACGCCAGGCCGCGGTCAAGGCCGGCATCCCGATGACCGTCCCCTCCATCACGATCAACAAGGTGTGCCTGTCGGGTCTCGACGCCATCGCGCTGGCCGACCAGCTCATCAGGGCGGGCGAGTTCGACATCGTGGTGGCCGGCGGCATGGAGTCCATGACCAACGCGCCCCACCTGCTCCCGGGGCTGCGCAGGGGCGTCAAGTACGGCGGCTCGGAGGTCGTCGACTCGATGGCGCACGACGGCCTGTTCTGCGCGTTCGACCAGTGCGCGATGGGCGAGTCCACCGAGCGCTACAACGCCAGGCTCGGCATCGGCCGCGAGGAGCAGGACGACCTGTCGGCCCGTTCACACCAGCTCGCCGCCGCCGCGATCAAGAACGGCGTCTTCGAGGACGAGATCGTCCCCGTGGAGATCCCGCAGCGCAGGGGCGAGCCGGTCGTCGTCAAGGAGGACGAGGGCGTGCGCGGTGACACCACCGCCGAGACGCTCGCCAAGCTCCGCCCCGCCTTCGCCGCCGACGGCACGATCACCGCCGGCTCCGCGTCCCAGATCTCCGACGGCGCCTGCGCGGTCGTCGTCATGTCGAAGGCGAAGGCCGAGGAGCTGGGGCTGCCCTGGCTGGCCGAGATCGGCCGCCACGGCAACGTCGCGGGCCCCGACGCGTCCCTGCAGTCACAGCCCGCCAACGCCATCAAGCACGCCATGGCCAGGCAGGGCGTCACGGCCGCCGACCTCGACCTGGTGGAGATCAACGAGGCGTTCGCCAGCGTGGTGCTCCAGTCGGTCAAGGAGCTGGGCGTGCCGCTCGACAAGGTCAACGTCAACGGCGGCGGCATCGCGCTCGGCCATCCGATCGGCGCGTCGGGCGCCCGGATCGTGCTGACGCTGGCTCACGAGCTGCGGCGCAGGGGCGGCGGGCTGGGCGCGGCCGGTCTGTGCGGCGGCGGCGGCCAGGGCGACGCGCTGCTGATCAGCGTCCCCAAGTCCTGAGCCCGACGTCAGGGGTCGGGCTCCGTCGTCATGCGGACGTCGGCGGCGTCGCCGGTGGCGATGACGCCTGAGTTGTCGCCCTTGACGACCACGGAGCCCGGTCCGGGGCCTGCGGGCGGGTCGCCGCGGACCATGCCGTACACCGAGACGCCCAGCCCGGCCAGGCCGACGAACGCGCCGATCACGCCGGCCAGTTTGTCGGCCTCGTCCAGCCCCGCCCGGGCGACGTAGACGACCAGCCCCGCCAGGGCGACGACCGCGACCGCGGAGCCGCTCCACACCAGTGCGCGCCTGCTCATACCGGCATCATCCTCCGTGCGCGGACGATCGCACAATGTGACGGCAGGTGGGCGGACGCGAGGCCCCGGTCCGCCAGGAACGGGACCGGGGCCTCGTGATGCCGTCTCCCTGAGCCCGACCAGGATTCGGGCCGGGAACGCGGCCGCCCCGCTAAGGAGGCGCTTCAGCCCGGCCGCGAGGGAGGGTGCGGCCGGGCTGCTTGTGGGCGGTCACGAGGACAGCAGACGGGCGAACACCGAGCGGTGCCGGCGCTCGGCCGGCCGCTCCTGCCCTGCCTCGCGTGCGCGGCGGTGCTCGGCGGCCGCGCGGCGCAGTTCGGAGGCGTGGTGCTGCATGACGGTGTATTCGAGTTCGGCGTGCATCCGATTGCTCCTTCGGTTCGTTCCCTGCACTCTCAAGACTCCGCCTAAGGCCCCCATCCGCACATCGGGCGGATGTCCTATCTCTCGGCATCGGCGCAGACGGGAAGTACTTAGACGGGTGCGAGGAACGCCTAAGGCGCCTCTAGGAGACTTCTGATGATGTTGCTGGGCGGGCTTCCGATCATGTAGGTCGAGGGTCAGGCTGGGTAGCATGATGGGGCGTCGTCCCGAGCGGCC